>JAGVOD010000033.1 GCA_020052935.1 archaeon | reverse complement strand
GATGCGCAGCAGCACACCCAGGATTCAGCTGCAAGACAGTAACATGCGATGATGAAGAGGAGATAGATGCCTGCGCAACAAGATTGGGATGCTTCAGGAGCCTATGCTCTGGCGGCACAACCAACATCTGCTGCCCTTAAACAAGGGTCTTATGTCAGAAACCACTGGTTTCTGAGCACATTAAAAATGCCTTGCATTTTCAATGTTCCTTGATCCCGCAACCCAGTGCCACACTCGCTAACGCTCGGTGGCACGCTGTAAAAAGTGACAAGAGCAGAGCAAACCCACCGAAAAATATATATACTCAAAAACCGGAAATCAACCCTAAAGAGGCGTAAAAAATGAAAGCAAGAAAAACCATCCTTGTCAGCTTGTTTCTAGCATTAATGATATTAGCGGGCTGCGGCTCGTTCGGATCAAAGAAAGGAGAGCCACCAGTATCAGCAGAATTCGTAGCAACAGGCACAGAAGGACTCGTAATGCAGTTCGTGCCAGACCAGCCGCCTGCTAAAGTTTATACAGGAGCGCCACTATCATTCCTTTTCGAGGTCAGGAACAGAGGAACATACCAAGTCCCAAGCGCAGCATTCTACCTCACAGGTTACGATCCTAACATCGTGCAGGTATCCCCTCCGACACATATCATGGCACAGCCGCTGGACGGAAAGACGCCATTCAACCCAGAAGGAGGCTACATGACAATACCTTTCGAAGCGCAGAATGTGCTGTTGCAAAACAACATGCCCAGCTATAAGCCAACATTCATGCTGACCGCGTGCTACCAATACCAGACGATTGCAACCCCATTGGTTTGCGTCGACGCGAATCCCCTCGATACTACAACAGACAAGGCCTGCAGGGTGCAGAAGGTATATGCAACAGGAAGCCAAGGCGCGCCAGTCGCAGTGCAGAGCATAGAAGCAGAGGCGAGACCTAACGGCATGTACTTCAGGATACACATAGGCAACAGCGCCGGAGAAGGGTCAGGATCTTCCACAGCAACCGCTGGCGGAACAGTGTTCAACATGAACAGCATGGCATCCTGCCCTGCAAACCTACAGTACAGAGACTTGAATTTCCTTACTTACCAGGCAAGCATCTCACAACAGCCGCTCGACTGCGAGCCAGCTACACACGAGATAAGGCTCGTCAACAACCAAGCGACGATATTCTGCAAGTACCTGAACATACCAAACATGGCAGCGTACCAGACACCGCTCGAGGTCAAGCTGTTCTACGGCTATAAGAGCTCGATAAGCAAGATGGTAGAGATAGAGAACTTGGCCTTTGGAAGATAATCAAAAGGTTAGATCAAAGGAGGCAGAAAAATGAGGAAAGCAATCCTGATTGCATGCATCGCACTGCTGCTAGTCGTAGCAGGATGCGGACAAGGCAACAACCAACCACAAAACTTAGGATCAAAATTCGTCGGCGGCACAGAAGGACTCGCGATATCATTCGCGCCAGGCTCGCTGCCTGACAAAGTCCTGGACAAGGACCAGCCATTCGGCATAAGCATCGTGCTGACAAACAAGGGAGACCACACAATCGATACTGGCGCTGACGCGACAGTAAGGATATCTGGCATCGATCCTGCAGACTTCGGCGTAAGCGCAGCAGACATAACGCAGGACAGCCCAGCACAGATAAGAGGCGCGCAGAAAGACGCAGAAGGGGCAGTGATACAGGGCGAGACATTAAGCATTGACTTCCCAGCCAGCGGAGCGAGCTTCACACACCAGAAAGAGATAGCCGGCTCGGTAACATATAACGTAAGGGCAGACGTCTGCTACAAGTACGGCACTGTCGCCAATACCAAACTATGCGTCCTCGAGGACATACTCGGCACACAGGGCGGACAAGGAAAGCTCTGCAGCGTGAACGAAGACAAGCCACTGGACAACTCAGGAGCACCAGTACAAGTAGCGGCTTTCAGGGAATCAGTATCATCAACCAACAAGGTATCTTTCGTGCTGAAGGTCAAGCACATCGGCACCGGCACAGTACATGAAGCCGGAAGCGAGTGCGACAAGGACTTCCAGAAGAAGGACAAAGTGCACATAAAAGTCGACACAGGGATATCTGACGGACTGACATGCTCAGGCCTCCAGAACGGAGCAGCCTCTGGATCCGTGTTCGAGGGAGACGCCCAGCTGCTCAACGGCGAGCGCGAAGTCAGGTGCACACAGACGATCAACAGCCCCACAGACATGGAGAAGCTGGCTATGATCGAGCTGACCTATGACTACGACCAGTACATAGAGAAGAAACTGGAAGTGCAGCACGTCGGAGGATAAGACCTCTTAATGGTTTAATATTTTTTTATATTATATTTTTTCTATTTCTCGACGATGTTCAGCTTAGAAATAGCATCTTCTATGTCGCGCTTGGAATAGCCAGAGCTGACAAGGGAATGACGGACTTTGTCAATGTCCTCTCCGTGGTCCAAGGCCATCTCGATGACAGGCATTATCTCATCAAGCTTCGAAGGGAAAGTCACACCAGAGTCCTCTACAGCAGCAGGCTCAGAAAGCGTAAATCTCAGCTCTTCATCAACAGGCTCGGCAGCCCCAAGATCTACACTAATATCAGGAAATGATTCAGGTCCGGACGTCACCAATTCCCGCATCCTGGTGTTGAAATCATTTATCAATGCGCGCTCCTTGGCCGAGCGCTGGTCCAATATAAGTGATTGCTGCTCCATCTTCGCCTTGAGCAATGCTAACGATGCATTCATCGCCGCTATCTTTTTGGCATGGTTCTGCATCAACATGACGCGCTTCTCCTGCTCTTCTGTCTTCAGCAGCTCAAGCGACTGGGAATACTCATTCTCATTGACAGCAAGAAGCCGCTCTTTATCCGCGACAGCAGCCTCGAGAGGCTTCAACCTCTCCTTCTGCTTCATCAACTCGTAAAGAAGCTTCTGGTTCTGCTCATCTGTCGAGAAGACGCGCGACTCGACAGCCTTGGACTTGTTGTCCAGCGCAAAAAGCTGCTTCCTCGACGAGTCAAGCTGTTGCTCCTGGTTGCGGCACTTCTCTTCAGCCTCCTTGAGAAGCGTAGTCTTCTCTGAAAGCCTGTCCTTGACGACCTTCAGCAGGGCATCCTTCTCAGCGACCTGCTTCTTCATATTAGAATTTTCATCAATGAACTGCTGGAGCTGGCCCTTTGAAGCGACAAGCTCCTTTGAAAGCGACTCAATCCTAGATGTCTGGCCATCCACACGGCTCGACAAGAGGTTTATCACATCCTCCTTCTTAGAAAGGTCAAGCTCAAGAGGCTCAAGATCGTCGATAAGCGTCTTCAGTATCTGGCGCTTCTCCTCAAGGTCAGACTTCATACGCTCCAGCTCAGACCTTATCGACACGTCCAGCTCACCGCCGCCGGACTTAAGACGGGCAAGCTCCTGGTTGAACATGGATATCGAGTCCTGGCTGCGCTTCAGCCTAGAGGCGAGCTCCTCATTAGAACGCATTATCTCCTGGCTCTTCTTACTGATCTCATCTAGGATATCCTTTTCCATCTTCCCTCTTTTTCATGAAAATATTATTTTTATAATCTATTTCTCTGAACCTACGAGAGCCACGGTCGCAAGGAATGCCTCCAGCTGGACGAACTCGTCGCTGCCTTCAGTCATCCTGAATTCGGCCTCGCCGCATCTCTCTATCAGAGTCATCTTGCGCCTGCCATCCAGGTCAAGATGATACAGCTCCTTCTGGACCTGCCTGATGACATCAAGGCCTGAAAGGCCATAATTGAGCATGACATCTAGAAGTTTCTCTCTCGCGTCAATGAACTTGTTCTTCAAAGCAAGCTCGAGGACATCCTTGACTTCTTTCGGCCTGGCTACGGAAGCGAGAGAGTAGATGACTTCCTCATTCACCTTCTTGCCTATCGCAGCGGCGCTCTGGAGTATGTTCTCGACGCGCCTGCAGTCCCCTTCAGATATTGTGTAAAGGGCATCAACAGCCTTTTCATCTATGGCCAGCTCCTCACTCTTCGCTATCTTCTTGATCAGCCTGCCGATGTCATCCTTCGGAAGAGGCTTGAAGCGGAATATCGCGCAGCGCGACTGGATAGGATCGATTATCTTGCTGCTGTAATTCGCAGATAGGATGAAACGGCAGGTCTGGGTGTAGTTCTCCATCGTGCGCCTGAGGGCCTGCTGGGCCTCCCTGGTCAGGGCGTCACACTCATCCAGGTAGATTATCTTGAAAGGGACGTTGCCGATGGCCCTTGTGCGCGCGAAGTCCTTGACCTTGTTGCGGATAATGTCTATACCGCGCTCATCAGAAGCGTTAAGCTCGAGGAAATTGCTATGCCAAGACTCCCCGAACAATTGTCTTGCGATGACCAATGAAAGAGATGTTTTGCCGACACCAGCAGGACCTGTGAACAGCAGATGGGGCATGTTCTTCTCCTTGACAAAGGCCTCGACACGCTTTACAATCGCGTCCTGGCCCAGAACCTCATCAAAGTCTTTAGGCCTGTATTTCTCCGTCCAGATGGCATGTTCCATGATGAGCCAAATAAACCACGACGGAATATAAACTTTTCTTTTTTAAAAGCAGCGCCACGCCAGGCTACGCTGGTACATGTTCTCGACGAAGCTCGACATCCCCGTAGGGGGCGACCCCCTGTCGAGCGCGATGATGCTGCCGTTTAACGCTTCGCAAAATGGCGGTGGCGCTGCTTGATAAATCAAAAATACAAGAAATAGAGATATAAAAAATTTAGATGATGTCCTCTTCTGCGATGACCATGTAATCGCCGATGGCCATCAGCGCTGAGAACGGGATGAGTATGTTCCCGCCCTTGTCCTTCTCCAACTCCAGCTTCTCGCTGTAAGGAGTAGGGTTCACAAGGACCATGTGGATCAGCTCGCCAGACTTGGCCTCAAATATCACATCGCCGACCTCACCGAACTTCTTACCGGTCTTAGAAACAACAGTCTTTCCCATCAACTCTCGCGCAAAGCGTTTCTCTTCCTCAGCCATGTTCTACACCTCTCTTGGGCAGTCAATAGTGATAATATAGATTACTCTTGAGTAATACCGTATTCCATGGCATATATAAATCTTTTTGTTTTGAGATATTACGCGCTATTTAAAGGCAGAGAAAGAGAAGGAGGCAGAAAACCCATCCAGAACCCGCCCAGACGCAACAAAAAGCTTTAAATAAGAAACTCTCAACAGCACACTAAAATGGATACCGAAGAAAGACTGGCGCTGATAAGGCAAGTGGGAGAAGAGATAATCTCAGAAGAAGAGCTAAAGACACTCCTAGAATCCGGGAAGAAACTCGTAGCCTACGACGGCTTCGAGCCCAGCGGAAACCCACACATAGCCCAAGGCATCATGAGAGCGATAAACATCAGCAAGATGACCAAGGCAGGAGTCAAGTTCAAGATGTTGGTGGCAGACTGGCATGGATGGGCAAACAACAAGATGGGCGGAGACCTCGAGAAGATACAGACAGTAGGCAAATATCTCATCGAGATGTGGAAAGCGGCAGGAATAGACACAGAGAACGTCGAGTTCATCTGGGCATCTGACCTGGCGAAAGACACAAACTACTGGAAGACCGTGATGCAAGTCGCGCGCAACTCAACAGTCAACAGGATAATGCGCTGCGGGCAGATAATGGGAAGGAAAGAGGAAGAGGTGCTGCAGGCATCGCAGATACTATACCCATGCATGCAGTGCGCAGACATATTCTACCTGAAAGCAGACATATGCCAGCTGGGCATGGACCAACGCAAGGTAAATGTGCTCGGCAGAGAGATCGGCGAGAAACTAGGTTACTGGAAGCCAGTATGCGTCCACCACCACATGCTCATGGGGCTAGGACAGCCTCCGACAGGAGAGGTAGATGCTGTCGAGCGCGCAATAGCAATGAAGATGTCAAAATCAAAACCAGACTCCGCAGTATTCATGACAGACACGGAAGAGGACATAAAGCGCAAGATAACAAAGGCATACTGCCCGGAGAAGATAACAGCAGAGAACCCCATCATGGAGTACTGCAAGTATCTCGTGTTCGAGAAGTTCCCAGTCATGGAGATAAAACGCCCAGCAAAGTTCGGCGGCAACCTAGAGATACACGGCTACGACGAGCTCGTCAAGATATACACAGAAGGACAGCTGCACCCGATGGACCTCAAGACAGCGACGGCATTCTACATAAACGAGATGGTAAAGCCCATACGAGAGCACTTCGCCAAGAACGCAAAGGCAAAGAAGCTCTTCGAGACGGTACAGAGCTATCAGATAACGAGGTAATACTTACTTGCTTATCACAACCATCGTGTAATTCTCGTCCAAGAACCTGTCCCTGACCCTGATGATATCCTGCTTCGAGACCTTCCTTATGTTGTCCTTGTAGGAATCCGCGAGTTTAGCATCCTTGATGAACTCCCAGAACGCAAGCTCGTCAGCACGCCTATGCGAATCCTCCTCATCAATGCTGTTACGGCCGAGGATATGAGACTTGGCCTCCTCAATCTCCTTGCTGCCGAGATTGTCGAGCTTCCTTATCTCATCAAGGACGATGCTCTTGCAGAGCTCAAGGTTCTGCCTAGCGCAGTTGAGATAGAAGACAAAGAAACCATAGTCCTTCTTGGACTCACTGACAGCACCTACAGAGTAAGCGAGGCCGCGCTTCACGCGGATCTCATCATTTATCCTGCCTGAAAGGCCCTTGGAGTATATTGCAGAGATGACATCAAGGATGAAACTATCATTATGAGCACGATTAGCGGTCTTGAAGCCCAGCATCAGGTACGCCTGGTTTATGTCACGCTTCTCCTTCTTTATCGTCGGAGAGGAGTCGCGGGGCTCGACAACCTTCTCGAGCTTTGGAGCCTTGGCAGGCTTCAACTCGCCGAAATACCTCGAGACTTTGCCAAGAGGATCCGCGACATTGCCCACAACAGACACGGTTATGTTGGAAGGGCAGTACCACTTCCTATAGTAAGAGAGCATCTGGTTCCTGGTGATGGACTTAACAGAGTCGACACGGCCATAGACTGGGTTCTTGGTAGGATGCTTCTTGAAGATAGAGCTCTCGAACAGGACCCACTGGTAGAGGAGGGGCTGGTCATTGACCATCTTGATCTCCTCAAGCACGACCTTGCGCTCTTTCTCAAGGCTCTTCTGGTCAAAAGCTGGGTTCTTTATCATGTCAGACAGTATATCAAGACCAAGCTCGAACCTGGCAGAGAGGAGCTTGACATAATACGCAGTGCGCTCATTAGACGTCGCGGCATTGAACTCGCCGCCGACGTTCTCGATAAGCTCGCTTATCTGCTTGGCGGTCCTGGTCTTAGTTCCTTCAAACATCATGTGCTCCAAGAAATGCGAGATGCCTGCGATATTATGCGACTCGTTGTTAGAACCAGTGCCGACACTCACCTCTATCGTGACTGTGGGCGTATCACGGCGCTCAAACAGCAATGTAAGGCCGTTCTTAAGCTTGAATTTGCGCATGTTGGAGGATAAGAATTATAAATAGTATTAAAATCTATTCTTTTAGGATGAAGATAAAAGAGTTTCAGAAAGAGCTTGCCAAAAGGAAGATAGACGCAGCCATGTTCTTCAACTTTGACGGGGACATAACCGACCCCAACATGCAATACTTCTCACAATACACTGGATTCGGAGGCCTGGTGATAACGCAGAAGAAGGCGCTCTTGATAGCCCCCCGGGCAGAGTATGAGCGGGCGAGAGAGACCAGCAAGGTCAAAGTAAAACTCGCGAAGGGAAAGATGTCGGATGAGATGAAGAAGCTCGTCAAGAAAAGACACCCTCGTATAGGCATAGACAAGAACCGGATAAGCCTGAACTTCTACAAATCGCTGAAAACTGCAACAAAGGCAAGTTTCTTCGACATATCAATACCCTGCATGAGACTACGAGCGACAAAGACCAAAGAGGAGATAGAAGCGATAAGGAAATCCTGCAGGATAGCAGACGAGATAATGCACAGCACGCTCTGGAACTTCAAGAGGTTCAAGACAGAAGCCGAAATAGCTGCGTTCATGATATACGAGACCAACAAACTTGGACTTGAGACTGCATTCAAGCCGTTGGTGGCGAGCGGAAGCAACGCATGCCAGCCCCACCATCAAGTCACGGATATGCCATTGAAGAAGGGATTCTGCGTCATAGACTTCGGTGTAAAGTATAACGGATACTGCTCAGACATAAGCAGGACATTGTACATAGGAGAGCCATCTGTCCAGGATATAGAGCTCTACCACCACGTACTCGATGTGCAGACTAAGCTCATACAACAGTGCACGCACGGCAGAAGCTTTGTGGAGATACACGCCAAGGCGCACGAGCTGCTCGGCAAGGAAGCAAAATACTTCAATCACCTTATAGGCCACGGAATCGGCGTGGAGATACACGAGAGCCCAAACCCAAAGAAGACACCAAGGAGACCGGTGACGCGACTGCTAGAAAACAGCGTTATAACCATAGAGCCTGGAGTCTACCGGCCTAACGGAATGGGCATAAGGATAGAAGACGACGTCCTGGTAACCAAGAACGGGCCTGAAGTTCTGACAAAGACAGGGAAGAACCTGCTGATAATAAGAAGATAGACACGTCTCGCAGAGCCACGCCCTACTCCGCTTTTTCTCCCCATGGTCGAAAAAGCTCCGTTTGTTGCCACGCCCGCTTGATTCTTTTTTGCGAAGCTAAACTGAGAAAACCCAATCATTTCCGTGACTAATTTCGTTGCACTAGCGGGCTAACAGGCAACAACGGTCGTGGCTCTGCTTGAGCCAAAAAAAGAACTATCAAATCAGGAACTTGCCGTTCTTCTGCACCAATTTGCCGTCGACAAATATCTTTCCGTCCTGGCGGAGATCCTTGACGATGTCCCAATGCAGCGCTGACTTGTTGCCATTCGCCTTGTTCTTGACGACGCATTCGTCATAGGCCATGCCGAACGCCAGGTGTATCGTGCCGCCGATCTTCTCGTCGAACAACAAGTTCTTGGTGTAACGGTCGATGCTGTAGTTTACCCCGATGCCTAGCTCGCCGATATAACAAGAGCCTTCATCCATCTTCAGCATGGCGTGGAGGAACTTCTCATTCTTCTTCGCAGTGGCTTTCACGACCTTGCCGTTCTTGAACTCGACATAGATGCCATCGACTTCGTTCCCTCCGCGGATCGCCGGGTAAGAGAACTCGATGTGGCCATTGACCTTGAACTTCTCTGGAGCGGTGAAGACCTCTCCGTCAGGGACATTATACTGGCCCGGGCGGTTTTCTGCAGTCATGCCCTTTATGCTGAGCGTCAAGTCAGTGTTCTTGCTGACAATACGCACCTCGCTGCTCTTGTTCAGCAGGTCTGTGAGCTTCTGATTGCGCTTTTTCATAGCAACGTAGTCGACATTGCACGCATCGTAGAACCAATTCTCATATTCCTCATAAGACATCTCTGCCTCCATGGCAAGAGCGTTCGTGGGATAATCACAGCCGACCCAGCGCTTCTTCATGCGCACATCAGAGATGGGCCTGACGACCTTGCCCCTGGTCGCAATCCTCCCAGGATCGATGCTGCTCAACTCGCGCGTGTTCATATCGCCATGGATGTTGATGAAGACATCCGCTTTCTTGGCCTCGAACATCGCGACTTCCGGGAACCTGGCTAGCTGGTCATCGTTAGCGTACTTGTAATAGGTATGTGCCATGCCTGGCAGAGAGAGATGCACTGCAGGATAAGCACCTTTCAGAAGACATAGCCTGTAGACCTCTTTTACCAGAGGCTCAGCGACAGTGTCACCATTTATGACGACCAGGTCACCTTTCTTCACCTTGGTGGAATGCTCCACAAGGATTTTCGCGAGCTTGGATATGCGTTCGTCGACCATGATGAATCAAGATGGAGGAGGATATATAAAAGTTGCGATTGGTTTTGCAGTGCCGCGCCAGGCTACGCTTGTTTCTTCTTTAGCAGATACTCGACATCCCCGTAGGGGGCGTCCCCCTGTCGAGTCTGACTGTTTAGCAGTGAGACGCTCCGCAAAATGGCGGCGGCACTGCCTGAAAATTTATTGGTGGTGCTAATTACAACATAACATTTAAATACCTCCAAAATTTATTTTGTGATGATGACGCCGAAAGCACCAACAAACGGATCGACTCAGGTCGAAGGCAGGGAGAAAGAGATTCTGAGCAGCATCATCACAGGATATTCTACAGACATACAGACTCTTGAGGACGAGAACAAGCTCCTCAAAGAGACGGTGAACAACCTCAAGAAAGAGATGGAGAAGTTCCAGCAGACACCGCTCCTTGTCGCAGAAGTCAAGGACCTGCTTGAAAACAACGTGCTGCTGAGGCTGAACAACGGAAACGAGTTCTACGTCGGCATGGCAAGCGGCATAAAAGACCTCGCGCCAGGAGACTCGGTCCTGGTAGAACAGAAGAACCTCACAGTACTGCGCAAGATACCGTTCTCAAAGACATTCAACGTAGAGAAGTTCGTCATAGTGGAGAAGCCAAGCATAACCTGGAACGAAGTCGGCGGACTCTCACTGCAGGCAGAAGAGATACGCGAAGTCATCGAACTCCCGCTGAAGAAACCAGAACTCTTCAAGAAAGTAGGCATAGAACCGCCAAAAGGAATACTCCTGTATGGCCCACCAGGAACAGGAAAGACATTGCTAGCAAAAGCAGTCGCGTCAGCCACAGACAGCACATTTATAGAAGTGGTGGGCTCGGAACTGGTGCAGAAGTTCATCGGGGAAGGAGCCAAGCTCATCAAGGAGATATTCCAGATGGCACGCGAGAAAGCCCCGTCCATAATATTCATAGACGAGCTGGACGCACTGGCGTCAAAGAGGATAGATATCGGAACATCCGGCGAGAGAGAGGTGCAACGCACGTTCATGCAGCTGCTTTCGGAGATAGACGGGTTCAAGCCGCTAGGCAACGTCAAGATAGTCGGCTGCACAAACCGCAAGGACATACTCGACCCCGCGGTATTGCGGCCTGGAAGGCTCGACAGGCTGATAAAGATAGACAATCCGAACATCGACGGCATAAAGGAGATATTCAAGATCCACACAAAGAACATGACGCTCACGAAAGGCTTCGGCGCAGAGAAGATGTGCAAGCTGATGGAAGGGTTCTCCGGAGCAGAGATAAAGGCGTCATGCACAGAAGCAGGCTACTTCGCCATAAGAGCAAGCAGGTTCAAGGTCACAGAGAAAGACTTCAAGCAGGCGATAGCAAAAGTAAAACGCGAAGAGAAGCTTGAAGGAGACGACTTCATGAGGATGTTCGGGTAATTCTGACCAATTAAATCCTCATTGTCTTCCAGACTTCTTTTCCAAACGTCTTCTCATCCAACACTTTTATCCTTTCTAGACGGATCTTGTATAGTCTAGACCCAAATAGCTTCGCATGAAAGTCTCTTGGGGACTTGACGAATTTGATAACTTTCGGATACCGCCGCATATATAACAGGCCTGCTTTCACCAATTCGATATCATTGACTGTGGACGCGGTCCCGAATGCCTGCATCCCCCTCAAAAATGACCCCCACTTCTGATGAGAATCGAATATGTTCACAGCAACCCTCGCATCCGCCTTGATGTTATTTACATGATGCGTATCCTTCCCTGTCCAAAGATAGAGGTTAAAACGGCCATCAAAGGCATAGTAGGCAGTGCAGGCACAGGGCTGATCCTCGTCAACAGTCGCCAGCGTCAATAACTCATTATCCTTCAATATAGATAAAGCAGATTTCAAAATCCTAGACTTGCTAGACATTTATGTCGCCTCCTGACTTGATCCTATGCTTCCCATTGGCTGCACCGACGATGATCCTTGCAACCTTTCTCGGCGGAGCCCCTTTCCAGTCGTTCATCTGTGTAGCTGTCCCTGCCGGATTCACCACAAAGACCTTCTGTCTGATCTCTTTGGCGAGTGCCTGCGAAAAGCCACGCACCCCGAATTTAGATGCGCAATAGACGCTGACCTTAGGGTCAACATGCAAACCATAATAACTTGAGATGTTCACAATCGTGCTCTTGACATAAGGCAATGACTCGAGAGTCATCTTGATCAATCCTTCAAGGTTTGTCCTCAATACGTGCTCGATATCGGCAGGGGTCTGTCTTGATAAGAGGTCATATACGAGAACTCCTGCGTTGTTCACTAAAACGTCTATCTTACTAAATCTCTTGACGCTCTTCCTGACAGCAGCCTTTATGCTCTTGTTGTCCTTGACGTCAAGCTTGATGACCAGCACCTCCGGAGCACCGAGAGCGAGGCATTTTTTGGCGCATCCTGCCGCTTCAGAGCCTTCTTTGTTATATGTCAGGATTACGTTGTATTTCTCTCCAGCAAATGCGAGTGCTGTGGCTTTTCCGATACCAGCACTTGCGCCTGTTATCAATACAGTCTTGTTTTTCATATTGTTCATCGACCACTGTTAGATTTTTGATTTCATATTTGTCATGACTCAACCTTGAGACTCCTTCTTCTGGTCCTTGTGACGCTTGACGAACTCACGCATGTAATTCTCTAAGTTCTTGGAGCGTATCAGGCCGAGTTCGTCGCAGACATCGGAGAACTCTACGTAGACAGACTCGTCTATGAGGAAGTTATAACGGCCTTTTTTTGCCCTCTTCTTCTGGTTCATTTCACTTCCTTCTCCTCAACCTTCTGAGACCTGTGCCTGAATCTCCTGACGAACACAAACACTACAATAAGTATGAAGACAAACGCGGCGACACTAATTTCTAGTATGAGCTTCCACGCAATCTTCGACGGGGACTCTGGCTCTGGGCCGAAGACTCGGGCCATCTCCTCTTTCGTAGCGTCGGTCTTGCCCTGGAGCTGACCCTTGATGCTAGCAAGCACTTTCTCAGCAGATTCATTACCTACAACCACTGTGACTGGCTTCATCTGCGCCAGCTTGGGCTTCCTGGTCGCGGCTGGCTTGAGGACTGGTCTCTGCGGAATCTCTGATTTGAACCTGACAGCGAAGACAGAGAATCCTGGCGAGGAGGCATCAAACAAAAGATCAGAGCCATCTTCACTTACAAACACTGTCTGGAGGTCAGACCATGCTCCATTCGAGTATCTCGCGACGACAATATCCTCTTTGGTCTTGCCTTGCGATTCAACCCAAGCTTTCGGCACAGCCACGCGGATAGTGGCACTGCCAATCGATAACGGCTCGATGTTCCTCACATCTATGCTGAAGTACTGATACACGCCAGGCAGAGCCTGCTTGATTGTATCCGGCTGGGAGTATAACGGCGCGATGCTGAAGAAAGCGTTCCTCGCAACGCTGCTCAAGACTATTGAGACGCTATCAACAGGAGAATCACTCCTCTCAGCAGAGATTGTCTTGGTGATGCCTGAAGGTATACTGCTGGTGTAAAAGCCCAAGACACCATCCCTGTAAGAATAATACTCTGACGCACCAGCGCCACCACCTCCACCGCCACCACCGCTGGGCGGAGCAGGAGAAGGCGGAACCACCTTGACAAAATCAGGGAGATTGACAATCAAGATGGAAGCAGAGCTCTGGCCGGGATTGAAGTCCCCATCAGCCCCGACCAATTGAGTGACAACAAGCTTATTGTCAGTGCCGTTGTCAGTGAAGTTGCTCGGGATTGTGAAATCTATGTAGAAAGGCACTGCCTTGCCCGGGTCTGTGATGTGAATCACGTTCTTGAACCAGCCATTCGCCGACCAGTTCTTATCACCTGAATCGACATCATCAGAGAAACCTATCTCGGGCACAGAGATGTCGTCGATGAGCCAGCCGTGCTCGCTATAGAAATAATCAGTCACGTACCTGAACCGGATAAGCACGACGTTCCCGACAAAAGGAGTCAGGTTTGACGTCTCAAGGGTCCAGTCCGGAACAGAACCGGTAAGCGCGGGCTGCTGAAGATTGAACCAAGGAGGGGCATCACCAGGCCAGGCGATGTAATAAGGATCAACATATGTCGTCGTGCTGGTCGTGTTAAGATGTATCCAACTAACTCCGTTGTTTGTGGAAAGCTCTATGTAGCCGAAATCCCAGCCATACTCCATGCTGTACTTCGTATAGAAACTCAAGGTAGCTGACGTGACGTTGCTCAGGTTGAATGCCCGCTGCACATGAAGGTTCAGCTTGTCACCCTTTGTAGAGTACCAGTAATTGTTGAAGCGGAATTCCGCATACTGCGCAGCATCGCCGAGAAGGTCCAGGCCGACTGTGACGTTCTGGTTCTCTGGCTTGATTATCAGGTACTGTATGCCTGAAGCAACTTCAGGGGTGTAACTCACCTCATTCGCGAAAGTGCCGACTCCTATTGCCGCTGTAAAGCTCGAGCTGAGCAAGACCAGCAACAAAACATTCACAATCCGGACAAGGTTATACTGTCTCATTTTGTATGCACGTCACATATGTTGTAGAGTATTTGTAACCAGGAGGCTCGTCGGTAGGAGATGTGAGATTTATGTGAAGATTGAATGCATCAGACGAGTTTGCCCACTTGAAGCCGTACAGAGACAGCGGAGCATCGGCACTGACATTAGTCATGTTCACCCAAGCTGAATCAAGGGCCCACTCATATGAGCCGCTCTCATTGATGCCGATCATGAACTGGTAGTACTTGCTCGGCATGGCCCTGTAGGTATTGCTCTCCCAGAGACTGGTGGAATAGACCTCGCCGCTGGAGTTCAGGTTGCCATCATTCTCGACGACATAAGGTGGTGGATGGTTATCGAGAGTGTCGTTGGTGTGGGAGCCGAGTCCGCCACCAGGCCAGGTGTCACAAGTCGTCTGGTTCTCGAAGATGCACATGACCCCGAAGTCGACCTCATCGACAGGCTCGGTGCACGACACTGTAGGAAGGATGGTGAAGTTGAAGACACTGGACCACAGGCTCACGTTATACGTATCATTCGCAAGCACGCGCCAATAGTAATCCTTGCTGAATGCGAGCAATGCAGAGGACCAGTAATACGTGCTTATCGCAGTCTCGGCGATGCCGACGATGTTTATCGCGGGTGAGAGGAAATTCACATCATCATCAACCTGGATGTTGTAGGTCACGGAGTCTGAGAGGGTGTGATCCGGATTTGTCCAGCCATACAGCGGGTTGCGTGAATCCGTGACAATCGCGTCGTCTGTGGGAGTGAAAAGGATGGGCGGCTGGATGCGGTAATTGGTCTTTGTCGTGATGGGGCCCCAGTCAGTGACCGGACCAGTGGTATTACCACCATTCGTGCTGTTGTATGGATACTGCAGGCCCAAGTCGCCAAAGCCATTCCCGTCGGTATCGTAGATCTTCAGGTCAGTGACGCCTTTCCAATAGTTGCCGCGAGCAGAGCCTGAGACACTGGTGTTGAACTGGTTTTCATAACCAGCATCGCTGCGGGCATGGTAGTGAGTGTTGTTCAGGAAGTTGTTGTAATAGAAAAGGCTGAGGTTTGCACTGATATCTGCCCCTATCTCATTGTTGTCGAAGGTGCAGTTCCATACTGTGTGGTTGTTCCCCATTATCAACAGGCCAGAATAGGTATTATTGGTGGCGGTAGTGTTGAATATACTGACCCTCAAAGACCCGACGACAAGACCATACGAGTTGTTATATGAAGTGACAGAAGAGACGTTAGTATCCCCTGCACTAACATCTATGCCGTAGTTCACATTTCCATAAGACGTCACATCATAAATGGTGCTATTACCTGAGTTCAAATTAAGCGAAACACCATCATCGCCGTTATGATGAGATATGACATTAGATATCGTCGCGTTCGGGGAGGAGACAAGTGCAATGCCATCCAGCGTGTTGTTATACGCGACAATGTTCGAGGCGTTGATGTAGTAGATGAAGAGGGTATAAAGGCCATACCCGCCATTGTTGAAGAGGGTAAGGTTCGTCGAGACATTGATGCCTGCAGTCTGTAGAGATATTCCGTCGCCTGTGTTGTGGTGGATGCTGACGTTGTCCAACTGCATAATCCCTGAAGTCGAGGCATAAATCCCGAACTCAGTATTATTGTAGATCTCCAAGTCCTCGAAGTAAGGATCGTATGATGTGCCATGCCTGATTCCCATGGAATAATTTGTTATCCTACAACCATTCACGTGTACATTCTCACCATATATGTAGAAGCCATAGCCGCTGCCATTTCCAACGAGGACGGTTCCAGTGCAGTTTACCCAATAACCATCAGCACCCATGAATATTGCGCCATCCGCGGTAGTGTCAGTCACATAATACGTGCCAGCACATAGGGTGATGTTGCTCTCTACAGTCAGGTTGTCGTATGGCTCGACGCAGTCTGGAGTCAAGATGGTGCGAGGGCCCCAATCATTCACATTGACGCTGACATTCGCCCCGTTCGTGCTGTTGTAGGGATACTGAACGCCGAAATCGCCGTACCCGTCGCTGTTCATGTCGAATATCTGTAATGCAGAAGAATCAGACCAGTAATTTCCGCGCGCACACCTCACACCACAGGTGTCGTTGGTGGTGTTGAACCTGTTGCTGGCGTCAGTCGAGCTGGCCTGCAGCCTTGTGCTGTTGCTGATGTTGTTGTAGTAGAACAGCATGTTCGTCGCTCCGCTCAGATTTATACCGACGTAGTTGAATGTGAAAGAGCTGTTAGTCACGGTATTGTTGTCTGCAGAATTGAACATCCACACTCCTGCCTTCGACGTCCCATTCACCGACGTGAAGTTGATGCGAGAGTTATTCGTGTTGTTGAACGCGATACCATAATTGAATCCGCGTATAGAGCAGTTATTCAGCGTCAAATTCGAATAGGCTCCGACATACACACCATATGTCTGCGTAGCATTGACGCCCGTGATGTTGTTTGCGCTACAGTTGAGCACCAGGTTGTTCGCGCCTAAGAGGTAGCCATGCTGCGGGCAGATGTTTCCACCAGTGCAGTTCTTTATGTTCGCAGACATGGTGAGGCTGGCGCTCAGAGGCTCTCCGCAGTCATAGTCAAGGTAGTAGGTATGCGCTTGCGGGAAATAGTCGTAGACAGCGATGCTTGTGTCTGGCTGGTATTGCGCGTCACAAGTGCCATCGGCAGGGGCAAGGTCATAACAGCCTTCTGACTGCCCATCATACTTGGCCCAGAAGTTGCCGATATTCGTGTAATTGAGCCGGGTGCTGGCGTTGTACATGGTGATTGCCGGGTTGAAGAGCGTCAGGAAGTCGTTCCTCCATATGGTCGTGTTGACGATGGTGTCGCCTACATAGATCGCCCTGTCGCCTGTCACGTTGAATGTGTTGTTGGTGATGTTGTTGTTCCTGCTGTCATAGTTATCAAATAATATGGCGACGTCGCCAGTAGAGTCGTGGAACTGGCAGTTCTGCACGCTGTTCCTGTCACAGTTGTCATCGATATACATGTGCACGCCATTCACAGTGTCAGTAGAGTAGAACCTGCTCCGGTCTATAATATTCTGGTCTGAGGCATAAAGGTACATGTCATGTTGTGCCGCTCCCGATACTGTGTTGTTAAGCAGGCTGCTGTTCATCATATATGACGCGAAAAATCCATATGCAAAGTCATCTATGGTGCAGTTCTTCACAGTGAAGTTCTGCAGGTACCTTATCTCCAAGCCATAGCCTGTCGCGGCGTTGTTGTCCATCCTGCCGATGCTGTTGCAGTCCAGCGTAATGTTGTCCAGACGCCAGATGTCCGCTTCTTCTGCATAGGGACCTGCGGTCGTGATGTTGACAAGCCCGTAGTACGGAACGTTGGCAAGAGCATCCCTGACATTGCTGAAGTTGATGTCGACGCCATTCGTCGTGCCCCTCCAGTTCCACGCATTGTTCCTAGAATTGTTCACTGCGATGACTGTCGCTGTCGGGAACGGGCCGCAGTCTGTCGGAGGCCTGTCTTCCCCCGCTCCCTCCAGGTAGGCGTTGCCGACTATCCCTGTGCCGTCGTTGTAGCAGAAGCTGTTGTTCACCACCTCGTCAGCTGTCCTGCTGGCCAAATCCGCAGTCATATACACCCCATTCCTGTAGAATATGTTCCGCCAGATGTTGTTCCTGTTATAGTATTGGGTGAGCAGAGCGATGGAGGTGTTGAATGTGTTGTTCGTTATGTTGTTGTTCTGGTTCGAGGCTCCCAAGCTAGACGAGTAGATATACATGGGGTAGTCATCGTTATTGTCATAGAAGCTGTTGTTGCTTATCATGTTGTTGTCGCAGTATCCTGAGAAGTATATCTGCAGGTTGCCACCCATCGTCGTGAACTTGTTAAGTTGTATCCTGTTCTTGTCTGAGTTGGTCAATTCGAAGCCCCTGATTGAGCCTGAGAAGCTGTTGTTCAGGAAGCTGCTGTTCATGGCATAATCCGCGTATATGCCATAGAAGAACTGGTCTATTGTGCAGTTCTGTAATGTGAAGTTGTTTATGTACTTGATCTCTGTGCCTGTGCCTGACGCCGCATTGTTGTCTATCCTTCCTACGTTGTTGCAGTCCAGCGTGACATTGTCCCTGTACCATGCGTCTATTTCCTGGACATAAGGACCTGCTGTCGTCACATTGACCTTCCCCCCCAATGGCACGTTGGCCATCGCGTCAGCTATGTTCGACATATTCACATCTACGCCGTTCGTCGTCGCGTCCCAGCTCCAGCCGTTGTTCCAGCCATGGTTGACTGTAAGAACCTTGCCAGCAACATTCGGGAATGGCCCACAGTCATTTATCGGCCTCTGATATGCCGAGCCGTTGAAATAAGCATTTCCTAGGCCGCCCACGCAGTATGAGTTGTTTGTTATCGTCGCGCTAGACCTGCTGGCCCAGCTCGCGGTCAGTTCTATCCCTCCGCCGTGGAATCGGTTCCTCCAGATCCTGTTCCCAAACATGTTCGTATCTGGATACAAATACACCGCGGCCAGGTCAGTCATATTGAAAGTGTTGTTCGTGATGTTGTTGTTCCTCGAAGCGGCATTCGTGTATAACCCGCGGTCGCCTGACGCGCCCCTGAGATAATTGTTGCTGAACCTGCTCGAGTTCACGTCGCTAAGCAAGTATATGACGTAAGTGCTTGATATGGAACCGTCGAGGAATGTATTGTTATCTATGGTTATGTAGTTCAGTGTGTTTCCTCCATCAGATGCTATGCTGAAGAGGTCTATCTTCTCGAATGTGTTGTTGGTTATGTATGAACTGTTGAATGACGTGCCTCCTGTAACATATATCCCATAGTCGTAGTCCTTTATTGTGCATCCTGTGATGTTCAGGCCCTTCCTGTTGGCTATCTGGAATGCGCGCCCTGTAGCGTCACCATCCAGAACAGTATTGTCGCAGACCAAGAGCACATCATTCGCCCCAAATGTTATCAGACCGTTGCTGCCAGTGTCGTTGATAAAATAAGTGCCAGAACACAGCCTTGTATTCCTAGATATGACAAGGCCGTCGGACGGAGCTGTGCAGTTCTTGCTGGTTATCGGGCCCCAATCTGTCACATTGACATTGACTTTGGTCGAATAGGTTGAGTTGTAGGGGTACTTTGATCCAGCATCACCGAAGCCATCAGAGTCGAAGTCTATTATGTCAAGCGATGCGACATCACCCCAGAAGTTCCCCTGCGCCTTACCTCCCACGGTCGTGTTGAAGCTGTTCTCCGACCTCGTCGATGTTGCGTAGAGGTTGTACGTGCCAGATATGTTATTGTGGTAGAAGAGGTTGCCTGTGCTGGCTAACGCAAGACCTATCCCGTAGCTGGCAGCGTCGTTACCATAAAGCGTGCAGTTCCTGAAAGTGTTGTTAAGGGCCTGAGCGAGGGAGATGTCCGTGGCGCTAGAGCTGTTCGTAACATTGACATTCATGAAAAAGGAATTGTTGGCGTTGCCCTGCAGCGAAAGCCCGTATGCCGTCGGGTAATAGATGGCTGAGTTCGTCATGTTGTTATAGCTGCCGACGATTTCCAAGAACGCGGTCGAGTCATTATATGAGAATAAAGAAGAGATGTTATTGTTGCTGCCTGACATGTACACGCCGGAAGCGCTGGCGAGCATACTAATCGAGCTGATGAGACGGTTGCTTGAACCAGTAAAGAGATAGTTGTAAAGGTATTTCGATACGTTGCAGCCTGTTATCGAGCTGGTCGAATAAGAACTGCTGAAACCCCTACCTGAAGTGTTTCCGATTATCCGCGTCTCATCACAGGTCACATCGACGCCAGTGGCGCCGAACTTGACAATCCCCACAGAGTCGCTGTCATTGATCTCATACCGACCATAACAGAGCGATGTGTCCGACACCAAGACGAGGTTATCCACAGGCACGACGCAGCCTCCTGTCGGCGAGTATGCGAGAGGGAAATTATCTGTGTTGATATCCACGCCGTCGATGTTGGCCATGGGAAGAGGGGAGTCGCAGATTCCGCCAGGCATCACATCGTCATAGCAGCCCTCGGCCGGACGGTCATAGCTGGACCAGTGGTTGCCTATCGTCGTGTAGTTGAACTCGCTAGAGGCGTTGCCGTTGTATAGGATGACCCCGCTGCTCCTCGACAGGTCGTTGTTCCAGACGAGCGTCGTGTTTGTCGAGGCGCCCAGGTAGATGGCATAATTCGAATTGTTGCCTATCGTGTTGTTCGTGATGTTGGTCGCCAACGCCTGAGTCTGGATGTACAATGCGTAGCTGGTCGCGTTGGTCATGGTGTTGTTGGCGATGACGAAGCGCTCGCAGTTGTTCGGCGGGGAGTTGAACATGTGGATGAGGTTGTCGGTCAATCCCCTTCCATTGAAAGTGTTACCTAATATGATGCTCCGGTTGCCGCTCGTCCTGATGCCCTGAAAATCGTTCCCATCGAAAACCGACTCAGTTATCCTCGCATCATTCGTAAGGAAAGCGCCTATTCCAATGCTGTTGTTGGTGAAATTACAATCAGTGACATTGATACGGTTAGAATTAGATAGATATATCCCATACGTATAAGTGCTCCCGTTATTGTACATGAACGTATCATTCTCGATTAGCCAATCATCGCTTGTCGAGAGATACATGCCATAGGTGTAGTTATTGAAAGTGCAGCCCCTCACAACTATGTTGTTGTCAGAGCCGCTGTACAGGCCGTAGTTAGAGGTGTTGCCGACGAAGATTGTGCCGTTGCAGGTTATGTTTATGTTGTTCGCGCCGACGATAATGACGCCGTTGCTGCCTGAATCGTTCAGGTAATATGTGCCGGGGCAGAATGTGACGTCAGACCTTATCGTCAAGTCATTGTAAGGAACAAGGCAATCAGCAGAATAGACCTCTAGATAAGGACGGTCAGGAACAGACGCGGCTGTGCGGCTATAGCAGTAAGTATAGTTGTTCACTGCATCCACTGCGTCGGTCTGCCTCAGCACAAACCCTTCATTCGTGTAAGTGCCGTCAAGCCAAGCTCTCACAAGCGTGGTTATGTCCCAATGATACCTTCCGCCAGCGTCGTCAGGGATGTTCCTGCCGCCATATGCTGTGGCAGTCGAGTATGTTGGTGCAGTCGTAAGGTTGGTGGCGTTGGCCTCTGTCCAGTCCTGCGTTATACGGTAAGCAGTTATGTTCTGAATTCCGCGGAGGCCAGTGCCGCTGTTGACACGGCAATAGAAATGAGCGCCGCCGATGCTCTTGCCTTCATAAGCTGAAAGGTCGAACTCATAAAGGCTCATCATGTAGTTCGTGCTATAATCGCCCATGTACAAGGTGGTGGCTGATGAGCCAGTATTGTAGACACCCTTGTTCTTCGTAGGATAGAGCCTATCGTCGTCTCCGGAAATCGTGTCATACGTGACGTTGAGGTAAGGTGTGCAGTTAGCTGCGCCAGAAGGATTGGCTCCGCCGCAGTTCGCGACAGCAGATGCCGGGCCGCGGAAGCAATCATAGCCTGCGCTTGCGCTGGCGATATCCTCACCCCAGATGCGGACATTGAAAGAGGTCGCGCTCCTATCGACCGCATTGCGCACAAAATCAGTGACATCAGCACAATACCAGCCCAGCGGAGAGGGCCAGCCTTGCGCGAACCAAGTAGTCTGCTGCAGACCTGAAGTAAGGGGATTGCCCGCACAAGTTATCGAGGTCAGATTCTCGGCGTAAGTGGTGTATTGTAAGCTACCGAAATACTGGTACATACACACACTGGCTGAAGTGATGTTCTTGTTAAGTATGGTGGATGTGGAGAAGTTCATCTCACCAGAATAGTTCGCGTTGCCAGCACCGTAGTTCGTGATGGCACACCAGTTGGCAGGGTTGGTGCTTGAGCAAGCTGCAATCTCATAGTAGACATTATATGCGTTGATCAGTGTACTGCCCTCGCTGACCACGGCATAGTTGTGAGCATACTCGACCTCGTCGCCGAACTGGAACATGAGATGGTGAGAGCCTGGAGTCAGCACTAAACTCGTCTCGTGGCCAGTATCATTGCACTCGTAATCAGGATAGCTGATTGTGTTGTTGTTGATGACTGCGCCAAGCACCGTGTCGCCGCACTTAAGAGAGATAAAATCAAGATCTGTGCCGAAAGTCGTGTTGTCTACTGCAGTTATTGTCAAGTCAGCACTGCCTGCTGTCGTGAAATCCACGACCCACTCGCCGCCAACAACCGGGTATGACTGGACATTCAGGATATCTATCCTGACTTCGAAGGTCTGGTTGGAAAGGTGCGGAGCGATCCATTCTATCTCATCGATGAGGCCATCCGCATCGTTGTCAACATAATCTGAGATGGGAAGCTCTTCAGGCTCAGAACCTGGAAGGTCAGACTCAACAAGCCAGTAGACTCTTATCGCGCCTTTCGGGACTTCATCCACTTGCGTGCTGACAAGCACATCAGTATAATCCACATCACTTGTCACAAGCACCTGCTTGACCTTATCAGAGATGACTATCTCGCTCTTCTGAGGAGCAGGGGTCTCGTATTCTATGCGGTAGATACGCATCTCTTCTGAAGCGACTTCTTCAGCACGCATCGGCGCAGGGCCAGAACTTACTGCTATGAAGCTGCCATCACGCAGCTCTTCCACAACATAGTTCGTGGCATAAGGAGGCAGCTCATCCCCCAAGGACAAAGAAGAGGTCTCTATGGTCTTGACCCACTTCACTGGCAGGCCGACTTCTGCCTGCTGCTGGACAAGGCCAAACTCGATGCCTAAGGACTCGGCAGACTCATTAGAAACACTCAGTCCTGTTATGCCTGCTTCCCTGAGGAAAAGCAAGGTAATCGCCACCGCTATGAACAGCGTAATCAGGGCCAAATACGGCATTTCTTTGCGATGAGCATCCTTTTTCTTCAAGATAATACCTTTGTGTGTATTTAGTATGTAATTATACGCACGACTATTTAAATATTGCTGTCTGAG
>JAGVOD010000011.1 GCA_020052935.1 archaeon | reverse complement strand
TTGCTGCTGCTGTTGTTCAGCAGGAAGAAGTGCAAGAACTGCGGCCACAAGAACCCGCGCGGAAGGAAACACTGCAAGAAATGCGGGCATAAGCTGTGAAATTGTTTTTTTAAATATTTTTTATTACTTTTTTCTATGATGTTATAGATTTAAACCCAAGACTCTGCGCCTTGCTCCGGACCAATTCTTCAACACTGACACCTCTTTTCTCGGCAACTTTGAGCGCCTGCTCCGTATTGTTCACCGCAACACTCCGTTCAAGCAAGGCTTTGACTCCAACGTCCCCTAACATTTTCCCCTCAGAGATGTCGAAAGCGATTGCCTGGACTGTCAGAGGGACTCCGCTGAGGTAATTCTGGATGTCTGGAGCAAGTCTTCTACTAACTATTGATTGGACTGTGCTGAGGGGCACGAAGTCAATGTTGATACTCCCTTTGACAAACTTAGGGTTGCCATACTTGTTCTGTGTCAGACTCCAGCCGGGCGGAAGAGAAATGTTATCTTTTGGTCTCTCAACTATGAAATCAAAATCAACATCTTGCATCCCGGGACTGCCATTGCCGTGCGCAATTGTCCTATAGAGGAAACCGCCGACAAGCCAGACCTTGCCCTGCGAATTGTCTTTGACTACCTTGACAGCTTCTTTGAACCGGGTATTATGTTGGGTAGCTTCAATGAATAGTTTAGCGAGATCCATCAAGAGAAAAAAATACTGCAGCTACTTATTTCTTGCTTTTGCTGATTATTCTTACATTTAACATACAAATAACATACAAATAGTGCCTTTAAGTCATATTTGAGGTTGTTTGGTGGTGGATTTTGGTAATATTTATAAACAACACACATCTTACATATAAAATACAAATCGTTATTACCTAGAAAAAGATAATATTTATATACCTCTTATAGTAGACAATCATAATACATATAGCATATTATTGATTTTGCCACCCCCAAAAATATTCCCGTGGCACAAGGATAACAGATAAGAGGCCAGAGATTTGCCACAGCAGATACACATCCTCAATGTAAGGCTGCCTGATGACACTATCAAATGGGTAGATGAGCTAGTCAAGCAAGGAGTGTACAACTCTCGTTCTGAAGCGATACGCGATTTCCTGCGCGACCACATGAAGGAGGCAGAGAAGTGACGCAGCCTCCGACCAATAATTCTCTAGTATCTATACGCATGCCCAAGTCATTGTTCTTAGAACTGCAGAGACTTTCTGAGAAGAACCACTATCTCGATGTGTCTGAGCAGGTGAGAAGCATAGTCAGGGAGAAGTGGCTAGAGGCCAAATCCCCTGAAGCATACCAGATCAAGAAGCTGAGAAAAGACATCGCGCAGGCTGTCAAGACAAAGACAGAGGAGAGCGCGCAGAAACAGCTCATCCAGGAGTTAGAGAGAATAAAAGAGGGACTGTTGAGTGGAGAGAAGAAGTAAAGAGAGAAGCGTGAAAAGAGGAGAGAAAAAGAGGCAGCTCTTCATCGCAATACTCACAGTAATGATAACATTGCTCGTGGGTACGGCTGCAGCGCAGGCAAACGACATCACGCTCTCAGCATTCGAGACGCCGCACACAGAACATGGCGCGACGCAGCTGCCTGCAGAAGTCGGCAAGCCAGTGCAGTGGGTCAAGGAAGTCAGCGTGCAGAACCTCTACGACCAGGCGACATCTGAGCTCACAGTCAATGTGCCTGAAGACGCGGAAAACATCATCGCTACAGACAAGGAGACTGATGCGCCTGTCCAAACAGAGATCACACAGAATGAAGTGACCATAACAGACTCCCTCGACTTCAACGAGCAGAAGGAATACCTTGTAAGATACGAGACAGAAGCCCCTGAGAAGACAGAGACACAGCTTGTCAGGCAGGGCGAGACGCTCGTGAAGAGCGTCATAGTGTCGAGTGATTACCATTACGAAGACGTGCTGACCTACACAGACATACCCGAGACAAAGATAAGCGAAGCACAGCAGAAGATCAGGCTGTACTGGCAGATAAATGGCGTGAAGACAGACGTCTCTAATGACCCTGCGCTGGAACTTCGGTTCTACGACACCAACAACAACGGCATGTACGACAGGATAAGCTGGACCACGCCCCACCTATCGACGCAGATATTCGAGGTAGTGATATTCTCAGACGCGAACCCTGGAGTACAGACCAGCATAAACCTCGATATCTTATATCCTGCAGACGGGCAATACATAACCAGCACCAGCCAGATAGGCTTCAACTACTCAGTATCATACAATTCAAGCACGACAGTCTACTGCAACCTCACCATCGACGGCATCGTGAAGAGAGAGAACGTGCCGACAGCCACAGACACGGAGATAACGACTTACTTCAACCTCACATCAAATTCGCATACCTGGTTCGTCAACTGCGCAGGAAGCGATGGAGCAGCCAACACCAGCGCAACACGCAGGTTCACGATAGACCTGGACCAGCCCACTGTCACGCTCAACACCCCAGACTACTACGTCAGCTACTCAAGCTTCATCTACCTCAACTTCACACCCGTGGATGAGAAATACCCTGTCCTGTTCTGCAGCCTCTCGATCAACGGCGTAATCAACCGGTCAAGCCTCATCGTCGCGAACAACAGCCAGGAGAACGTGCTGCTTACAGGACTCGCCAACGGAGTGTATGACTGGAACGTCAGCTGCAAGGACGCAGCGAACAACCTGGGAAGCAGCGAGGAAAGGGTGTTCTACATAAGTTCAGGCACGCCCAGCGAGTACAATGTCTCGCCGAACAAGGACACATACGCGATAGGAGAGGTCGGATACATCATAATAAACGCAAAGGCAGGCAGCAACCTCACGCTCTTCGTAGAGACGCCCCTGCACGACTCATTCTTCAGGTATTACAACGGAAGGACATTCCCGCTCATAGACAACCTAAACTTCACAAGCAACTCCGGGACATACAATATAGATGGCATATTCACAAACGGCGTGGAGATGTACGTAGTCAAGACATCATTCACAGCAACAAGCTCATTCACCGCGCACATAGACACTAACGAGACGACAGGAGAGCCTGGCGAGTCATTCCACTTTGAATCCAACGCAACAGGAGGCATAGG
>JAGVOD010000002.1 GCA_020052935.1 archaeon | reverse complement strand
GCTTCAGGCTCTGCAGAGAAGGTCGTGCCCTCGATATACCTGCCTGCCAACGCGCCAGCCTTGGCGCCGACAAGCTCGATAAGATGCGAGATGGTCATCCTCGACGGGATACCATGCGGGCTGAATATGATGTCAGGGCATATGCCTGATGCAGAGAACGGCAGGTCAGACTGCGGGACGATGATCCCCACGACGCCTTTCTGGCCGTGGCGCGAAGTGAACTTGTCGCCTATCTCTGGTATGCGTGAGTCTCTTATGCGGACTTGGACAAGCTTGTTGCCCTCGCCATTCTCAGTGATCATGACAAAATCAATGACGCCTTCCTCGCCGTGCTTCAATGACATCGAGCTCTCCCTCCTGATGTTGGAAGCGAGGTTATACTCGTCCAGCGAGCTCAGGAACCTTGGCGGGGAGGTCTTGCCGATTATGACATCGCCCTCGCCGACCTTGGCCTCGGGATAGATTATGCCCTCCTCCTCGAGATAGCGGTAATCCACCTCGGACTTGTAGCCCTTGATGTCCTTGTCAGGTATGCAGATGTCGTCAGTCAGGCCGCCAGCATAGCGCAGCTCCTCGGAGACAGCGGGCCTGAAATACGTCGAGCGGCCGAAACCGCGGTCTATCGAGCCCTTGTTGATCAGGATGGCGTCCTCAATGTTGTAGCCCATGTAGCTCATCACTGCCACGACGATGTTCTGGCCAGAAGGATGCGCATCATAATCAGAGATGTCGTGCATCAGCGTCGAGACTATAGGCGCCTGAGGCGTGTGCAGGATATTGACATCCATGTCCATCCTCACAGGGAAATTGGAAGCGTAGAAACCTATGGCCTGCTTCTGGTTCTTGCCGCCGATGGCGAGCTTTGTCGAATGGCAGAAGTTGCCGTAAGGCACGAGCGCAGTAGTGAGCCCTACGAGAGCTATCGGGTGTATCTCCATATGTGTGTGCTCGGGCGTGAGCTCATCCTCGAAGAACGCGATGAGCGTGTTCTCCTCCTCTGCAGCGTCCAGGAATTCGACCACTCCCTGCTTCAAAAGATCCTCCCATCCTATCTCACCCTTCTGCAGCTGCTGGACATGCTTGTCAGTCAGCGCAGGCTTGCCGTTCTTCACGACTACGAGAGGTCTTACGACCCTGCCTTTCGAGCCATCCACGAAAACAGTGTCAGACTCAGGATCATAGAATACGTTCACGCTCAGCGGCACGCCGCCCTTCCTCCTATCCTCTATTATAGAGGCGACAAATTTCTTAGGGTCATCCACTTCCCCCTTGAATTTGCTGTTGACGAAGACTTCAGCCATGCTCACCACCTATATCGACTTGAGACCCAGAGGCTTCAGGCTCTTGATGAGCTCTTCCTCTGACGTCTCGAGAGATACCTTAGACAATATCGCGAGATTCTTCCTAAGACCTATGTTCGTACCTTCCGGAGTCTCCATGCAGCAGAGACGGCCGGCATGTGTCGGGTGCAACTCCCTGGCCTCGAAGTTCTCTTGCGAAGCTGATAGCGGGGAGACAACCCTCTGGAGATGAGACATGGTCTCAAGGAAATTCAATCTTTGGATCCTCTGCGAGATGCCCTTCCTGCCGCCGACCCAGGCGCCAGTGGCCATCGCAGAATATATACGCTGGGTAAGGAGCTTGTCGCGTATGATGACTTTTATCGACGGGAACTTACCGCGCTTCACGATGCGCTGGAAATTGTACAGCAAGTCATTCACGAGTACCTTGAGGTTGACTGTGAAAAGGTCTGCCAAGAGGTCGCCTGACAGCTTGAGGCGCTTGTTGGAGTAATGGTCCTTGTCGTCAGTAGGCAGCTCGCCTGTAGAGACAAGTATGAAACGCTTCAAGAGCTTGCAGAGATTGTAGGCCTTGAACATCCTGTCCTTCTGGGTAGTGCCGAGGTGCGGAAGCAAGTATTTGTCGACGATCTCCTGTATCCTCTCAATCCTCACTTCCTTGGCCTGGGTTATGCCTATCTTCTTGGCGACGAAATCCAGCGCTTCTTCCTCTGTCTTGATGTCAGCGAACTCGAAAAGATTGACAAGGACAGAATCGAACTGGCGCTCTTTCGAGATGAAGGTCATTATATCCTCATCTTTTGTCAGTCCTAATGCCTTCACGATGACTATCAGCGGGATTCTCCTCACCCTTGTGAAAGTCAGGTAGAACATGCCGTCCTTGAGCTTCTCTATCGTATGAGGGATCTTGAACGACTCGCCCTCAGAGAACATCTTGCCTGTGTATTCAGAGACGCCGATGCTCTCCTTCTCTATCATGAGCTTATTGGCAGCGAGGTCCTCGACGCTGATGAGGACTTTCTCTGTGCCGTTGATTATGAAATAGCCGCCGAGGTCGTCCGGGTCCTCGCCAGCCTCTATCAGCTCCTCCTTCGAGAGCTTATGGAGATGGCAGTACTTGGACTTCAGCATGATCGGGATGGAGCCTATCTGCGTCTGGAACGATTCTCTTTGGACGCCGTTGATATGCGCGCTGACCTCGATGAAGCACGGCGCGGCGTAGCTTATCTTTCTTAATCTCGCCTCTGTCGGGAGGATGCGTCTTTTTGATCCATCAGCCTCTGTTATCTGCGGCTTCTCGACCCATATCTTGTCGAACTTTATCTTGAACTCCTCGACATTATGCGGGATTATGGTAGGCTCTATGATTTTGTTGGCGTCGACGATCTTCTGCAGCTCGTGGTCTATGAAATTGTTGAACGACGCTATGTCTGAGTCGACGAGGCTGGTGCCCTCGAAGAACTTCTTCACCAAAAGGTTCGACTTCTCTATCGCAATCTGGCTAGCCACTTACGACACCCCTGTAGAACACCGACTTCCCTGCTGTAGGGGACTTGCGCTCTATCATTATGACATCTCCCACTTCGATAGCCATGCCTGCCAATGCAGGATCAGACTTGTAGATGGAAGGCAGCTCGTTCATCGTTATATGATACAGCTCAAGAACCTCTGCCTTCTCCTTTTCAGAGAGCTTCTTATGCTTAGGTATGAGAATGTGCTGACGGGCTTCTTTTGCCATTTTTTGTTGCACCTTCGTTAACTGTTTTGACAATCAAGTAGGCTGGACGGGACTTGCGCAAAACACCTCTTTGATGTCTTGGTTCGAACCCGCGACCACTCGATTTCTTCCCTTTCTGGGTAAAAGTCGAGTGCTCTATTGCCCGGAAAAAAACAATTTTTCCTCCAGGCTGAGCTACCAGCCTATTTGAGCGGTATTTTCGTTTTTTACGCGAAAAAACAGACGCCCTGGCCGGGATTTTCGTTTTTATTCGATTTCGAACCCGGGTCGAAGCCGTGACAGGGCTCCATGATAGGCCACTACACTACCAGGGCTCTTTTTGCCCAAATACAGGCATAAATCGGTCTACTAGCTAATAGCAGAGCAATCTGGCTAGCATTCGCTGTAGAACGATTCAATGGCCATATCGCGACTAAAATCTGGG
>JAGVOD010000079.1 GCA_020052935.1 archaeon | reverse complement strand
GAACTTGCCGTTGAACCCTGGTGTCTCCATCGACAGCTTCATTGCACTTCCTCTAATATGTCTGGAGCGATGAGGTCGAACAGCCCTTTATCACCCTTTGCCATTTTCAGCGCCGTGTTAAGTGCCGCTTCAAGCCTGCAGGTGGCGCTCGGGCAGAGAGTCCTCTTCAGCCCTCTAAGATCCCTCTTACTGTATTCTGCTCCGACGACCCAACCATCATGTTCGGGCTCGTAGACTGCACCGCATACACCGCAGACGCATCGATAATTCAGTTCGTCCATCTTTCATACACCAAAATCCTGTCGGAAACCGCTGCTTTATAAAGTTTTACTTTAGACGTTTTTTTATCTATCATGTAGTGGTGAAAAATAGATAACTTTAAATATCCTGCAGGACATACAATCACAACAGGCATGTAGGGGGAATACAGTCTTGGTGGAACGCTACACCATAACAAAGAACATCGCAAAGCATGGAGAGAATTCTATAATAGTGATACCGAGCGTCCTGAAGGCAGAGCTGCCACCCAAGACAACTGTAAAGGTCACGATAGAAGTGATAAGAAGGAACGAGCTACAGAGCAACGAGCTGGTGGAAGAGTAAGATGATAAAGACGCCACTCTACGAGCAGGTATTGCAGACATGGGATGAACACTCTGCTGAGCAAGAAGTCCCGGAACCTATCCAGGAGCACGACAGGGAGTCTATGGTGCTGATGACGCGCGAGGGCGTGAAGATATCATACCAGCAGCTCAGGAAAAACCTGCCGAGATCAGCCAGCACTGAGTACGTGGAGTTCCTGACTGTCGAGAAGAAAGATGCCAGCAAGGAAGCAATACGGCACTTCTATGTCCAGGATGGGAAAATATACCTGAGACGCGACCCTAAGGCACCTCAAGCAGGACGGGCAGATGAAGAGTACAAAGATGCAGAAGCCTCTGTCAAGGGTATGCTCGAACACATACTCGAGGCAGAGACAAACACGCTGATACAAGGCCTCACAGCAAGACATTACAATGTGCTCAGGCAGAACGACTCTGACAGGATATACTTCCTCATAGGCGACGCTCTCATCTATTTCGGAAACAAGGAGTTCACTGACGCATTAAGATGCGGAGGAGAGCCAGAGGCTGCGATGAGGGATGCATACAAGCTAATGAAGAAAGAGAGGTGGATAAAGAGCGCCCCTAACATCGCGGCAGTGATGCGGATGCTGCCAGAGAGAGGAAGGATAGCGCTCTTCACCAAGGATGAATACGTCAAGGAGCTCATAGTCCGGGCAGAGTTCGACGAAGAGGCGCTGGCGAGGAACGTCATACGGATAGGAGAGCTGGAGATAATGCCGCTCGGACAGGTCCAGACATTCACAAGAGAGTATCTCCAATATGTGTTCACTCCTGCGACAAAGACGATAGACTTCCTGGCGACGAGGTGGTGCCAGAGGAAAGAGGAGATACAGGAAGCGATAAGCACTGCCAGCGCATCAAGGGCTGTGAGGATGAGGCCGCAGATTGACGCGCTGAAGAAGAGGATGCGCGAGGGAGGGCTGAACATCCCTGACGTGTTGAGCGATGACGAACAGGATTTCTTCAATGAGATAACATCTGAGTTCAGCTTGTATGAGCACGCCATAAAGATATACGAAGACCACCAATGGTGGTCGAGGCAGAAAGAGGCAGTGGGGCTCGTCTTCGATGGAACGCTTGACGACAAGTTGCAGGAGACAAGGCAGGCAGACTGGAGAAAAAGGTTCGTCGATGCGGTGAGGAGATCGCATCAGCAGCTGGATCAGAACGACTACAGCATGTTCCTACAGATAAGCGAGGCAAGACAGCCAGGAATAGTGAAAACCCACCATGCAGAGCATAGACGTGTGGGGCTGGGAAACATGATAGTGGACTTCGGAGGCAAGGAAGTGCTTGGCAGGATGCGGGCCAACATGGCAAGACCCTGCGCAGAGCCAGACCTTGCGATGCTGGAGAGATTCTACGACCAGAACAGGAAGGAGATGCGTGCATACCTCTTCAGAGGCAACATACTCGAACAGATGCTGAAAAGAATCATACCTGGATGCGGCTCGGGAGAGAAAGTCGCAGTCGACACATGCAAGGAACGCGTCGAGGAGATGTCAAGGTTCTGCAGCATACAGGAAAGGACGGAAGGACGCCACACATTGCTCTACGAAGGCGTCGAGATGGTGCTTGTCAATGAAGACGCGATAAGGTCCCTTGAGGAGATAGTTCGCAATAGGTAACTGTTTTTAAACACCTCCAAAAACATTATATATCAGATGGCGGAACACAGCACCGAGGGTGCAAATGTGGGAAGCTTTGAATTAGGAAACTGGAGACCAAGGATACTGCTTCTAGTGCTGCTTGTGACGTCATTCTCCTCTATAGTCTATGAGGTCGTGTGGGGCAGAGAGCTCTCGCACGTGTTCGGCACTTCTGCATTCGCAATCACAACTGTACTGACGACATTCATGGCAGGCCTTGCCCTGGGATCGCTGTACGGCGGCAGAATCATCGAGAAAGTGAAGAGGAAATACCAGTTCCTAGCGGCGACAGAGATACTTATCGGCCTCAGCTGCTTCGGCACGCTATACCTGCTCAAACTCGTGATACACCCATACTTCTGGATATACCAAGCATTCAACGGCAACAGCTTCCTCTTCACGATGGTGCTGTTCATACTCAGCTTCCTGATACTGATAATCCCGACATTCCTCATAGGAGTCGCGTTCCCCACTGTCGTAAAGCTCTACTTCAACGAGCTCAAGGAGATGGGGAAGAGCGTCGGTAGGACGTACATGTTCGACACGATAGGAGGCGCGGTCGGGGCGCTTGTGACGGGATTCTTCCTGGTTGTGGCTTTTGGCTTCTTCAGGACTTCGCTGATAGCATCAGCGCTCAACATACTCGTCGGCATCGCGCTGTTCTGGCTATTCTGGAAAGCGAAGTTCAAGCCTGCAGTAATAGAGAAGGCAAGAGAGACCAAGACCGACGGAGTCATACTCATCCTGTTCTTCCTGTCAGGATTCGCAGCACTGATGTTTGAGGTCATATGGACAAGGCACATCGCACTGATATACGGCAGCTCGACACAGTCATTCGCGATAGTACTAGCGTCATTCCTCGCAGGCCTGGGCATAGGAAGCGTGATAGCGAGCAAGTACATCGACAGGATAAAAAACAAGATAATAGCATTCGCATTCATCGAGCTCTTCATAGGTATGATAGGCATGTGCCTTGTCATAGCATTCCCTGCGATGGAGAGATGGTTCCTCTACCTATACTTCCACAGCAGCTCATACAACATGTTCATGGCAGCGTTGTTCATCGCGTGCTTCATCGTGATACTGCTGCCTACAACACTCATGGGAATGACACTTCCGGTGCTGGCTGCGATATACGCATCAGACAAAAAGGCAGGCAGCGACGTCGGCAAGCTCTACTCAGTCAATTCTTTCGGCTCGATACTCGGATCATTCATGGCAGGATTCATCATCATACCTGCTACGGGCCTGGCGCAGGCATCCATACTCGCAGGCATAATATACATAGCAATAGCGCTCGCATTCATATACTACTTCACAGACGAGCTGCCTAAACGCGCCATGAAGAACGCGTTGATGCTGCTGACAGTCATCGTGCTGTGCGGCTTCACATTCCTGCTCGCGTTCTACGAACCGAACTACCTCTACAAGGGAGTATATTATCATGGCATCAGGCAGGTCAATGAAAGCGTCATATTCGAGAGCAACATAGAGGAATCGATGCCGCTCGTGTTCAACGCAAACTCGCCATACGGCCAGGTATCTGTGTTCAGGAAATGGGATGGGACAAACGTCTGGCTCAAGAACAACGGCAAGACAGATGCCTCGATGGGAGACATGCTCACGCAGGGGCTGCTAAGCCACGTGCCACTCGCAGTGCACAAGAACCCACGCACAGTCCTGCAGGTAGGCATGGGCGGAGCGTTCAGCCTCGCATCATCGCTGAAGTACAGCGAAGTCGAGCAGGTAGATGCCATAGAGATAGACCCGATGGTCGCGCTCGCATGCAAGACCGCGCTGGCAGAGTTCAACGACTATGCGCTAGACGACCCACGCACGAACGTGATAGTGGCGGACGGCAGAAATTACCTGTTCTCGACAGACCAAAAATACGACGTCATAGTCTCAGAGCCGCCCAACATCTGGGTATCAGGCGTGTCAAGCCTCTTCACAGTAGAATACTACAACATCGTCAAGTCGCATCTCAAGAAAGACGGGCTGTTCTCGCAATGGCTCCCCTACTATGAGATGAGCGAGCAAGACTACAAGATAGCGCTGAACACGCTGCATTCAGTCTTCCCATACCTCTACGAGTTCAACCTCGGAGGAGACATAATCGTGCTGGCTTCAGAGACAAAGATTGACATCTACGGAGCGATAGACAGGAACAGGCTGGCGCAGCCAGCAGTGGATTCGGACTTCACCACCATGATAGGCGTGTCTGAAAAAACAGCCGAGTTCTCTGAAGAAGATTACGACCCATACGAAAGGAACTACAACTTCCTAGTATCATACTACTACAAAGGCCCGAGCGACATAGAAGAGTACATAAAAGGTGTTGATATGATAAACTCTGACGACAAGCCCATACTCGAGTTCTCGACTCTGAGGGACAAGTATCCGAGGTTCAGGGGATAGAACTAGGCCATTTCTGATAGGTATTCTGTGCAAAGAGCTGCGGCTGAAGCAGCTATCCTCTTTGTCAGAGAAACTGATGTATGCCCTTGTTCTCCTGGAGCGGCTAGGCTGCTTTCCGAGCAGTACCCGTCAAACCTGGTGAACATAAAATCAAACTCACTGTCTTCTCTATTGAGGACCACCCTTGCATTGAACAATGAAAACCAAACGTAACGCATTGAGATGTCCCTCAAATCACAGACCATGAGGTCACTTTTCAACAATTCATCTAGCCTGCGTACACGTCCTAACGCAGTCCGTACCCTGGCTTCCAGATGACAATACCCTTCTGCTTCTTCTTCCCCGAAATAATGTTGCATCTCTGGAGTCTCGGCTTTGGCTTGCTCAATAGCCACGTGTTCCAGAGACGCATCAGAAAATCTACTTCCCACATTCTTAATACCGTATGAATCCTCGTTCAAAATACGGAATGGCAATGCGATGTACTCGCCAGAATGAAGTTTATAATAGCAGGATATCGGGGCGAATGGTCCGACCATCTGATTTCCTTCAGTCACTTCGGTTCTGCTTGATTGAAAGCACCTTAACCCTGTTTTCTGTCCTGGCTTGATGAGCCCGATGTGCGGGATGGATATCTTACTTGCAAACCCTTCAGGATCCTCAAGAAGGGGGTACTTTGGATTGCACCATGTGTCTGTGCAGTATCTATCAGACATCTTCTTCAACCTATCTGGATCCTGTCCTGCGATGGAAAGAAGCTCCCAAATCAATCTCCCTTCCAGGGCAGCGCGGATTTGCAGACCATGATTATGAGAGAAGTCTGTAGGAAAAACTAATTCGTGATGCCCATCTTTTGTCTTAGGCAAAAGGTCAGTTCCTTTGTACTGTGCCAATTTAACTACTTGCAAATGACAACTTACTTATAAAACTATGGGTGTTCATCATATAGCCCTAAAACCTGCGGAGATGAGGTGAGATATAGTCTGAGAAATACAACGTGGACGATTTGTAATCTCCTCAGGTATTTGCATGCCAAGATTTTCCTGGTCGCTAAAAACCTCTTCGAGTCCCTAAAACACCTGTTTTAAGCCACACCACAATCTTTATATACCTCTTATTTTTCCTTCGGAGTATGGGAAACAAATCCAACGGACTCAGAGCTGGCTCAAAGTGTTCGAAG
>JAGVOD010000085.1 GCA_020052935.1 archaeon | reverse complement strand
CTCAGGAAAAGCGGTTGAGGACAGATATCGAAACAAAACGCAAGGAGGATTAAGAAAATGACCAACAAAACACTAAAGGAAGACCTTGGGGAAAAGGTAGAGGCGATTAACCGACTGCTTACAGCAGGAAGGATCTGCGAAGGAGTCGAGACAGCGAAGGCATATGACGGCGAGACAAGGATCAAGCAGGGCCTGGCAAAGACAGAAGACAAGCTGAGCGATGAGGCTGGCATAGATAAGAGCCTCGCGACAGTGGTCGATGCAGTAGGCGGCGGAGAGATAGGCAACGCCATAACAAAAGCCCTGCGGGAGAAGCTCGCCGAAAGGTCAGAGCCAGAGAGGAAAAGGCTCGGGCTCGTGCCGCACGTAAGCTATGACCTGACAGAGAAGGTCTATGACCTGCTTTCAGGAGTGTACACGCGCAAGCTTGATGAAACCGCAGTGGAAGACGGCCTCAAGAGACTCGCGTCACCGCTCGCATCAGACATAGGCACTGCGTGCAGGAAATTCTATGACGACTGCAGGACAGCGACGATCGAGGGCCAGACAAAGAGCTTCTATAGGCTTGTCGGAGACCTGGCAGAGATAGTCGGCGAGTATGTCGGCGACAAGGGCGCGATAGTCATACCGAGATGCAAGAGGAAACTCGTGCACTTCCAAGTGCTGGGCGTGCCTGCAAAGCTGGCGCTCAATGACGAGAGCGTCGTGTATGCACAGATACTCGAAGTGAATGACGTCAAAGTCAGGGTCAGGCAGATAGCAGAACCTCAGTACGCCAGGCTCGACGGCCCCCGCAAAGGGACAGAATACGTCCTGGACACCGCCCAGATCAAGGGAGCAAGGTTCGTGCCAAAAGGCGAAGAGCTGGACCACCAGAATGAAGAGTGAAGGAGGACGACAAAATGACACAAACAACCATTGACGATAAAGTACTGGTCATATCAGACCTGAACAAAGAGCTATTCAGCGGCGTGAGCAGGCGCATCGACCTGCCTGAGACAGCCAGCGAGGCATCGAGGCTCTTGAGAACGCAGAGATACAAGGCAGTCCTCATAGACCGCGACACGGTCTTCCTTGCAGAAAGAAGTGACTACAGCGTCACGGGCAGCGATATTTTCGCTGCCCTCAAGCACGGAGGGTATGGGCCGCGGAACAGGGACACGCCAGCGTACCTGCTGGAGGTCTCGCAAGAAGGCAGCGGCGGCGAGGACAACGTAACGCAATGGTTCAGGGAGAGAGGCTACATCACAGAAGAGCAGCAAGAGAGAAGGGCAGCTTGAGAGACTGAACCAAGAGAAAGCAGTCTGACGGAAGAAGCGAGATAGCGACAGCTATCTGATTCTGCCGTCGAGAAGATCAAGATAGTGTGAACTAGGTGAGGGAAATGAACGAAAGAAATGCAAAACAACTGCTTGACGACATCGTCAACAGAGGAGAATACCAAGACTGCGCAAGACAGGCGCACGAGACATGGAAAGCGACGAAAGAAGGACAGGGATGGAAGTACGGAACGAATAGAGACAACGAGGCGAAGACAAACCCGCTGCTGGTGCCATTCGATGAGCTGCCAGAAGACCTGAAAGGACAGAACAGCCTCACGCCGTATGCCGTCGTGAATTACTACAGGAACCGCATCAGTCCATGGAGCACAAGAACAGTCTCCGTGCTAGACCAAGTATTGCAGAAAGTGCTCGACGGCCAGGATGACAGAGAGCTACAACAGCTTGGAGAGTACGTGCACAGCCACTTTGTCGCAGCGCAACTGGCGAAAGGAGATACTGTGAAGACAAGGAAAGACCTTGTCGTGTACGAAGCGCTCGACGCAGATACGCAGTCATGGGACATCGCTTCTGCAAAAGAGGCGATAAGGTATATCCAGGGGAGAATCAGGTCGGAAAAACCGGAAGCGCCGCAGGGATGAAAGATGATAGTACAACAACACAGAACAGGGGGAAAAACAGTCTACGTCGTCAGGCACGGCGACTACGAGTACACAGCAACGAAGCCAGGGCAGAAGCTGACCCCTAAAGGCATCGAAGAGCTTGCGGAGACAGGTGAAAGAATAAGGGCAGAACTCCTATCGAACGGCGTAAACGGAAAACCAGTCGTGATATACCACAGCCCGCAGGCAAGGGCAGAGGAGAGCGCGAAGGTGCTGGCAGAGAGGCTTGCGCCCATCAGGACACGCCTGCAAAGGACCTTCGTGCTGGATGTGGGAAAATGCCTGATAGGCATGGTGGCGTACGACCTAGAGCAGCGCGTAGGCATAATCGTGACGCACGAGCCAGACATCGAGGACTACACAGGGAAATATGTCAGGACTGGCGGCTTGGTGATCGTAAAAGAAACGAAGGGCTATGACCGCACATGAAAGAAGGATGATAAAATGACACACAACCAATTCAGGACAAGGCTGCTTAGCGCGGAAGGAGTCGAGGAGCTCGTCATCGACGAGATAGAAGCGCAGGAACGCGAAGGGAAGAAGCTTCTCGGCGCGGCAGGAGGGCCAGATATGAACTTCTGCGCATATCTTGGAGTGAAGCACTGCGATAATTTCACGAAGCGAGTGAAATGGTACTACATAACTGATGAACATGACCATGAAGTCGATGACCTAAGAACGGCAGTGCCAGGATCACTCTATGTAGAGTTCTACGAGTGAAACATAGCGCCCTGCAACGCCCCCATCGGGGGCGGAACAGAGCAAGGGAGTCAGTTTTCAATGTGTCAGCATACCTGCGGTATGCTGAGCACGCTCCAAAGCGGGTCTGCCGCTTTTGACGGATGAAACTCTGATTGTAAAGAAAAAAGAAAAAAAGATTTTGAGCTTGCATATCAATCACCTCCGCATCTTTATTGCGCGCTCGCGATACAGGATACATAGCCCTAGCTTCTAAAGTAGTTTATGCAGGGAGGATACAGACGCATGATTCACAATGTTTAAAAAGCACAAAACGGATAAAGAGCCTATACATACCTCACAGGTGGCAAAATGACGCTATACATAAACAGTCCGCAATGGTTCTATGGCATAGACTCATGCATAGAATTGCTGAGCGTGATAGTCGCATTCATAGTCGCGGCCTATGGCTACAAGGTCTACCGCCTCAGCCAGCAGAAGAAGTACAAGCACTTCTCGACAGCATTCCTGCTGATAGGCATAGCATACCTGTTCAAGATAATATCCGGCTTCGTGATATACCAGAAAGTCATAGTGCAGCAGATGATAGGGCCATACATGATATCGCGCGTCATGGTCGAGCCAGTCACGTGGGTGCACACATACTCGCATACCATATTCAGGCTGCTCAGCCTGTTCGCCTTCCTCATACTCATCATAGTCACGCTGGAGATCAAGAACAAGCCGACCATGATACTGATGGTGTACTTCATGGTCTTGGTCGCGGTCGTGAGCATCTACGCACACATACTGTTCTACCTTACGCAGATACTCCTCATCGCGCTGCTGCTGCACCACTTCTACCATAACTACCTGAAGCACAAGAGCTGCCAGGCGCTGTACGTCACGCTGGCATTCCTCGGCATATTCATCAGCAACACAGTCCTGACATTCATGATGTACGACCCGAAGATATATGTCATAGGCGAGATGTTCCAACTCTTGGGATTCGGCCTGCTATTATACGCATTCATACTGGTGAAGAAGAATGACAAACCGAAGAAGCAGGCTTGAGATAGTCTACGACCTGCTCAACTCGATAAGGGAGAAGGGAGGCAGCATAAAGCCGACGCACCTACTGTACAAGTCAAACCTGTCCCACAAGAAGATGATGGAATACACTTCTGAGCTCATGGAAAAAGGCTTCATGGAAGAGAAAGAGAAAGAAGGGAAGAAAATCTATGCTTTGACTGACAAGGGACTCGAGTACGTCAATGAGTTCACCAGGATGAAGAGATTCTCGGAAAGCTTCGGGTTGTGAAGTCAACACCTATACAGCCCATAAAACAAGGTCGCAACCAAAGAAGTCGCCTTGTGAGCTTCATAAACATGGAATCCGCGAGCCTCGCAGACACCTTCGCCAATACTTATCACCCCTTTGCCGATGTCAAGACGCACACGGCCCTTGCCCACTTCTGAAGAGACTACTCGCGCGTCAAGCCGGATGTTGGGGAAGATATTCCTCTCGAAGACACCGCTCTTGATGTAACCCTTCAGCTTATCCTCGTCAAACGGCCCGGGAAGGAAATACCTGACGACACATTCTTCACCTTCCAAGACAACCCTTGGCGCCAGACACCCTGGCTTGAGCAGCTCAAGAGCATCAGAAGCAGTGTTGAAGGCAGTGAAGTAATGCCATGGAAAATCGAGATTATGACAAGAGAGAACCCAATCACCAGAGTAACCTTCACTTTTTGACAGAGTGAACCATCTACCGTCACTATCTATATGATAAACCAAACCATTCATACCGATCTGAGTGTAAGGATACAGTGCTGAAGCGCGAGCGCCCAGTCCCTTCATGTTATTCCTTGTCATCTCCAAGAGAGTGTCTGCCAATCCCTCAAGATCAGAAACCGCCAAATCCCTATACTCATCGTCAGGCCAGGTATAGTCTGCTCCAAAATCCCTGGCGAACTCCCTATCACCTACAGACACAGAAGGCCAGCTATGCTTGAACATGATCCCTCTGAAATCAGTCATCATCATACCTCCATAAAAGATCACAGGCCAAGCACATCCCTCAGACCATACAAGTCACTAATCTTCACAGAGGCGTCAAGCCCCTCAAACTCATACTCACCCCTAAGCACAAGCACGTCCAAGACGCCCGCGTTCTTCGCAGCATCGACATCTTCCCTGCCGTTGCCGACATAGATCGCATCTTCCCGGCACACACGCATGAACTCAAGGCATTTCACTATACCCTCTGGATCTGGCTTCGTCCTCACTCCGGAATCTGGCTGCGCACGCACCACTGCCTGGAACGCATCAGTCCCAAGCAGGTCATAAAGAATCTTCATCTCCAACTCGATAATATCTTTAGGCGCGCCAGTCACAATGCCCACCTTGAAGCCATTCGTCCTAAGTTCCCCGATGAAAGCAATATCACGATATGGAGAGACGCTGCGTCTCCTTGCCTCCACAGTGTCCCACCGACCATATACCTTCCAGAAACACCCAGGATTGACGTGAAACCGGTCTGCAATTATCCTGTCCCGCTCAGACTCGAACCAGAACAGGTCCATGTCCTGTGTAGACGCGGGCTGTACAGACTCTGGTAGGCCCTTGATATTCCGCAAGGTGTTGCTCACAACAAAATGTCTGTATTCTGTGGTTGTATGGATAATAGTACCATCCAAGTCAAACATCACTGCATTGTACGTCATCACTGCACCTCAATTTGGACTATAGAAAAAGGATTATCCAAACCCACCCCTAGACGAATCGCCCATCGTCGCGTTGTACTGCCCTACGAACATAACCTCTTGCCTGTGTTTCTCCTTACTGAAATCGTGATACGCCCTCAAATCATCACCAGACACAGTGCCTTGCGCCAGTCCTGCTGCAGAGTGCAGCTTATCTACTAAGTCTGCAAGCTCTGGATTCGACACGCGCAGCTCGGCAAGCTTTCCGTCTTTAGATGCCTGCCTGTAAAGCCTCATCGCTTCAGCTATCTGGCGCTCCCTGCGGAAGTCATACACTTCCCCGCGTTCAAGGGCTTCATGAAGTTCTTTCGGGTCCATAAAATCAATCCTCCAGAAAATATCAATTGCCTTGCGGCTGTTGCGTCATCTTCTCAAGGCCGCCCAAAACACACCGGCCAGGACCATTACTGGCAGGGGTGAAGACAAAACAGTCAAAGCCCATCGGCTCGAACCTCTTAGGCAACCTTTCCACACTCAACCCAGCCCTAAGACAAGAATCCTCACCCTGCGGCACTTGCTGCGCCTCGAGATATGACAAGAAGCCATTCAGAACTACGTCCTGGAACTGTTCAGGACTGGTGAATCTCTTGCCTTCATGCGGCTTCAAGTACTCAACCATCGCAGGCAGCTCTGGAAACCTATCGTTATGGACAAATCCCTCAGGCAGCTCCGGCCTCAACCTAAACTGATAATCTTCTGTCATGATATCCCTCCACGTAATCAGATAGAATGATGAAAAAGAAAATAAAAAAATTAAAAAAAATACTTACTTCAGCTTTGTTATGACCGGCGGCCTGTTCCTGTTCAAGACGGTTATGTGCACGTCCTCTGTCGCCTTGTCGCCATACGCGTCTGTGGCTGTTATCTTGACGTCGTACTCGCCAGCGTCATCATAGCCAGTCTCCTTCTTCGGAGATGTCATCCAGCCAGAGTATGCCACTGTGAGCTTGTCGCCATCCGCATCAGCTATCTTAGGCTTCAGCTCGATGGTGTCGCCCTCGTAGACAGTCAGGCCAGTCATCGCAGCTATAGTAGGCGCGGAGTTGACCTTGTTAACGATCACAGTCACGGTCTTGGACACCGACTTCTCGCCGTCTGTCGCAGTCACCTTGACCTTGTGCTCGCCAGCATCGCCCTTCTTGGTCTTCCAAGTCCCGTCCTCTGCGAAAGGCTGGTCAAAGACAACACTCACCTGGTCGCCATCCGGATCAGATGCTTTCGCGATTATCCTGGCTGTCTTGCCCTCGTCAACAGTCACTGTCTCAGGCACTTCCAGGGTCGGAGGCCTGTTCACATCAGCGACAACAACAGTTATCGTCTTGGTATCCTTCTCACCTTCAGGGTCTGTGCACGTCACAGTGACAGAGTGCTCGCCAGCGTCATCATAGCTTAACGTCTTTTCGCCAGACGTCATGAAGCCAGATATCGTTATGACGACCTTGTCGCCGTCAGGGTCTGTGCAGACAGGATTCAATGTGACTTTCTCACCTTCCTTGGCTGCGATGTCCTTCAATCCTGAGAGGACCGGCGCAGAGTTGGTCTTTATCACTTCGACGCAGAACTCGCGCTCGTCATACAGCTCGCCGTCAGACAGCTTGACCATGCTGAACTTCTTGCCAGCATCGCCCTTCTTGGTCTGCCAGTTGCCAGACTTGTCGAATGGCTCATAGAATGTCCAGATTAGCTTGCCTGCAGGACCGATGTTCGGGTCAGGGTCATAGCCTTCAGGCACGAGCCTGACGACCTCACCCTCATTGACGACAAAGTCGCACTCTCCAGACAATGGCTTCTCTATCTTCGGAGCCACGTTGTCTGCCTTGGTATTGTAGACAATAGTCCCCTGGTGGCAGTACTTAGAGTACGGCTCCAGCTCAATGACCTGATAATCATACGAGTTCAGGTCGCAGTACTTGTCATCCACGACGCAGCTTCCCAAGGGGAATATGTAACGGCACTCATGCCGTGAGAAGAAATACTTCGTGTATGTATCAGACTCCTGCTGCTTGACGTAAGTCTGAGGCTGGCTCAGCTCTGCCAGAGCCATCAACGCAAACAGGAACAACGCAACTATGCCAGCACCTATGAGTATCTTCCACTTCATCGGAGCAGCACGGTACTTCAACTTCAGATAAGTCCTTTTGTAAAATCTCATCTAAACACCTCCATGTTTTTCAATGAGTTATTGATCATGAACAGCACTTTGACGACTTTCGCAGCGCCGCGCCATACTCCGCTCGACGATGCTTGATGCTTATCGTGACATCCCCGTAGGGGGCATCCCCCTGTCACGACCAATCCTTTCTCCGCCAGCCGCTACGTAAAATGGCGGCGGCGCTGCGGATATAGCTTAGCAGCACTTTGATATCGCTGAATCGACCTCGACTTCACGGGCCTTGTCCTTGTCACAGCCAGAGACCTTCCTGGAAGGCTGGACAACAGGAGCAGGAACAGGAACTGGAGCAGGAACTAGAGCAGGCTTCTTATCCTCGATGACAAAGACAGTCGTCTGGTTCGTAAGGTCCTGCACATCATGGAAGCCATCGTACACGACGACATCAATCTCTTCCTTGCCTTTCGGGCAAGGCACGCAATCAGTAGCAATGACAACAGTATCATTCTTGACGGGAGCAGGAACTGCAACTTCCACGACAACAGGCTTAGGCTTAGGAGCAGGAGCAGCAGGGATTATGACTGCTGGCTTGGGCTTGGGCTTTGACTCGACAGCAGGCATCGAGACATGCAGCTTCGCTCTTCCGATGCCGACACCGCCAAACCCATCAGTGCAGACCGCCTCTATGTCATACACTCCCGGAGGCTCATACATTATGAAAGCGACATCCTTGCCATTGAACTTGTAAGATATGGAGACAGGGTCTCCATCAGGATCATAACAGGAAGCAGAGAGTTTCGCGCTGTCGCCTCTAATGATATAGACATCCTTCATAGGAAGGACTATAGGATTTCGGTTATTCACGAGAAGCTCGACACAAGAATGCTTCGTGTCAGTCAATTCACCGTCGGACACAGAGACCCAGAACGGGAATATGCCGCGCTGGCCCTTAACAGTCTGCCACCTGCCGAACTCGTCGAAAGGCGGGCCGAAGCTCCACAGCAGCCTGCCAGCAGGACCTATCTCAGGGTCAGGATCAAATGCTGCAGGAGAAAGTTGGACAAGCGAGCCCTCATAAGCTGCCAAAGGGCAAGAGACGTTCTGCACAACAATCTGCGCAGAGACAAAAGATGAAAATGCCAGAATCATGATTACTGAGATGAGCAATCCAACAGACACATTAGTAGTCACTACTCGAATACTACTCATTTTTCACCCGGTTTTAGATACGAAAAACCGATCCCCCGTCTGCAATCAGACTCGAAAACTTTGGCATAGATACTATATATATTTTGCCAAGCCTGCTTTTAAAGAGCACTTCCCAAATAATTTACACAACAACGAAGACGCGGAAAAAAGAGAGAAATCGCCCAAAAAACACAAAACAAAATTTTATAAACCTCCAATATCCGAGCCACGCAAAAACAGAGGGTAATGCGTGAAGCAAACAAGACACGGAGCTGAATTCTACCGAAGAGAAGAACCTTGTTCAGGTTGGGAATCGGACATGCCCATCAGCGAGCTTCCAAAGCAGCTGCGAAACATGTATCAGGGGTATGCAAAATTCCTCCTCGGCGACCTCGTCTCGAACACACCTTCTGTGATCCTCGTGCCCGCGCCAGACCCGCGACACTCAGGCCATAAGGTGAGGAAGAGCCTGAACCCGAAATGGTACCTCGGCCTTTACAACAACGCACCATACTGCAAGAGACAGAGGGTGCTAGACGCATTGACAAGGATAGCGAACGGCAATGACAAGAGATTCAGATCCAGGCCATTCAGGTACGACGCGACAGTCCGCGACTTGATCACAGCGTTCTTCACAGAAGGCCTGGAAGACTACGGGATACCGCCGAGCAATCATGTAAGGGAGTTCTTCGGACTAAGCCCGCTGGAAGAGACGCTAGAACAGCCATATACCGAGCAGAGACCACCTGCACACCAGGACATAGACGACTGGCCGTTCTGAGAAAAAGAACCCATCCTGCAGCAGTCATTGACAGGCAAGAGGCTTCTGCGGTGGAAGACCCCTCGAAACTACTGGCTTCTCAAAGATTGCTTCTGTCTCTTTATCATACCTATTTCGCGTCCCGAACTTTATGTGGTACTCAATATCGTGCTCCCTGCAAAAGCGCACTATCTCACTTGCACGAAGTTCATAGAACATAGGATCGTCACACTTACTGACTTCGGCATTGTAATTCATCTTCCCGAATATGATCTTGTCCACGAACGATAATTTATTCAATATATCTGAGAGGTCCTGTTCTACGATGTTCGATGTTGGGTATGGCTCGATGCTGACCCAAGTCTTCAACCCCACATCGCTTAATTGCTTGAGCGAATTGATCCTCGCCTCGAAAGATGCACTATATGGCTCGAATCTTTCTTTGAACTTCTTGTTGAGGGACACAAGCGTTATACCATACTCATTGTCCTTGCCATATTTCTTCTTATTTGTTAATACCAGAGGATAGACCCCTTTAGTCAGCACGGTGCATTTGATTTTGTTTTTGTTCAATTTCTCAATTATCTTCAGGGTCATATCTCTCACTTCAGGATGCTTATACATGAAAGGGTCTGTCATGAAGCATAGGTGGACAAACTTGATTTGATCCTTATACTTGGGAATCTCCTTGTCAAGCAGCTCCAAAGCATTTGTCACGAGCTTCGGTTTACACCACTCAGAATAGGTCTTTACCTTGCCGAAACGCTTGGCCATGAGAAAAGCGTAACAAGGAAACCTGCAGCCATGGGAGCAGCCTTCTACGTGGTTAAGACAGAAATCAGCGTATTCTACGCCGCTCTTATAGAGAAGGGACTTGCGTTTCATGGGATACCTCTTTTTCAGTACTATAAACAGGACTATTTAAAAAAGCTTTCTAAATCCGATTGTTTATTCGATAAAACTTCCAACGTATTCTTTACCGCCTCTGAAGAATTCCTTTCAATCTCTTTCTTTGCTTTTTGAACACCTTTAAGCCAAGGATTGTCGTGCTTCGTCTTATTTGTTATAAAGATAACCTCATAATGAAACCCCTTACCTTTTATTTCTACACTCTCTATAACTCCATCGCACCTTACAGACAGAATTCTCGATTTAAATATGGTCAGTAAATCGGATTCGCAGTTGGCAGCCTTCCAAGAAGCATCTCCATAAAAACTGTTCAATGCCTTCGTATTATATTCTGGTTGAGCTTCAGCAGCCTTCCAAGCACGGAATATCGAGCTTGTCATAAAAACAAACAAAACGTCGCTCCGTATCTTCAAAACTTTCTCGAAACTCTCCCAACGAAACTCCATTGCGAAGGGGTCTATGAAAAATAGAGCGTGATTATTTCTGGTTTTCTTCATTTCACCAAGTATCTCGTCAATGACCCCATTACAATCTTGTGGGATAACTCTTGCGTTTGTAATGCCTGTCTTTTCCAGCCTCTTTGTAAGTGCATCAACAAAGGTCTTGTCAGGTTCGCACAAAAAGAAAGTTCTGTATTTGTCTCTGTGATTCAGGGTCGCAATGAAAGGAGATCCAATAAGGAAATGTTCTCCTCTTCTGGTTTTGTTTATGCCTGAACCCGCAAATAAATCCACGTAATAAATGTTCTTGAATATGTTTGATCTTGACATTATCGCGGTGTATATCGCCATAACATAGTGTAGGAATATTAGTTTAAGGGGCGTCCACTCTTGGAATTCATTATACACATCAGGCAACACTGTTCTTATAGCGTTTATCTCTTCTTTGTACTTAGAAGTCTCTGATTCTATTTTCTTCAGTTGTTCTTTTAGCCAAGTCATGTTAAACTAAGACGCTTTCTGTGCTTATATACTTTATCCGCACATATCCAGTGAGATAGTGAAAGAAACCGGAAAGTTTCCGTTATCGTCGGAAAAAATCCAAAATAAGTGAAAAAAGTAAAAAATTACACTCACATCTCCATTCCGCCGCCGCCCATTCCGCCCGGAGGCATCCCTGGAGGCATGCCGCCTTTGTTGTTTTCGCTGCTGCCGCCTGCGATGACGTCGTCTATACGGAGAATCATTATCGCGACCTCACTGGCGCTCGAGATG
>JAGVOD010000024.1 GCA_020052935.1 archaeon | reverse complement strand
CTCCTTTCTCAACATCTCTTTCTCCATAAAAAAACCACCCTAAAATCCAGCAAAAACCCAGGATTTTAAAGGTGGTGACATATGTCACTGCAGCATACACTGTGCGAAACAGCTTATCCAGTGCCGCGCCAAGCTACGCTCGTAGTTGTTTCAGCCGAAATGGGGTTCCCTCCCGTAAGGGACTTCCCCTTCCCCATCCGATTCTTTTGCCGTGCAACGCTCCGCAAATTGGCGGCGGCACTGGCGCCAAAAAGACTCATTCACAGCCACATCCGCAGCCGTGCTCATGCGCAGGCTTGTCTTTTATCGCAACTATGGAAATGTCGAAAACCAGCTTCTTGCCAGCCAAAGGATGGTTAAAATCAATAGTCACGAACTCGGCTTCGACCTTCTCAATCTTGGCTGGAATGACCATGCCCTGCGGAGTCTTTATAGTGAGCATCATGCCGGGCTGGGGCTCAGGTTCCTTAGGGAGCATGTTCCGCGGAACTTTCTGGACGCGCTTGTCATCGCGATCGCCATACCCTTCGGCAGGATCGATGTGGATGGTCTTCTTCTCACCCACCTTCATGCCGACAACGGCAGTATCAAATCCCTTGATGAGCTGGCCAGAGCCGACCATGAACTCTATAGGCTCGCGACCTTCAGAAGAGTCGAACATCTCGCCTGACTCAAGCTTGCCAGTATAATTGACACAGACAAAGTCACCGGACTTGACAGAACGATCAGCAGCAACTCCAGCAGCTTCTTTCTTAGCCACTTTCTTTGTTGGTTTTGTTTTTTCGGCCATCAAAACACCTCGGAAAATTAATCAGACGATTTTCACTAGGGGATATATAAATCTAAGGTTTTTAGATTGCTGCGGTCTTGAGCGAAGCCGCGCCCTACTTTGCTTGTTCGCTCCACTTCGTTCCGCTCACAAGCTCTCGTAGCCGCCACGCCCGCCAGACTAATTATTGCGAAGCTAAACCGAGAAAAACCAATTATTTTTATTACTGAAATTGCCGAGGTAGCGGGCTGATTGGCGGCTACGGTCGCGGCTTCGCTCTGATTGACACTTAACTTGACAGCACCTTCCAAAGCAACATTTAAATAATCCTCGCGTTCCTTTTGATTGTATGTTCTCACTGCAAGAATTATTGGACATCGTGATAATGACCCTGGCACTAGGGTTCATATTCAAGGACGTGTTCCTGCCACGCAGAGCTGTAATCAATACAGAGAACTACGACCCTATCGCGCACTACAGGAGCCTCGGGACAAGATACGACATGCACGGCTTCGTGCTCGGGATGATGATAGCAGGGCCCGCAGTGCTGTTCCACGAACTCGGGCACAAGCTAGTCGCGATGGGCTTCGGCATGTCAGCAGAGTTCCACGCAGCATACTTCTGGCTTGGCCTCGGAGTGATACTGAAGCTGATGAACTTCGGATTCATATTCTTCGTGCCTGCATATGTCTCTATAATGGGCGCGACAACGCCATTGCAGTCATCTGCCATAGCATTCGCAGGTCCTGCAGTCAACCTCATCCTGTTCCTCGTCCCATGGCTGCTGCTCAAGAACAAGGCATTCGTGAAGAGGCACAAGAAATATCTCGCACTGATGGTGCTGACGTCACGCATCAACATATTCCTCTTCATCTTCAACATGCTGCCCATCCCGATGTTCGACGGATGGAAAGTGTATTCTGGAGTGATACAGGGACTGTTCTGATTCTGACACTCCCTATATTATATACAGCAACAATTAGTCATCAATAGATTACTATAAAGCTTTAAATATGGACGGGAAATCCTTAAATCCCCGTAATGATAAAACGCGACAAAGAGACAAAATTCATCGTCGTTACGGGAGGCGTGATTTCTGGACTGGGAAAAGGCATAGCAGCAGCCAGCATCGGCCACCTCCTCTCTTCAAGGCTCAAAGTCATACCGATGAAACTAGATGGCTACCTGAACACAGACCCCGGCACGATGAACCCGATAGAGCATGGCGAGGTATTTGTCCTTGATGACGGCGGCGAAGTGGACATGGACTTCGGCCATTACGAACGCTTCCTTGGAGTGACGTGCAAGTTCGAATGGAACCTCACGATGGGGAAGGTATTCGCAGAGATACGCGAGAAGGAACGACGCGGAGATTACCTCGGAAAGACAGTGCAGTACATCCCTCATGTCGTGGACCTGATAAAAAACAAGTTCTTCGAGGTAGCGAAAAAAGAGAACGCAGACATAGTAGTCATAGAAGTCGGCGGCACGATCGGAGACATCGAGAACGAGCTATATGTAGAGGCGGTCAGGCAGCTCAAGAAAGAGGCAGGGGAGAAGAATGTCATGTACGTCCACCTCACATACGTCCCTGTGCCCTCCGGCGTCAACGAGCAGAAATCAAAGCCGACGCAGCAGAGCGTCAACCTCCTGCGGCAGAGGGGGATACAGCCAGACGTCATAATCGCAAGGTGCAAACAGTACCTCGACCCATCGATAAGAAAGAAGATAGCGACATTCTGCGACGTAGACGAGGACGCAGTCATATCCGGCGTCGACGTGGACGACGTCTACAAGATACCGCTGATATTCGAGAAACAAGGTATTGCGGAAAAAGTGCACCGCAAGCTAGGCATATACTCCCCGCCGAACCTCAGGCTCTGGGAGACGTTGCTGAACAACCTCGAGAACCTCGACAAAGAGATAACCATAGCGATATGCGGCAAGTACACAAAGCTTGAGGACAGCTACGCAAGCATAATCGAAGCATTGATGCACTGCTCAGCGCACACCAAACGCAAGATAAACATCAAATGGATAGAGACGACAGAGATAGAGGAAGGCCACAAGACTGTAGAGAATGCGCTGGAAGGAGTGGACGGAGTGATAGTGCCTGGCGGTTTCGGCTCACGCGGAACAGAAGGCAAGATAGACGTGATAAGATACGTGCGCGAGAACAACATACCTTTCCTGGGAATATGCCTCGGCCTGCAACTTGCGGTGGTTGAGTACGCAAGAAGCAAGTGCAGCCTCAAGGGCGCAAACTCTACAGAGATAGACCCGGCAACGAAATACCCTGTGGTGGACATAATGCCTGAGCAGAAAGGCATAGAGAAAAAAGGCGGCACGATGAGACTTGGAGCATACAAGGCATTGCTGAAGACCGGGACACTAGCATACGAACTATATAACTCTAGCATCGTGTGGGAAAGGCACAGGCACAGATACGAAGTTAATCCAGAGTACCACCCGCAGCTGGTAGAGAACGGGCTCGTCATATCAGGCGCTTCAGAAGACAACAGGCTCGCGGAATTCATAGAGATAAAAGAACATCCTTATTTCATAGCGACACAGGCACATCCAGAACTCAAATCACGGCTCGTCGAGCCTGCCCCGCTGTTCTTCGGCCTGACAAAGGCGGCAATAAACTACAACAGCAAGAAGACGGCAAGATAATCCTCATATCGCGATTCGGCGGCATATTATCCGCCGGAGCATTTAGGTTCTTAGAAACATTTATTAATCAGGGCTTTTTCCAAAAAGACCATGTCAAGACGTGAAAGAAAGCTTCTCAGAAGGCAGGGAAAGCAGTACAAGCCAGACGAATCAACAAAGAAACAGGAAACCGCTCCCATCCATACAGACGCGCCGAAGAGGCGCAAGCAGAACATGGTATTCGCGTTCTATGAGAAATACAATGTAAAGCTCATGTGGATAACTATAATACTCCTCATACTATCATTCATAACAATAGGCGTGTACACTGCAATAAACGGCGAGTTCATACCACGCGGCGTCTCACTCAAAGGCGGAATCACGATAACAATCCCTCTCGAAGGAGCAAACATGTCTCCAGAAGAGCTGCAGTCATTCCTGCAAGGGGAGTTCCCGAAAGCAAGCATCTCAGTAAGGGCGATGAGCAGCGCAGGAAAAGACGTCGGCTATATACTAGACGCATCAGATGCCGACCCTGATGAAATCGTCAAGAGCATAGAGGCCAAGACAGGCAAGCTGGAAAAGTTCAGCGTAGAGACCATGGAATCCTCGCTCGGACAGGCATTCTTCAAGCAGACAATGCTGGCAATGCTCGCAGCATTCGTCCTCATGTCGATTGTCGTCTTCTTCTCATTCAAGACATTCGTGCCATCAGCAGCAGTCATACTGTCTGCAGTATCGGACATAGCCATGACTGTCGCAGTCATAAACATATTCAACATAAAGATAGAGACCGCAGGAATAGCGGCATTGCTCATGCTCATAGGCTACTCAGTAGACACAGACATCCTGCTTACGACCCGTGTGCTGAAGAGGGAAGAAGGCACGCTGATGGACAAGATAATCGGTGCGATGAAGACAGGCATGACGATGACCATCACAGCCATAGCAGCCATCCTAGTAGCTTTCATATTCACACAGTCAGAGACGCTGAGGCAGATAATGCTCATCCTGATGATAGGCCTGCTGTTCGACATACTCAATACATGGATACAGAATACAGGCATACTGGTGCTCTATGTCAGGCACAAGGCCAAGAAGCAGGCGGCAGCCACGCTAGCCGGCTACAGGCAAGAGGATGCAGAGTTCGAAGAGATTGTGGAGCTTGAGGAAGAGAAAGAAGAGAAGGCACAGAAGAAGGAAGAGCCAAAGCCCAAGCACATACCTCACAAGCCCGAGCACAAGGCAGAGCAACCTGCGAGCCACGAAGCACATCACACTCACACAGAAGAGCACAAGGCTCCAGAGCACCACGAAGCACATCACCCCGAACACCACGAAGAACACCACACTCAACCCGCGCACCATCAGGAGCACGAGAAGACAAAATGAAAGAGATAGTAAAGCAGATGCTGAAAAGCGTAAGGATCATCATACTCGTAGTATTCATAATAATGTCGCTGGTAGCGATACACCCTGACCCGACAGCAGAGGGAGCCGCGATAAGAAGCGTCGCGAGGAACAGCTCTGCAAGCCTCGCAGGCATACAAGGCCCATCTCCCACTTCTACTCCTATGTCAAAGGAACGGGTGCTAGAGATAAACAACGAACCCATAACTAACGCAGATGACTACACAAGGTATGTCTTGACACTGGAACCCGACAGGTCAGTGCAGATAAAGACGACAAAAGGCATGTACCAGCTGAAGACAAAGCCCCTCATCAATGTCACATACCTCGACGAGTGGGAAAACAGGACAGTCGAGCAGACCTCCCTGATAAACAAGACATTCACGCTCAAGAACGGCACCAAGACAGTCAAGGAAGCCAACGAGACCAAGAACATCACAGTAACAGTGCAGAAGACGCTCGAGACAGTGATAGGCACAGAAGACCTCGGACTCGCGGTATACGACTCACCGACCAACAACGTGAGGAAAGGCCTTGACCTGCAGGGCGGGACGCGCGTATTGCTCAAGCCAGCACACGAGATAAGCCAGGAAGACATGGATACTGTAGTGTCGAACCTGAAAGAGAGACTGAACGTGTTCGGCCTCAGCGACGTCATAGTGCGGGCAGCATCAGACCTGGAAGGCAACCAGTACGTCCTCATAGAGATAGCAGGAGCGAACCAGGAAGAGGTAAAGGAACTGATCGCAAAGCAAGGCAAGTTCGAAGCAAAAGTCGCAAACACGACAGTGTTCAAGGGCGGCAAGGACATAACATACGTATGCAGGAGCGCGGACTGCTCAGGCATAGACCCTATGAGGGGCTGCGGCCAGATGGCACAGAACCAATGGGCCTGCTCATTCAGATTCACCATATCACTATCACCAGACGCTGCACAACAGCAGGCAGACGCGACAAAAGACCTTGAGGTCGTAGTCGGAGAGAGCAAGGAAGAATACCTCAGCGAGAAGATATACCTCTACCTCGATGATACGCTCGTGGATGAGCTCAACATCGGTGCAGACCTGAAAGGCAAGGCAGCGACAGACATAATGATATCAGGCAGCGGAGCAGGAGCCACGCAGCAGGACGCGCTGAACGACGCGCTGAACAACATGAAACGCCTGCAGACAATCCTCATAACAGGATCGTTGCCGGTGAAGATGGAAGTGCAGAAGACAGACACCATATCGCCAGTCCTGGGCAAAGACTTCGTCAAGAACGCATTCGTAATGGCGATACTAGCCATATTCTCAGTAGCAGTAATAATATTCATACGATACAGGCAGATAAAGATATCCATACCGATGATATTCACGATGATATCCGAGGTCATAATAATACTGGGAGTAGCAGCATTGATCCAGTGGAACATCGACATGGCGGCGATAGCAGGCATAATAGTCGCAGTCGGAACTGGTGTTGATTCGCAGATAGTCATAGCAGACGAGACACTCCGCGGCGAGTCACAGAAGTTCGGCTGGGCAGAGAGGATAAAGAAGGCATTCTTCATAATAATGGTCTCATACCTCACGTCGGTCGCTTCAATGATACCGCTCCTGTTCGCAGGCGCTGGCTTATTGAAGGGATTCGCGCTCACCTCAATCCTGGGCGTATCGATCGGAGTCTTCATAACAAGGCCGGCATTCGCGGCGATGACAGAGATACTTCTCAAAAAGTAAAATGGCAGAGACAAAAGCCTGGGCGATAATTGCCGTGGCATCGTGCACATTGCTTACTGCAGCAGGACAGCTGCTATTCAAGCTCGGCCTGAACAGCCTCGACCCGACACTCTTCGGCATCATCACAAACTACCAGCTACTGCTAGGATTCCTGCTTTACGGCATCGGCTCGGTAGTCCTCGTAATCTCGCTAAAATACGGAGAGCTGTCGGTGCTGTACCCGATACTGGCACTCAGCTTCGTCTGGGTCGCGATACTATCATCGACAGTCCTAAATGAGCACATCAACGCGCTGAAGATAGTGGGGATAGGATGCATAATACTCGGCGTATCAGCGATAGGAAGAAAGAACGGCAAGAAAGCCAGGAGAAAATAACATGGCGACGCAGCTCTGGGCAATCGGACTCGTGACATTCGCGACATTCATAGGAGCATTCGGAGCGCTGTTCTTCAAGCTCGGAGCAGACAGGCTGCACAGGCACATCAAGACAATCATCACGAACTGGAGGCTCTTCATCGGCATAGCGCTTTACGGAATATCTGCAATCATATTCCTCGTCGGCCTGAAGGGCGGAGAGCTCTCTGTATTGTATCCGCTGGCATCACTCACGTATGCGTGGACGTGCATCCTGTCAGTACGCTACCTCAAAGAGAAGATGAACCAGTGGAAATGGCTCGGGATAGCACTTATCCTCGTCGGAGTGAGTTTGATAGGGATCGGGGCGTAGATTCTCTAGATTTTCTCAGAATATCTTCAGCTTCGACTCTTCTAGCTTGACGAGACGTTCCCAATCAGAATTGACGTGCTGCTGTATCTCTGCGATCTCTTCCTTTGTCAGGTGCTTGAACCTGCCTTGCTTCAGCAGGTAGTCTTCGACAGGGACTTGCTGAGGGGGCTTGCGGTTCAGCGTCAAGACACCGTTCTCGATCTCATACAGCGGGAAGACATTCGTCTTGAACGCAAGCTTCGCAATCTCGACTGTCTGGTCTGTAGGATGATACCAGCCAGTAGGGCAAGGCGCGAAGACCTGGATATAGCTCGGGCCATTGAAAGCAAAGGACTTCTTCAGCTTGTTCGCGAAGTCCTGCAGGAAAGCGATGTTCGCAGTAGCGACGTAGGCGCCATGCGCAGCGACGATGAAAGGCAGCTGCTTGGTGAACTCTGACTTGCCGTGTATCTTCTTGCCGGCAGGGGTCGTCGTAGTGTTTGCGTATTTAGGAGTGGCTCCGCTGCGCTGAATTCCAGTATTCATATAAGCTTCGTTGTCGTAGCACACATAAGTGAACTTGTGGCCGCGCTCCAACGCGCCGCTCAAAGCCCCGAAGCCGATGTCGAAAGTCCCGCCATCACCGCCCAGAACCACCAAGTTTGTGTTGTCCCTCGTGCCGAGCTTCTTCAATGCACGGTCTACGCCAGACGCGACAGCAGCAGCGTTCTCAAAAGCAGAATGTATCCACGGCACTTCCCAAGATGTCCTAGGGTAAGGGGTCGTGAAGACCTCCATGCAGCCAGTGGCGTTGCAGACGATGGTATCAGGACCGCCGACCTTCAGGATGGTGCGGGCGACCATAGGCGCGGCGCAGCCAGCACAGGCAGTATGTCCAGGAGCGAACAGCTCGCGTTCAGGCAACGCATTAATCATCTTCTCTACGATTTTACAGCCTCCTCAACCTTCTTGTCAAGGCCCCAGTCATCATGCCCGGAGCCGCTGAACGGCATCCTTATGCTGACCTTGCGGCCACACATGCACTCAAGCACCTTGTAATGCTTGTTGCTGTCGAAACTCGACTCCCACTTCCTCGTCTGAGTCGACCGCCCGCAATACGGGCAGGCATGCTTGAGGTCACTTTCCCGTATAATATGATGCACAGTCACTGCTCAACACCATCTCTACAAAAGCCACTCTGTAATCGATGACTTCTCCTTGATTATCCTATTGAACGCGAGTTCTATATGGTCCAGCTTCACATCACGGCCGCCAAGGCCTGCAATGAACGAATGGATGACTGGCTTCTTGCTCTCGTCGCAAAACGCGGACTCTATCTCTGAAAACACAGGGCCTTTCTGGCCGAACGAGACAGCGCGGTCAAACACCGCGACTGCATCCGCTTTCTTCAATGCATCGACAATCGCCTTGTCTGGGAAAGGCCTGAAACACTTCAGCTTCATCATGCCGACCTTCTTGCCTTCCTTGCGGAGCTTGTCTATCACGACCCTCGCGGTTCCGCAAATCGTGCCAAGGCCGACGAAGACATATTTAGCATCATCCAGCTCGTATGCCTCGACGATGCCATCACCATAGCTGCGGCCGAATGACTTATTGAAATCAGACGCGACCTTCTTGATGACACCTGCTGAGACAGCGAACGCGTCCTGCTGCTGCTTCTTGAAATCCATGAACACGTCAGGATAGCCGATAGGGCCGAAAGTCTTCGGGTTCTTCGTATCGAGCCTGAACACCGGCACGAATTTCGGCAGGAACTTGTCGACCACAGACTGGTCAGGGATATCGACAGGCTCAAAAACATGAGAGAGGGTGAAACCGTCAAGGCACACCATCACAGGAAGCATAACACTGTGGTCCTCTGCAATCTTGAAAGACATTATAGTAGTATCGACAGCCTCCTGGGCTGATTCGACATACAACTGGATCCATCCTGCATCCCTGCAAGACATCGAATCCTGATGGTCATTCCAGATATTGATTGGAGCGGAAAGGGCGCGGTTAGCGACACTCATCACGACAGGAAGGCGCATACCAGAGACTATGTGGAGAATCTCAAACATCAATGCGAGGCCTTGGCTGGAAGTGGCTGTGTAGGAACGGACACCGGCTGCAGACGAGCCGAGGGCTGCTGAAAGAGCAGAGTGCTCTGACTCTACATAGATCATCTCGCAGTCAAGCTCGCCATTGTTCACAAAGTCTGAGATGCGTTCCGGTATATGCGTTTCCACGAATTTAGCGCGAGCTAAACTCTCTGTGGTGTAATAGGATACACCGGAATCACGTCAGGCCTGCATAACTTAACAGCTTCGGCGACTGCCTGAGACGCCTCAATAACTTTTTTTGTCATTTTGTTTTCTTTTTATCTTACTCCTTTATTATTCTACTTCTTCTCTTTCTCCATAGTTATAGCGCCGAATACGCATTCTGTCTTGCAGATGCCGCATCCTTTGCAAAAATCAAAATTGGTCTCTATACGCTTACCGTCCTTCTGAGGGATGGCCATGTCAGGGCAATACATCCAGCAGATCATGCACTGCGTGCACTTTTCCTTGTTCCATACTGGGCGGAGGGCTCGCCATCCGCCAGTCTTGTTCTGCACAGAGTTGCCTGGCGTGAGTATGACTGCTCCAAGATTCAGGAGCTTCCCTTCCGGCTTCTTTGCTTTCGGCATATTTGTTTGACTCCTCTTAGCAGCGCCGCGTGGCTTCATACGGGCAGTGCCACGCCAAGCTCCGCTTGACAACTATTTTGTACAGACAGGACATCCCCGTAGGGGGCATCCCCCTTTCCTGTACGAATCATTTTTCTGCAGGACGCTTCGCAAAATTGGCGGTGGCACTGCCCCACCAACTCACGGCGGCGCTGCTATAATAAATATTCAATCAACCTGATCATATACGCGCTTGACAGCTTGCTTGTTCATCTCGATGACCTGAGGCTTTCCTGTGAACCTGTCCTCAATCGCCTTGTTGATCGCGTCAAGAGAGATGACACCTGTCACTTTCGCAAAAGCGCCCAGTATCGTCGTATTGACTATGTCTGCCTTGAATATCTCCAAAGCAACTTTGCTCGCATCAACGCAATGCACCTTGAAATCCTTGAATGCTGCGCAGGTTATGTTGCTGCCTGTATTGATAATTATCGGAGCGCCTTTCTTGAGGCCTGCTGTGACATCAACAGCCTCTATCAATGAAGGCTCAAGTATAAGCACAACATCAGGGGCATAGACCTGGCTCCTGACATTTATTGTCTTATCATCAATCCTGCAGAACGCCTCTACCGGCGCGCCCCTTCTCTCGACACCGAACCTGGGAAAAGCCTGGCTCTGCTTGCCATCATAGAAAGCGGAAATAGCCAGAATCTGGGCTGCTGTAACAGCTCCCTGCCCTCCACGTCCGTGTATCCTTATTTCTAGCATTTCAACCTCTTTTTTAAACTCAAATCCTGCAACGTTTATATAGTTTTCTAATGACCTGAAAATAGTCAAAAACCAAAATAACGCCTTTCTGGCGCCTATAACTGAAGATTGAGCAAACAAAAAGTTATATAAACGAAATGGCTTTCAAAATGTACAATGGCGCACACATCGTACACAAACTGCATCGGCACCTTTGTCTTTGATGACAAGAAGCTGGTAGAGGAGAAGTTGTCCGGCAAGAAAGAGATACTCACGAACAGCGCGAAGATGACTGCAGAGACACCGCCTTTCTATGTGCTTGAGGCACTGGCGCAGCCGAAATACCTTGCGCTCATGCGGGAAGCTACGATACTCATCACAAAGCGGAAGGTAGCAGAGTCATTGAGGCCAGAGTACCTGGTAGTACAGGCAGTGAGCAACGTAGATGAGATAGACAAAGTCGCGAACAACCTCGCGAAAAGACTCAGGGAATGGTACGAGCTGTACAACCCAGAATTCTCAAAATCCATCGAGGCGCACGAGAAGTTCGCAGAGCTGATACAGCAGAAGACAAGGAAAGAGCTGCTTGCTGAACTAGGCATGACAGAAGCGGAATCGATGGGCGCAGAGATACCTGCAGAGGACATGAAGCCAATCATGGAACTTGCAAAGCAGATGTCAGAGCTATACGCACTGCGCGCGAGGCACGCAGAGTACATCGAAACGACGATGACAAGACTGCTGCCCAACGTCACAGCGATGTGCGGCTCTATGATAGGGGCGAAATTACTTGCAGTAGCGGGAAGCCTGGAGAAACTCGCGCTGTTCCCAGCATCGACGATACAACTGCTCGGAGCAGAGAAAGCGCTGTTCAGGCACATAAAGACAGGAGCAAAACCACCGAAATTCGGAATCATAATCAACCACCCAATAGTCGCAAGGACAAAACCCGCGGATAAAGGAAAGGCAGCAAGGATGCTGGCAGACAAGATATCAATAGCAGCGAAGATAGACTTCTTCAAGGGAGAGTTCAAGGGAGATGCATTGAGGAAAGAAGTGGAGGAGAAGTTCCGATGACAATAATGCCCCACAAGTTCAAAGGCATCTACACTGCGAAGAAAGGGAAAAACATAGTCCTCTGCACAAAGAACCTCACACCTGGAAGGAAAGTCTATGGAGAAGACCTGTTCAAGGAAGGCAAGGACGAGTACAGGGAGTGGGACCCTACACGATCTAAACTAGGGGCTGCACTGGTCAAGGGAGTATCACAGATAGGCATCTACCCTGGCAGCAAGGTGCTTTACCTGGGAGCCAGCACAGGCACGACGTCAAGCCATGTGTCAGACATCGTCGGAGAGGAAGGATTCGTATTCGCGCTCGACTTCGCGCCACGCACGACGCGCCAACTCATGTACCTGTGCGAAGTGCGGAATAACATGTCGCCGATAATCGCTGATGCCCGTCATCCAGAGACATACCATCAATACGTCACGATGGTCGATGCAGTGTTCCAAGACATAGCGCAGCGAAACCAGGCAGAGATATTCATAAAGAACTGCAACGCATTCCTCAAACCAGGAGGGTTCGGCATACTCGCAATCAAGGCACGCAGCGTCGACGTCGGAAAGAAGCCAAAACAGATATTCGCCGAAGTACGTGCATACCTCGAGAAGAACACGACAATCGTAGATTATCGTGAACTGGAACCTTTTGAACGGGACCACTGCATATTTGTGTGCAAGAAGAAATAAAAGAGGCATTCTATGAAGATAGGAGCGATGAACAATCCGAGAGCCAATATCTACAAAGAGATAGAGTGGATAGCGAAGAACGGATTTGACTTCATCGACCTGACACTTGAGCCAACAGCTTCTCTACATTCTCAGGTTGACATAAAGAAAGTCAAGGCGCACATAAATAAACACGGTCTTGGTGTCGTCGGGCACATGGGCGACTGGGCGCTGCCGAAAGAATCACACTTCCCAGCGCTGCGTGAAGTGTCAAAACAGGAGATAATCAACACGATGCGAGCGCTCGCAGCAGCAGGAGCAAAGAAAATAACAACACATTCCTTCGAGAGAAAAAGGACGAAGTATAAGATAGCAGAAAAGTATTGCTACGAGCTATACAAAGACCTTGTGAAAGAGGCAAAGAGGCTCGGAGTGACGCTGATGGTCGAGAACGGCGGAATAGACTATGCTTATAATCTTGATAACAGAAGGCTCTATGCAAGCACGCTCAAAAGATTCCCTGAACTGAAAGTGCACATAGACGTCGGTCATGCCAACATAGGCGTCAAGAAGAACACTGTCGGACAGTTCTTCAAGAAATACAGCAAAAGGATAGTGCATATCCACTTCTCTGATAATCGTGGGAAGAAGGACAGTCACCTGAGATTCGGCTCCGGCACAGTCAAATGGAAGGAAGTTATAAAAACCCTCAAGAGATACGGCTATGACAGCACAATAACTGTCGAGACATTCAGGTCGGGCAGAAAAGGAGAGAAAGAATCGATGAAGAAGCTCCGCAGATGGTGGGCGGCATACTAAAATGGCACTAAGAATATACAACACACTCTCGCGCAAGATGGAAGAGTTCAAGCCAGTTGTCGCTGGAAAAGTGGGGATGTATGCATGCGGGCCGACGGTATATAACTATGCGCACATCGGCAATCTCAGGAGCTACATATTCGAGGATGTGCTGCGAAGAGTCCTGCTCTACAACGGATTCAAGCTCACGCATGTCATGAACATCACAGATGTAGGACATCTCACTTCTGACGCTGATTCTGGCGAGGACAAGATGCTCAAGGGAGCGAAGCGGGAAGGCAAGACAGTCTGGGAGATAGCCAAGTTCTACACAGACGCGTTCATGAGCGATACTTTGAAACTGAACATACAGAAACCCGATGTCATCTGCAAGGCGACAGACCACATCAAAGAGATGATTACACTAATACAACGCATGGAAAAGAACGGATATACTTATACTGCGGGCGGAAACGTGTATTTCGACGTGTCCAAGTTCGCGGATTACGGCAAACTGGCAAGACTTAATCTCGAAGAACAGAAGGCTGGTGCTCGCGTTGATGTGGACGAGAACAAAAATAGCCCGTTCGACTTCGCACTATGGTTCACAAAATCAAAATTCTCAGAGCAAGAGATGAAGTGGGATGCGGTATTCGAAATGACGGTCACAGATGAGGAATATCAAGACCTCAAGAAATTATCTAAAGAGACGGATAATGTTCAGATTCTGGAGGTTGAGGATGCGTAAACAACTTTGTAAGGGCGGATGTGGAAATCCTGCCAAGTTTAAGGGCTGGTGTAAAATTAAATGGGTCTCAGGCAAAAAGTATGCTACGGGTTGCCCGGTTGTAGAAAAAAGGCGTGGGAACTCAATATCCAAGTTTCGTATTGCGGAAGCAAAAGTCGGAAAGAATCCTATGCAGAATCCCGAAACCTGTAGAAGAAATCATTCTATTATTAGAAACAAAAGGGCTGCAGAAACCCTGAGAAAACTTGGTAAGCTGGGGCAGTTGCCACAACAGACAGAATCCTCTGAGTTAAAAGAGAAAAGACGTAAAAGAGTCTCTAGGTCATTAAAGAAAGTGTGGGCTAATCACTTGCATCCTCTTCAAAACGAAACAACAGAAAAGAGACAAGCTCGACACCTCAAAATAGCACACACTCTGGAAAAATTGGCCGCGTCAAAAAAACTATTTGTGCAGAATATGAGCTCCGAGCAGAGAAAGGCGTTTGGGCGCAAAATATCTGCGACTATTCGGCGAAAAATTAAAAATGGGACTATAAAGTTATCTCCTGGATGGAAGAAAGTTCCATATGGTAAGTTTGTTCTGCGTTCAAGATGGGAGAAAGAAACTGCTCAATTCTTGGATAAACAGGGAATAGACTGGGAATATGAGTGTATGGTTGTTCCATATTTTGATACTCAAAGAAACTGCATAGCCAATACAATACCTGATTTTTATCTGCCTAAGTACTCAACTTTTATTGAGGTCAAGAGCAATGGAGAGTTTAGATCTGTAAAAACCAGGGACAAACTTAACGGAGTGAGAAAACAAGGTTATCGTATGATGCTGTTTGGTAAAAAGGAAATAGATAAAATTGAAACACAACCCGAAGTCCTACTAAAAATGATCAAAAATGAAAAAAGTTAAAATAAAATTAAAAGGATACCCTGGCTGGCACATCGAGTGCAGCGCGATGTCGATGAAATACCTTGGAGAGCAGTTTGACATACACTGCGGCGGAATAGACCACATACCAATACATCATACCAACGAAATTGCTCAATCTGAGGCAGCTACTGGCAAGAAACCCTGGGTAAAATACTGGATGCACGGCGAGTTTCTCGTCATGGACAAGGGAAAGATGTCAAAGTCAGCAGGAGGATTCATCACGCTGCAGACACTCATAGACAAAGGTTACGATCCACTCGTATACAGATATCTCTGCCTCGGGGCACACTACAGGCAGCAGCTAACGTTCTCATGGGAAGGTCTTGATGGTGCAAAGAACACGTTTACGCGGCTGAAAGAGAAAGTGCTTGAGATAAAAGAGAACGCAGCAAAGCAAGAAAAGGATGACGAAGAGAAAGAGCACGATTATGCTGATGAATTCAGGAAAGCTATAGACGAAGACCTGAACACGTCGATTGCGCTGTCAGTGGTGTGGTCTGTGGTAAGGGACGAAGAGATATCAGACAAGGAGAAACTACGCTTATTGCTTGATTTCGACAAAGTTTTGGGATTAGGATTCGCATCCTGGAAACGCGAGACAGTGAAAGTTCCCGCAGAAGTGCAGAAGCTGCTTGACGAACGCGAGAAAGCCCGAAAGGAGAAGAAATTCGCATTATCCGACGAGATACGGAACAAGATAAAGACGCTCGGATACGAAGTCAGCGACACGCCAGAAGGGCAGAAGGTAAGGAAACGGTGAAGGTATAATATGATCTTCAAGAAAAAGCCCAACCGTTCTGTATATGAAAGCAAGATATGGAAGCATATCAGTCCCTTAGACCGCACACACCTCATTCTTGTCGCAGAGGGTCTCAAGCCCATGGCCTACTGCTCTTTCTTAGACATAAAGGATGTGAAGGACTACCTTTCTTCAGAACTGGGGATATTATTCGATGAAGCGAGAGGACGTGTCGAATTCTATCATATGGGTAATTACGTCGCCTTACCAAACCGCACATACACAATATACGCATCGGAAAAGATACGTGACAGCCACGAAAACGCCTCTTTCATACGCAGGCTTTTCTATACCGACCTAACTGGCAAATTCCTGGGCTACCCGCGCTGTTGCAGAGCAGAATACATGAAACCAACAGTCCAAAAGAAATTCAATGATTGGATCATCTCTCATTTCCCTCCACGCGCTTTCACTTTCCAGATAGAATGTGTGCAGGCATACCTCTCTGGCGAGACTATACCTGAGGAATTCTGGTTTCGCATGCCTTCCCAAACACCCTGCTCAATCCATTGCAAGAGCACAATCAGACTACTGAAGAAGTGGAAGCAGGCCATTTACAAATACGACCGGGAAGCCGCGGAAGCACTAAAAGAGTTCAATGACAGAGAATGGTTTAAGAAATACAGGCAACTCGCAGAAAACCTAAAGAAAAAAGGCATAACCGCCGATCAGTTCAGGAAAGGACACATCTTCAGAAGGTGACAACGATGAGCAAGTTCCCATACCACGAGCAAGAGACACAGTATACCTGCGGCGCAGCAGCCACGAGGATGGCGCTAGAGGCATGCGGAATAAAGAAAAGCGAAAAACAAGTTGCTAAGCTACTTAAGACCAACAAGATAAGAGGCAGCTGGGTCAAGAACTTCTCACCTGTCGCAGAGCAATTCATGCTGAACTACGTAGTCAAGAGAAACGCGGCAATAAGCGATATGAAGAAGGCGCTCCAGGAAGGATATACAATAGTGTTGGTGTATCTCTACCCGCCAGAGAAAGTGGATCATTATTCTGTCGTCAAGAAAATAGATTCTGGCCACATCTATTTCTGGGATCCCTGGTTCGGTCCAGAGCACAAATACGCGCTCGAGCATTTCAAGAAAATATGGTCTTCTGACCCTAGATTCGACAACCAGAAACGCTGGTTCATAGGTATGAAGAGATAATTGCGTTCAAATCTACATCTCAGATTAAAACGTTCTCACGTAATTTCCACAAGGTTTATATATAAGTTAATACTCATAAGATATAATATTATATATTTGGGGTATAAATTATGGCAAAGACAATCCAAGTCCTCGAAAAGGAAAGACCTGCGCACCTTCCAAACTTAGGCACGGTGCTGATGGTGGAAGACACGCTAAAGGATGCTGGCGAAGTCATGACACTCGCAGAGCTGAAGAGAAGGCTGCCAAGAAAAGTCATGCACGAGACACTGCTGTACATACTCGACTACCTGCAGATGAGCGGCAAGATAGTCCTGGGCACAAAAGGGGTACTGTGGGTATTCGCAGAAAGGAAAGAGCTAGAGAAACTGATCAAGAGGGGAACAGAAGTATGAAGCGCATGGTCAGGGTAGTGCTCATAGATGAGGCAGACAGCGAGTTCAAGAGGCTCAACGAAATAGTCGGGCAGCAGGCAAGAGAAGGAAAGGCAAACACAGAAGAGATGCAGCTCCTAAAGTCAATAAAAACAAAAATCGAATTCATAAGAGCAAACCCTTTCTACGGAGACAACGTGCCGAAGGACAGGATACCTGCAGAGTACGGTTCGCAGAACTTGTGGCACGTCGAGCTATGCAATTACTGGAGGATGCTCTACACGATAAAAGGCGACCTGATAGAGGTGTTCTGCTTCGTCCTCGACATCCTGGACCACGAGAAGTACAACAAGAAGTTCGGATATAAGAAGAGATGATCACTGCTTCTCTTCAACAAGTTCAATACTGACTTTCACTTTAGAATTCTCAAGTTCAATCGTTCCGTTTCCGAAAGTCAGCTCTGCAGCAGTTGTCGTCGCTTTCAAATCATCCAGTGCAGACTCGATGCGCTTCTGCTGGTCCTTGTCGCACTCTATGACTAGCTTGATCGGTTTCTTCAGCGAGACCTGCTTCTCTGACTTGAACTTCCTGACAGCGCCGATTATCTCAACGACAAGGTCGCCGGTCTTCTCTGCATCTTCGTCGATGAAAGACTTGACTGCTTCAGGCCAGTGAGAGACGTGGATAGACTTGTGGCAGTCCTTGGCTGCGAAGTATGCCTGGTATATCGCTTCAGTGATGTGAGGCATTATCGGAGCAGTGAGCTTGATAGTCGTCAACAACAGGTTGTACAGCGTGAATTGTGCTGCAACCCTCGCTTCCTGGCCACGTTTGTCAGGATTGTAAAGCCTATCCTTGCAGATCTCGAGATAATAATCACAGAATGTGCCCCAGAAGAACTTCTCAGTCTCCATCTTGGCCTTCGAATACTCATACACATCGAAAGAATCAGTGCAGAGCTTTATCAGGCGGTGCAATCTCGAAAGTATCCACTTATCCATGACCTGGAGATGGACTATCTTGTCGGCGAGAGCAGCATCGAAATCCTGCAAGTGTATCATAGAGAACTTTGAGGCGTTCCAGAGTTTGTTGATAGTCTTCTGCCCGGTCAAAACATCCTTCTCCTGATAGGGAAGGTCGTCGCCCAGCTTAACAGAAGCAGCCCAAAACCTGAAAGCATCAGCAGAATATTTCTTTATCACATCCTGCGCGATTATGAAATTGCCCTTGCTCTTCGACATCTTCTGGCCGTGAGGGTCCTGGCCGTGGCCTGATATCATGATGTCCTTCCAAGGCACGCCTTTAGTATGGTAGTATGACTTGACTATCGTGTAGAATGCCCAGGTCCTGATTATGTCGTGCGCCTGAGGACGTAGAGACATGGGGATGAAATTCTTCCTCTCACCTGCGCCACCCCAATCAGCATTTATCTGCGGGCTGCAAGAAGAGGTCATCCAGGTATCCATGACATCCATCTCAGGCAATATGTCGGTCGAGCCGCAGGAGCAGTTGCCTTTGTATGCCTGTTCCCTCGGATCAACAGGAAGGTCTTTCTTGTCAGGAAGAAGGACTTTACCGCAGGATTTGCAGTACCAGACAGGGAAAGGCACTCCATAATATCTCTGACGGGAGATGCCCCAATCCCACTGGAGATTCTTCACCCAGTGCTCATACCTGGTCTTCATATGCTCAGGATACCAATTCACCTTGTTCGCTATCTTGATAAGGTCTTCTTTCTTGTCGAGTATCTTGATCTGCCACTGCTGCTTCTGCATGAACTCTATCTCTGTGCCGCAGCGCTCGTGGACATTCACAGGATGGGAAATCTCCTTCTGGTTGATGAGAAGCTTTGCCGCCTGGAGTGCTGCGATGATATCCTTCCTCGCCTCCTTGGTCTTCATGCCGACGAATCTCCTGGCAAGATCATTCAGCGTCCCGTTCTCATTCAGGACAATCCTGGAATCAAGCTTGTACTTGCGCCACTTCTCGATATCCTCCTTGTCGCCGAATGTGCAGACCATCATCAAGCCAGTACCCGTCTCGATATCGACGCTCTCGTCAGTAAGTATAGGAACTTCGTAATCAAACAAAGGTACTCTGGCCTTCTTGCCCTTCAGTTCCTTGTAGCGCTTGTCGTCAGGATGGTGGAACAGGGCGACGCAGGCAGGCAACAGCTCCGGCCTTGTGGTCGCTATAATCAGGTCCTGGTCACCGCACTTGAATATGATATCATTGAAATGGGATTTTACATCTGTGTTCTCGAAATCCGCCTGAGCGATGGTGGTCTGGCACGTAGTGCACCAGCTAGTCGGATTATCAGTACGCTCCATCCTGCCTTTCTCATGAAGGTCTATGAAAGAAAGCTGAGCGACACGCCTCGCATCATCTGAGATTGTGTGGAACAGAAGATCCCAATCGACAGAGAAACCGAGCTGGTTGAACAGGTCCTGATAGGTCTTGCCTGTCTTCTCAGTCTCCTGGAGACAGAGCTTTATGAAATCAGCCCTTGTGGTCTTGGACTTATTGATGTTGTACTTCTTTTCAACATAACGCTCTGTGGGCAGACCGTTGTCATCGTAGCCCATCGGAAAAAAGACATTCTTGCCGCGCATTCGCTGGAACCTCGCGACAAACTCAAACTGAGAATAATGCATACCATGGCCGACATGCAGATGGTCTGCGCTGGCATAAGGAGGAGGGGTATCTATAGAGTAAATCTCCTTCTTACTATTTGGATCGAACTTGAATATGTTGTTGTCATGCCAGAACTCCTGCCACTTAGGCTCATCGACTTTAGGATCATAGTTCTCGGTTTTCTGAGGCTCCTTGGTTTCCATGATGCTTTAGATTTTGAGTTTCTATTTAAAGTTTTAGTTTGATTTTGAGCAGGGGCTTTTACTTACATTGTAGGTATTTATTTATAAATACTACTTACATTGTAGGTATT
>JAGVOD010000093.1 GCA_020052935.1 archaeon | reverse complement strand
CTCCTTTCTCAACATCTCTTTCTCCATAAAAAAACCACCCTAAAATCCAGCAAAAACCCAGGATTTTAAAGGTGGTGACATATGTCACTGCAGCATACAATTGTTTTCTTCCAGAAACTTTTAAATACCCCTAATACAGATTACCGACTAAATAGTAAATTGTTAAAAGGGGTGAGTGTGAATGTATATCTATGTCCTTCTTGCGGCGTTCATCGCGCTTGTCGCTGCCTGGCAGTTCGCTCGTCATGTAGGGCAGAGCGATGCAGGGACTCCAAAGATGCAGGAGATCTCTGGCTATATCCGGCAGGGAGCCATGGCTTATCTTCATAGGCAGTATCGCTACATCGCCGTCTTCGTGATTGTTGTCGCTGCTGTGCTGGGATATTTCATCAACATCCCAACAGCAGTCTGTTTCGTTGTTGGCGCTTTGCTTTCCATACTTTCAGGTTATGTCGGCATGAGTGTCGCTACGCGCGCTAATGTCCGCACCACGGCAGCGGCGAGAGGCTCTATCTCTCAGGCGTTGCGTGTCGCGTTCTCTTCAGGCATGGTGTCTGGTCTGAGCGTTGTGGGTCTCGGTCTCCTAGGCCTTACTGTATTATACATGTTTTTTGAGGACCCGAGCATTATCTTCGGTTATTCATTCGGCGCTTCTTCTGTCGCATTGTTCGCCAGGGTAGGTGGCGGGATCTACACGAAAGCTGCCGATGTCGGCGCGGACCTTGTGGGCAAGGTAGAGAGCGGAATTCCCGAGGATGACCCTCGCAACCCTGCAGTCATCGCTGACCAGGTCGGTGACAATGTCGGTGATGTCGCTGGCATGGGTGCAGACCTTTTCGAGAGCTATGTCGGCTCTATAATCGCTGCCATCGCGCTCGGCTTTGTCGTCTATGGCAAGAACGGAGTCATGCTGCCTTTGTGGATTGCTGCTGCAGGCATACTCGCTTCTATCGTCGGTACTTTGTTCGTGCGCGCTAAGAAAGAGAAGAGCCTGGGCCTAGCTTTGCGTCTCGGCCTTTGGTCCAGCTCGATAATTGTCATTGTAGTGTCTTATTTCATAACGAGCTATTTCATGCAGGACATGGGCGCTTTCATGGCTGTCTTGGCAGGTCTTGTCGCCGGTGTCTTCATCGGCTGGCTCACCGAGTATTACACCTCTGCCAGCTACTCTCCTGTAAGGGGGATTGCAGAGTCTGCGAAGACAGGTGCCGGCACCAATGTCATACGTGGCCTTGCAGTGGGTATGGGCTCAACTGCATTGCCTGTCCTTGTGATATGTGGCGCTATCTACGTGTCTTATTACTTCGCTGGCCTGTATGGCATCGCGATGGCTGGCGTGGGCATGCTCTCGACGTTAGGGATAAGCCTGGCGATAGATGCTTATGGTCCTGTCGCTGACAACGCTGGCGGTATAAGCGAGATGTCCCATCTCGGCGGTGTTGTAAGGAAGAGGACGGATGCTCTTGACGCGTTGGGCAATACCACTGCTGCGATAGGCAAGGGTTTTGCTATCGGGTCCGCGGCGCTTACGGCGTTGGCATTGTTCGCGACTTATGCTACTGTTGCGAAGATAGAGGTCATATCTGTACTTGACCCAAGAGTAATAATCGGCTTGCTGATTGGCGGTTTCTTGCCTTTCCTTTTCGCGTCGATGGCGATGCGTGCTGTCGGCGCTGCTGCCTTCGACATGATTGAGGAGGTCAGGAGACAGTTCCGCACAGTGAAAGGACTTCTACAAGGAAAAGCAGGCGCAAAGGCTGATTATGCGAAGTGTGTCGACATAGCTACCAAGGGTGCGCTGAAGAGGATGATCATTCCTGGTTTGATGGCAGTCTTCGCCCCATTGGTTGTCGGCTTCTTGCTGGGCCTTGAGGCTCTCGGCGGATTGCTCGCGGGCTCTCTCGTCACTGGTGTAGTGCTTGCGATAATGATGGCCAACTCTGGCGGCGCCTGGGACAATGCGAAGAAATACATCGAGGGCGGCAAGTTCGGCGGTAAGGGTAGCCTAGCTCACAAGGCAGCGGTCGTCGGGGATACTGTTGGAGATCCCCTGAAAGATTGTAGCGGGCCGTCCATGAATATATTGATAAAGCTAATGTCGATAATTGCGTTAGTTTTCGTGCCTTTATTTTTGATGGTGCGTGGCTAATCTTTTAATATTTCTTTTTTTATCTCTTGTCTGAGTTTTTTCAACATCGGTTCGAAAACTTCCCAACTTTTACCCTCAGATTCAAAGATGAGCTTCATTTGTCTTATCTTTTCGCTGTGTTTGCTGAATGGTAGAATCCTGTTGATTATGAAGTATACATCTTCTTTCCTGTTGAGGACAATTTCATACATGTCGACGGTATATTTACCGAATCCTGATTGGGTCCCCTTTTTTGTTTTGAGGGACAGGAGAGGGTAGAGACCTTCAGTCGTAAGTCTTGCATTGATTTGTTCAAGGATGTTCATATCGCCGGTGCTTAATCTGAAGCTTGCCCTCCAAAGGTTCTTGTGGCTCTTTGTGATGTTCCAGTTTAATTCGCAGTCTGTGTATGCGGCCAGGAAGTTGTAGAAATATTTATCATTAGAGGGTATCCACGAAGGGATTTTTTCTGGTTTATTCAATAGGAAGCTAAAAGATGGATGTAGGTCGACATAGATGAACCACTCTTTACCCCTCGCTTTGTTCTTTGATAGGTATTTACGCATCTCACCGTATTTTTTGAAAGATCTTGCGAGCAGATCAACCTGTGCTTGATGTGTGGTTGTTGTCTGGATTCTGACTGACTTCCTTGCCCATTTTGCGTGGAAGTCCCCGGTCCTCAGCCCGAGGAGATACGCTCTCTCTGCCAGATTGCCGGTGAATGGCGCCTTGAATTTTATTGTCAGCGCTTCTGACACGGTCTTTCTTCTTATTCCATATTTCTCAAGTTTTTTCCTGATGGTCCTTTCGTTTTTTATGCCGAACTGCTTTGCTATTTCTCTAGGTTTCATTCCTTTGTTCCAGTATAGCTCATTGAGTATGTCTTTTGGCACATCTATTTTCTTAGGGTATGCCGGACGTCTTTCTATGCCAAATTTTCTGAGCCAGTACAAGATGTTGGTGCCGTTGCAGCCGAACTCATTTCCGATTTGGCCGAGTGACATCCCTCTTGTTTGGTATAACTCTTCGAGTTGCTCTTTGGTGAATTTGAGGCCTTTTTTCATCATGTAGAAAAAGTGGCTGTAGTTTATATTTCTTTCTTTGAAAGACACATAAGGACCGAGGTTGAAAACTTTCCGGATAACTCAAATCCCTTCGTAAAATACCTACATTGTAAGTATAATCCCTTTTATGTAGTCCCTGTGCAGTGACAACAAAACGAAAGATTTATATATCAGTGGCGCTTATGGTATTGGTAGAGGCAACGTAAGTTGTTTCATTCCTGCCCAAGATGGCGATCAATTTCTCAGATCCCCCTGAAGAAGAGCTGTTTTGGGTATTATTTTTTTTTCTCATCAGGCCTGTTTTCTAGAATTGGTGAAACTCAGGGAAGACATAGCTGCGCAATGGACTCTGCGATCTCTTCAGCAGATGATATTCTTTGCCGTCTCCTCTGTTTTGCTGAATCCCTGTAGAAATCCAATCGCTCCTCTATCATGGGTGTTACTGTAAGGCCAGGGGATACGATAAGTATCTCGATTCCTCTTTCTCTCCATTTCTCTTTGTGTTGCCAGACATATTTGTTCAGCAGGCCTTTTGAGTTGCAGTAATCCTCCAGGAATGGGTGGTGCTTGCCAGCAATGACTGAGCTTGTGACGATTATCCTTCCTCTTTCATGCTCTTCTGCCATCTTCTTGCCGATTTTCTCGATGAGGAAGGCGGGGCAATGGTAGTTTACAGTCATTGTTTCCTCCTTTTCCTGTTCGCTGAGTTTTTCTTTGTAGAACCTCAGTCCTGCGTTGTATATGAAGATGTCTGGCGTGCCGACTTCTGACACTCTCGCTTCCAGGGCAGGCCACTCGTTTCTGTAGTCCAGCGAATCGAATCTCATGGAGTCTATCTTACAAAAGGGATTCTCTGAACAGGCTCTTTGTATGAGTTCTTTTGCGCCGTTTTCGCTGTTATGGTATGTGAATAGAATCTGTGAGCGGCCTTCTCTAGCCAGCCTTTCGACGAGGCAGGTGCCTATCCCTTTGATCGCGGGGTCTTTTTTTGACCGGCTTCCTGCGCCGATTATGAGTGTCTTTTCCATATCACAATAATATGTTCAGTTTGGATTCCGGCCCGTTCATGTCCCTGTACGCGCAGCCGTCTGGCTGGAAGTTCAGGTAGGTGACCGCATCTTCTTTTTCAGTCCCGACCACGAGGGTTCCGAAAGATATCCTTGTTCCAAGATAGTCGAAGATGTATGTTCTCCCATTCCCCCTGTGTCTGCTTAACTCTTCGTTGAAGCGCATGTTTGGGACAAGCTTTGCCTCAGATAAGAGTGTGTCAAAATCTATCCTCTGGGAGTCTGTGAAGGCGAGCTTTGCTCTGTTTGAGTATGCGCAGGACCTGTTCCTGTTTGCCAAGTGGAATAAGTCCCTGAAATAGATGTCCTGGATCCCCAGGCTTCTTGCATATTCTATATATATCATGGCCTCTGGAGCATTGCCGATATAATCTTTCATCAGTGTGCAGTTGAGTCTTATCGTTGCGCCGAGAGTCCTTGCCTCTTCGGCGATCTCTTCCAGGTCGCATACCATTTCTGAAGAGAGTTCTTGTCTCCTGCCGACATCATAGTGGTGGGCGGCAAGGTTGAAATTCCTTAACCCTTCGTTTACGAGGGCGTTCATGAGGCTGCTTTCCTTTCCATTGTAGGAAAAAGGGTTCAGCAGGTTTACGCCGCTGGTGTAGATTACTGCCAGCTCAAGAGGGTAATCCTTGACGATTTTCAGCATTCCCAAAAGCTTATCAGGCCGGTTTGTCGGCTCCCTGCCTGTGAACAGCACCCTTCTCCCCCCGGCATTGAAATATGCTGCGAAAGCCTTTCTGAAGTTGGCAAGGTATTCTTCAGTGGGTGCTTCTGCATTCTTCCATCTTAGATCGGTCATGCAGAAGGTGCAATTGCTTCTGCATTCGTGAGTCGGGTACACCTTCATGTCTACCTTTGTCAGGTCTCCTAGTGATTGAACCATTTTATTTAACCTCTAAGTAGTAACATACTCTGAGAACATATAAATATAACCCCCCACTAAGTGTAGAGGAATAATAAAGTTTAAATACTGATATGGCATTGCATTGAGTGTGGACACAAAGATCCTTGAGAAGGTAGGATTGACGAAGAACGAGAGCATTGTGTACCTGACCTTGCTCAGGTTGGGCACGTCCAAGACAGGAGACATACTGAATGGTTCAGGACTGAATTCCGGCAAGATATATGAGATTCTTGGAAGCCTGAAGGTGAAGGGCCTGGTGAGCGAGTCCATAATGAACAACATAAGATTTTTCAGTGCTGCTCCGCCTTCGCAGATATTGGGATGGCTGGATATCAAGAAAGAGGAGATAGCCACCGACGAGGAGATTATCAGGAAAGAGCTGCCTCAGCTGGAAATGTTGAGGAAAGAGGGGGTCAAGGAGGTCAAATCAGTCACTTATACGGGATTCAGGGGATTCAAGACTGCTGTCGAGGAGGCCTTCAGCGCTCTGGAAGAGGGGGACGAGATTCTTGGCATGGGCATAACCAGCAAGAAAGACAGGAAGTTCAACGATTTCTGGCTCAGGTTCGGGGAAGAGAGGGTAAGGAGGAAGATCCAGGCAAAGAATCTCTTTTCAGAAAGGAGCGGATTCATGAGTAGTTACGAGAAAATCAGGCTTACTGAAAACAGGGTTCTACAGGGGATAACCCCGGTTACAGTGGATGTTTTCGGAAAGGATAAAGTGCTGGTCTTCAACTATTCAGAGCCGACGTCTTGTATCGTGATCTATGATGAAAATACTGCCACGTCGTTTAGAAATTTCTTTTATCAGCTTTGGAAGATAGCTAAGAAATGATTTGGGATTGCAGCGGTGACTTTGCAGTTACTTTCTTTTTTTCCCCAGAATCCTCTTTGCCTTGTTGAGCATGCTCTCAAACATTTCTTCATCATAAAGGAGCCACACGAGCAATAACACTCCATCTAGTATTCCTGCCCTGAACTTGTCATATATCAGGTTAGGCAGCACTATGCTCCAGCCAAGAGGGTAGAACCATCTGCTCATGCCATCTATGCCGTCGAGCAGTACATGGCAGGTCACGCCGAATGCTGCCAGAAACAGCAGCCAGTACCCGGTCTTCCATCCTTTGTGCTTGAGTATCTTATTCGAGTACAACGCCCAGATTATCGCTCCCAATAATAGCAATGCAAGAGCTAGTAGCAGCGAGTGGGTCATCTCTCTGTGATATGTCAGGTTGAAGCTGCCTGTCATGTAGTGTGTATAGAACAGGTCAAGGTCTGGCGCAGCGCCCATTAGCCCTGCGAAGAACACGTACCAGCGAGAGAATTTTGTCTTGCAGATGTATCTTCTATACGTCTCGACAAGGAGCATCGGGAAGAGTATGTGTGTCGCTACGTTTGCCATGCAGTACAGTTTTCAGCAGCGGTTTTTAAAGGTTTGCTAGAACATTTTTATACCACCAAAACTTTTTCTATGGCATGAACGTCCAGTGCTTGAAGTGCAAAGGCAGGGGTTTCTGCGGGAGGCAGTTCTGCGCCATAGCATCTAAGGTGAAGAGCCAGAAGGTCTTGAACCAGACTGCCAAGCAGGACTATTTCGGTGCAGCCCCGAATGTCTTCATCGGCCGCCATGGCTATCCGAACATAAACGTCGGCCTCCTCTCTACAGAGCAGTACAACAACCACGACGCTCCCCTGCTCTGGAGCAAGGACAATTACCAGATTCAGGACATCATCGACCTTCGCACCAGCCTGATAAACTCGACTTTCACGATGAACATAAAGTCTTTCAATGACCGCATGCTGGAGATGTCGCAGGAAGTCTCTCTCGCATCAAGACCTGTCGACGTAGAGATAAACCTTGACAAGCGTCCTTTCTTCCGCCTGAACTTTGCGCAGGACACCGCTCCTCACGGCCCGAACGTGCGCCTCAAGAAAGCGAGGCTCACAGAGAACCCGAAGATACCGCAGAAGGTCGACCGTCTTGTCTCAGAGCCAGACCTCAAGGCATCCGACGCTATTTCGATGCTCAGGAAGGATTTCGACGAGCATTACCTCACGAAAGTCCTCAGCGTCGGCAATCTCGGCACTGCAACAGAGCGCAAGCTTGTGCCTACAAGATGGTCCATCACAGCAGTGGATGACATCGTCGGCAAGCAGATGATGGAAGAGATAAAGCGCTATTCCCAGTCAGACTATCTCGCGTTCTTCGGCGGCTATCTCGGCAACTATTATCTTGTGCTTATGTTCCCGCACTGCTGGAGCTATGAGCTCTTCGAGAGCATTGTCGGCGAGCGCTCTAGTTTCTCGACGGACTACGAGGGCTACGACGGCAGGAAGGAATACGCAGACAACACTGCCGGCGGCTATTATGCTGCGAGGCACGCAATCCTCGAGAAGCTCTCATCTATCAAGCGCCAGTCCGGCGTGCTCGCGCTGCGTTTCATAACGAATGAGTACTGGGCTCCGTTAGGCGTGTGGGTTGTGCGCGAGGCGACGAGGAAATCGATGGCATCAAAGCCTCTGGAGTTCGGCTCTAAGGAGCTGATGCTGAAGTACGCCGAGGCATTCGTGAAGAAGAAGTTCAACTTTGATATCTCTCCTCTGTTGAGACAGAGCAGGCTTCTTGACAGGATTGATAAGCAGCGCACGCTGGCTGCTTTTTAAGCTATGGTGCCATTGAAAAGTGTGGTGCCGCCTTTTTGCGTAGCGAGTGATTAGGATGTTTTTCAGATGCGACAGGGGGATGCCTCCGAGCGTAGCGAGCGAGGTACCAGAAACCGAAGGTTTCTAAGTACCCCCTACGGGGATGTCGCATAACATCAATGACATATACTGAGCGAAGCCTGGCGGCACCCGCTGCCAAGCGAACTTTTCAATGACACTTAAGTTACGAAAAGCATAAAAACCCCCTCCTTCAGCTCATGTCTCGGGGAGAGATGTATGTCTGTTGATGATCTTACAAAGGTTGATTTTGACGGAGCTATTGTTAGGGTCAAGGATAGGACTTATAGGCATGACGTCTCTGTCGCTGCGTATGGCAGCGGAAAGATACTTCTCGTCAAGCCAACCGGTTACTTAGGCAACAATTGGCGGCTTCCTCAAGGGGCTGTTATGGATTTTCTCAGGCCCGATGTGGAGATAGAACTGAAAGATGCTTCTGATGATGCGAAAGTCGTCATGAAGCTCCTGAAGGCGCTTGTCGGCTGCATGGAAGTCGGCGAGGTGCGCAAGACAGGCAATTATCATATTGATTTCGAAGAGGATGCCCGCGAGCTGTCTGACGCACAGGCGACTGGCAAGGTCTTCCACGGCAAGGTCATTGATATGTATCTTGCAGAGATGCTATGCGAAGAATCTCGTCTCGTCAAGGGAGCGAGGATAAAGGACATCAGGATGGTCGCCCCTCCAGATATCGATAAATACAATCTTTCTATCCAGGAGGCTGTCGCGTTAAAAGCAGTCCTGAAGACGTACTGCATAGATTATTAGTGTCCTGACGTGGCTCCGCGCGGCTTTCTCATAAGATATACGTCTGGTTCCTGCTGGTTCTCGAGGTAATTTCTCCTTTGGCCGTCGATCCTCACTACCTCTATCTTGTTGTGCGGGAGTTTCCTCGTCACCACACCTACGCCTTTAGGCAGCCTGACGAGCTGCCCTATCGTGTAGGTCTCTGTGGGTGTGTATGTATCCACGTACTTGAGGAATTTTATCCTGACCTCACGCACTGTTTCCCCATTATTGCAGTGTTCGAGCACTAGCTTGGCGACTCCTTCGTATGTCCTGTGCGTGCATTGTCTTCCTTTGTTGTACGCGTCAAGTGCTACGCCTCTGTTGCAGTAGCCTTTCTGTGAGAGCGCCTCGTCTACATCTTCTGCTGATCTGTATATCTTGTCTTCTACGAGCCTATCGACCAGCGCCTTTAGCGCGAAGGATCCGACGTAGCCTAACTTTGGCTTGTATCTTGGCAGCCTCTTCTTCCTTCCTCTGCCTATCCCTCTGCTTTCGAGGGCATTTTCCAGCGTCTCCCTTCTCTCTGCCTTCCTTGTCGACAGTTGGTCTATCTCTCTCATGACTCTCCTCGCTATCTCTGGGACGATCATGCTCAGCACAGCCCTTGTTGCCGTGCATACTTCTTCAGGGACAGGGATTCTGGGATTGCTCTTTGCGGCGTCGTAGTACTTCTTTATCTTGGCTTCAGGTATGCCTGCTTCTGTAGCTATGAGCTCGAAGGGGGATTCGAAATAGTCGTCGCTCTGCAGGAGTCCGGTCGCGTTGTCGACCATCTCTACGAATGGTAATCGTGCTTTTCCTTCCCGGCAACTTGCTTGAGAAATTATTAATCTGTCGTCTATCGCGCCCCTTGCGGCAGGTTTTAGATCTGCTGTCATGCTCTCAACACCTCGGAAACATATTTTATTCTCCTTTTGTCTGTCTTTTCTTTATCTGTTGTACACTGATTTCAGTATCAGTGCTATGAATATTATCAGTGCGATGTTTGCCAGCAAAAGTACGATGATGCTTAAATTGCTTTCCCTCTGCACAGGCGCTCTCGGCACGCTTGGCGTCGGAGGCGGCATGTATAGTTCTACTGGCTGGACCTCTGGCGTGAACAGGAACCTTAGGTCGCGGTTCGGGTTCGTGTATGGCTCTGTCACGACCTCTTTCTTTGTTGTCCTGCTAGTGGTATAGTACTCGTCGAATTCGTAGTCTGTGCTTCTCCTGTCGCTGCCGCAGCCTTCTACCCTGAACTCTGTCTCTTCTTCGATCTCTTCGTCAGAGTATTCTATTGTCAGCGTGGCTGTGTGCGTCCCGCTGGACAGTCCTGTCAGGTCTATATTCTTGCTTTTCGTGTAGGTGTCGTCAGCGTCTATGTCTATCTCGTCTTCCCACACGACTCCCAGGCCGGATATCCTTGCTGTCAGCTGGACCTCTTCCTCGTCGTATTCTCCCTCGTTCTCTATCTCTATGTCCAGTGTGCCGTCTTCGTTGCACTCGACGTCATCCATGTCGAGCTCTGTTATCTCTATGTCTCCTTCGTCCCCGCCCGTTATCTCTACGTCGTAGCTGGCTTCGTCTTCCTGCACTGCTCCGTTCTCATCCACTCCTGTCGCGGTTATGACCAGGTAATAGCTCTCGTATGAGCTTGTGTCTTCGTCTATCTCCATCCTGAACGTTACTGTGCGCTCGCCGTCTGCCCTGATAGACAATGAGTCAGACTCATCGCTCTCTCCGAGCCCTTCTATCGTCGCTGTGACTTTTATGTCTTTTATGTCTGTGTGAGTGCTCTCAGAGAATCTGTTCTCGAGCTTTATCTTGACTTTCAGGTCATCTCCAGCTTCTGCATCGAAATTGCCTGAGTTGCTGCTCGTGCTGAGCAAGGTAGTATCGTCAGAGGTTATCTCGACTTTAGATATCTGCAGTTTCGAGTCTGCCAACGCAGTGGCTACGCAGAGAATCATCATCAAGACAGCGAGCAGTATCAGTCGTTTCATTGTCTAAACCCCCATAAATAGTTGTCCCGACAGAGTTTATATAGTTTTTCGTGTGGTTTTCGTCTGATGTTGGTGACGAAAAGCCCTTGGCAATGTTTATAATTTCGTCAGGTTTTTCTGTAAATCATGGATTTGCATATTTTCAGGCTCAGAGATGCTGTTGAATACGTTCCTTCTAAGCCGACCTATGCCATCCGTCTTATGTCGAGTAATATGGCAGAGGAACTAAGGACTTTTCCTCTGAAAGATTCCCCTCTTTATGTGCGCGTAGCAGAATACATCTTTGATGATGTTGAACCAGGGCGTGTCGAGCGGAAAGACATCTTGTTCGACGAGAGGCTTGCGGAGAGGGTCCTGCGCGAATTTGATCAGGATAGGCGAAGGTGCGAGGCGCTTATGGTGCATTGTGTCATGGGCCAGAACCGCAGTCCTGCTGTCGCCATTGCGCTGAATGACATATTCAATCTCGGCAATGACTCTGAGGAGTTGAAGCGGAAGTATTCTAAGACTGCGAATAGGTATGTGCATAACACGCTTAAGAAAGTCGCTGAGAGACTTTCATTGCACGGCTGAGAATTATCTGCGGTTACTCTACTGTCGCTTTTATCCTTCTTATCCCTGCTGCTGAGCTTTCTTCTTTCAGTATCTTGAATCTGCCGATATCTTTCGTATTGGCTACGTGCGGGCCCATGCAGATCTCTCTTGAGTAGTTGCCGACAGAATACACCGACACCTTTGCAGGGTATCTTGCGCCGAATTCTGCCTGCGCCCCTTTCTTTATGGCTTCTTCAGGCGACATCTCCTCTTTCACTACAGGTATGCATTCCTTTATGAGCCTGTTGACCTCGTCTTCTACTTTCTTTACCTCTTCCGGCGTGAGTTTCCTGTCGAAGTTGAAGTCGAAGCGTAATCTTTCAGTTGTGATATTGCTGCCTTTCTGCTTGATGTCTGGTGACACTACCTTGCGAAGCGCTTCGTTCAGCAGGTGCGTGGCAGTGTGCAGTTTTGTTGTCACCTCGCTCGCTCCTGACAGCCCTCCTTTGAATTTCTGCTCTGCCCCCACACGGGATAGCTCCTGGTGTTTCATGTACTCTTTGTCGAATCCTTTCCTGTCGACGCTTCTGCCCTTCTCGGAAGCGAGTTCCTCTATCATCTCTATCGGGAAGCCGTAGCTTTGGTAAAGGAAGAATGCGCTTTTCCCGTCGATGTCTGTCATGTCGAGCGCCATCCTTTCGAATTCCTTGAGGCCTTTGTCGAGCGTCTTCTGGAACTTCTCCTGCTCTTTCCGAAGCTCTTCGAAGATGATGTCTTTCTTCGCCTTGAGCGTCGGGTAGTCCTTCTCGTACATCTTGATGACGACTTTTGCCAGCTCGGATGTTGCGTCAGGGTTGGAAAGCTCTGCTCCCAGTAGTCGAAGATGCCTGACGCATCTTCTTATGTACCTGCGTAGTATGTATCCCTGGTCTACGTTCGACGGCACCACCCCTCTTTCGTCTCCGAGTATGAATGTCGCTGCCTTTATGTGGTCCGCTATGACTCTGAATGATTTTGCATTGTCAGTATGGATTTTCTTTCCTGTGATCTCCTCTGTCTTCTTCATCAGCGGCTCTAAGACGTCTATCTCGAATATGTTGGTCTTGCCGTTGAGGACCATCGTTACGCGTTCTACTCCAAGTCCTGTGTCGACGTTCTTGCTCTTCAGCAGTTCGTACTTTCCTTCCTTGTCCTTGTTGTACTGCATGAACACGTCATTCCATATCTCTACCCAGTTCTTGTCTGCGGGGTCGAACTTCTTAGGCGCAGGCTTGTCATTCAGCTTCCAGTAGAACATCTCTGTGTCTGGTCCGCACGGCCCTGTCTCTCCTGCCGGCCCCCACCAGTTGTCCGCTTTCTGCAGGAACGCTATCCTTCCTTCGCTCAGTCCGAGGCTTTTCCATGTCTTGTATGCCTCTTCGTCTTTCGGCGCGTCCTTGTCTCCTGCGAAGCACGTCACCGCGAGCCTGTCCTTGTCAAGTCCAAGCCATTCTTTGCTTGTCAGGAATTCCCAGCTCCATGATATCGCGTCTTTCTTGAAGTAATCTCCCAATGACCAGTTCCCCAGCATCTCGAAGCAGGTTGTGTGCGTGTCATCCCCTACTTCATCTATATCCTGTGTCCTTATGCATTTCTGCACATTCACGAGTCTCTTGCCTTGGGGATGCGGCTGGCCAAGAAGGAACGGGACAAGGGGATGCATGCCTGCTGTTGTGAACAGCACAGTAGGGTCATGCTCTGGTATCAGCGGCGCTGAGTGTATCTCAGCGTGCCCTTTGCTCTTGAAGAATTCTATGTATTTCTTTTTCAGCTCTTTTGTGTTCATATGCTATTGCTGTCTCGGGATTGGTTTAAATAATTTACCCCTTCTTCCCTGTTTTTTCCCACGTAATGGCCTTTTCCTACGATAGATTTAAAAAACAAAGAATCTTCCATCCGTTTATATGAGGCATGCTGTATTTTCAGATGTCCATGCCAACCTCCCTGCTTTGGAAGCTGTGTTGAGAGACATTGAGGCGCGTGGTATTGAGAGTAAGTTCTGTTGTGGAGATATTGTGGGCTATGGCTCGTCCCCTAATGAGTGCATCGATCTTCTTTGTGAGAATGATGTTCAGTGTGTGATGGGCAATCATGATTATCGCGCAGTTAATGCGGAGTATGATGGTGATTTCGAGGAGAATGAGATGGCGCGTGACGCTTTGGCTTGGACAAGGCGCGTCTTGAGTGACGATAGCCGCGAGTTCATCCAAGGGCTGCCTTTCGAGATCTGCACTGACCCGCTGAATATTGCGCATGGCTCTCCGCGTGACCCTCTTTTTGAGTATGTCCATAATTGGGCCAAGGTCTTTAGGATATATCCTCATCTCTATGCTCCTGTCACTTTCCTTGGCCATACCCACCAGCCTGCGATCTATGAGATCTTCCGTAAGCTGGTCGTCAATGTTGGGTCTGTAGGCCAGCCTCGTGATTATGATCCGCGTGCAGCCTACGTGGTGCTGGATGATGAAGTCAGGAAGAAAGATGGGTTCTTGGATATGGATAATGGTGCCGTCAGGGTGGTCAGGGTTGAGTACCCGACAGCCAGGGCTTCGTCAGGCATCATACGTGCAGGTCTCAATGAATACCTTGGTCAGAGGCTGAGTTGGGGCATCTGAGGTATATCTTTATTAACTCTGTTTTATTATTCTATAAACGCCTGTGATGAGGTTTATCCAGCCGCAGCCCGTTACGCTGGGCTGGCGCGCAAGGGGCGGCTTCACTTCGTTCAGCCACCCGAGGAAGTTTTATTAACCCTGTTCTATTATTCTATAAACGCCTGTGATGAGGTTAATCCCCGTCTGAAGCTTCGGCTTGTGATGAAGGAAATACCTCTGAGGCACTTTATCTTGTCTTGTTCTTTGCTGTGCTGATGATGAGGTTTAGTTCAAACTGAGCGAAGCGAGGTTTGAACCCCACAAACCGGAGGTTTGTCGTGTCCCCGTCTGAAGCTTCGGCTTGTGATGAAGGTATGCTTCAAACGAGCAATTCTGAGGCATGCGCTTGCGAGTTTGAAGGATTAAAAATCCAGGATTTTTAATAACCTCTGAGGCACTTCTATTCATCGCTTATAGCGCGTATAAGATTATTCCACGTAAATAGCGTCGTGTGTTATTGCCTCTTTTGCCAATTATGGTGACCAAACCTTTAAATATATAGACGGCGTTTCTCTCTCCATGAAAAAGCTCATCGTCTTATTGTTTGCAATGGCTCTTCTCGCTTCTTTAGTCTATGGCATCACTCTTACTGCTGATGCTACTCGCTCAGTCCATGTTCCGGCAGCGGCTCTTGGCAGGATATGCTTTGTCGCTTCAGATACAGGAGATTGTACTGACAAGGTGGGAGAGATATTATTCGGCAACGCTGTTGTTGAGAGCATGGGTGGCGACAGGATTGGAATGATACTTATCCAGTTCGGCGGCAACATCTACCGTTCCACCACTACAGGTCCGGTCTATCTCTATCGTGTCACCATGACTGACGGCTCTGTCCTCGAGAAGACAGACTTGCCAGAATCTGGATTAGAGTCTTACGAGCCTATCCGCATGGTCGGTCTGAGAGGAAGGCTCTCTCAAGTCCTTCCTGACGGCACAGAAGTGATTACGACCGGCGAGACCCGCACGCTATCTCACCCAGGAAAGATATCTGTGGATGAAGATGTGCCTGTCGGAGAGTATGATATAAGATACAGTGGCCTTGTCCTTGAAGACACAGAAACCTCGCGCCAGGTCATGACAGCCGGCGAGTATGAGGATATCCAGATCACGATAAATGCCCCTGGCGGCGTGATGGATAAGTATAAGCTTGTGGAGATAGTCTCAACGACAAGCTTTGACTGGTCTCCATCGACTCCAAAATGAACACTAAGATATTCGCGGTAATTGCAATCATCTCTTTGCTAGTCCTTGCGGGCTGTGCCAAGGTTGAGAAGCAACCTGTTCCGGTCGTCAAGCAGACCGAGCCGTCCAAGGTCATACTTCCAGACCTCTCGAAGGGCGTCTCTACAGTGGATGCTTCTACTTACAAGGACCCTCAGGGCAGTTTCATCGCTCAGTTGATGAACCAGATGGTCGAGAAGACGAAAGCTAAGTGATTACCACTTTTTTCTCATTTCTTCGAACAGTTTCAGTATCTTGCCCCAGTCTTTTTCACGCTCCTGCATGTACTGGGTCAGTAGCGCGTACGACTCGTCCCGCATGACTCCGCCGGTCAGTTTAGGCCAGTGGCCTGAGTACCACGGCTTGAGCTGTTTCGGGTCGAATTCTGCCATGCCTGCGTTAGGGTCTATGCAGCCGTATATCACTCGGTCTATCCTGTTCAGCACTATCGCGCCCATGCACTGCAGGCACGGGTCTAGCGTCGTGTAGAGCTCTACGTACTGCTCTTGTTTCTTTGCGCGTTGTATCGCCGAGGCGTATTTCTTTATCACAAGCGCCTCTGCGTGGGAGGACCATTCCTGCAGTGTCCTTGTGGTGTTGCCGTCCATGCCTATGAGCCTTCCGTCGATGCGCAGTGCCGCGCCGACAGGCACGTCCCCTCTGCTGTACGCCAGCCTTGCCTCTTCGAAAGCTATCTGCATGAATCTTATGTCTTCTTCCAGCCCCATGGATTTTTGATAGAAATCAAAGTATAAATAATTTTGGAAATGGTTTAAAAAAGATTTAAGATATCTTCTTCTTTTTCTTGTACTCTTCTATGTGGGCGTCTGAGCAGAACCATACGACTTTTCCTTTTATCTTGGTCTCGAAGGTCTTGCCTCTCATCAGCACTGTTCCGCAGAACGCGCACTTGGCCTGCTCGCCGTCATCCTCGGCGCCTTCCATGAAGCCTTCTTCCCAGGTGTCTATCTCGTCGTCTTCCTGCAGTTTCTCCCTTCCTACCGGGCCGTAGACAGTCTCTTCTTTCTCTCCTGTCTCCATCTCGACTCTTTTCTGTTCTTTGGTTTTTCCTGTTGGTACTCTCATCTTATCACCTTGATTGTTTTTTAGCAGCGCCACCGCGAATTTGCGAGGCGTTTCAGCGACAGCATCGCGGGCGTTGTCGGGGGAAGCCCCATACGGGGGGACAGCCCCAACACCAAAACACTCGCACGCCGAGCCTCGCGTGGCGCTGCGGATTTGATCATTCTTCTTTTTCTGTTTTCGGCGCCGGCTTGCCTTCCTGCTCCAGCAGCCTTTCTCTTACCTTGTTTGAATACTTATGAGCTTCGTGCAGCGGCTCTGGCAGCTTGTGCTTCTCTACCATGCACTTCTTGACTACCTCTTCCGCCGTCTTCAGGGATACGCGGTGCCCGGGGCTTATATAGATTGGCTTTGAGTGCTCTTTCGTCCTCATCGTCACGCCCCTGACCTCATCATCCACCACAATCTTGCCTTCTTTCTCCTCGCCTAGCAGCAGGCTTTTCGCGACGCCTATCGTAGGCATGTCTAGCAGTATCCCCATGTGTGACGCCATCCCCATCTTCCTTTCGTGGAGTATCCCGTTCCCGTCTATAAGGAGTATGTCTGGCTTCTGCTGGAGCTTCGACACAGCTTCTACTATGGCAGGCCCTTCGCGATAGCTCAGGAATCCAGGTATGTACTGTATCGGTGCATCTGCTACAGCGTATTTCTTCTCCACTATGTTGAGTGTCTTGTAGTCCAGCACAACGACTGCAGAAATGACTTTGTTGTCGATGAATGCCTGGTCGCATCCCCCGACATAGTTGAGCTCGTCAAACTCGTCTTTCACTATGACTTTCTTCGCTAGCCTTATCTGCTCTTTCTTGAGCTCCATTATGTCCATGTCTAACCTACACCTCTTTTTGTTACAGGCCGGGTTTTATGCCTTTTCATTTATATGCTTTTCTGAAGGCCGCGGGCGGTAATCGGTCTAGTTCGCTATTATCGCCATTATCTGCTCTATCTTGTACTCATCATAGCCTGCGTCCTTCAATGCCTTTTGCGGATCCTCGGCAGCGGCTACGATGGTCTTTATCTTGAGCGCTTCGTCTTTAGGGAAGTTCTTGAACAAGTTGCCTAGGTTGTATTTCTGCTTAGGTTTTGCTTCGAAAGCAGGCTTGCCGTCCTTGAATACCATCTTCCCTCCTCCTTTCAGCGTGACTGCGTTGGCATATATGCCCATGCAGCTCTGGAAGAATAGGTACATCTCTTCGGTCTTCTGTCCTGTGCTGTGAGTGGCCTCTAGCATGTCGCAGAAGTTGAGCAGCATGCAGTCGACGTAATGCTCGTCATACTCGTCGACCTTCTTGATTATGTTCTTGACGAAGTTCGCGGTCAGTTTAGGCCCTTCCTTGGACTCTCTTGCCTTGTAGGCATCGCTGAACTGCCTGTAGAAGTTCAGCAGGTCCATGTGGTTCTTTATGACGAAAGCGATGTACTTTCTCTCTTCGCTGCCTAGCTCCAGCTTCTCGAAGAACTCTTTCCTCGATTCGAATGTCTCTTTAAGCTCCTTGAAGTAGGCCATCACCTGCTCATAGAACTGCTTCTTTATCGGTGTCTGCTGCTCTGTCGCGAGTTTCTCCTCGTAGTGCTTTATGGATTCGTCTATGGCAGTCATCTCATCTTCGAAGTAGAGCCTTCCGAAGTCTGCGTGGAAAAGGAACCGCTTGATGCCCTTTACGTTCTCTTTCTCCACCTCCCGCATCATGTGCGTGAAGTTCTTCAGCTTCCCGAGGTCGTGGAATATGCATGCGAAGAACAGCAGCTCTTTCCTCCTGTGCTTGCCGACCCTGTTGTCGAGGTGCTCGCCCAGCTTGAACGGCAGTGCTGAAAGCGCGTTTTCCAGCGCAGTTATGTTGAGTTTCTCGTCATGTTCCTGCTTGTACATGAATGAGTATATCTTCTGCAGCAGCCCGACGACCTCTAGAGAATGCTCGAATGTTGATACGTCGCCGTGGTATTCAGGGTCCTCCCTGACATTGCCCAGCTTCTCGAGCTCGTGCGCAAGGTTCTGTCCTTGTGTCTCTATGTTTTTGAGCCTGGGCAGGAGGTCGCTCCCGAACCTTGCTACGAATTCATCCAGCGCTTGGATAATCTTCGGGTCCATTTTGAAAATATGAAGAAAATATTTACGGCTCTATCTGCTTCGTCATCAGCACGGATATGTTCTTTGTCTTAGTGTACTTGTCCACTTCCTCGAACAAACCAAGCATCCCTTCTTTGAGCGCTTTCTCGTTCGTCAGCTTTGTGATGAGTTCCGGCGGCTCTTTCCTCGCGACGAAGTACTTGACTTCCTTGTACCTCTCTTCCGCCTGTGCGACTATCTTGGACACGAACTTCTCGAGCATCCTTTCAGGCTTGTCGAGCCTTGTCCTCTTGTCGATGATGAGGTTACGGCCGTTTGCGTCGAAGTATATGTCGAAGTAGATGTATCCTTCCTTAAGGTCGTCTGTGAGGTTGACGCCGTTGGTCTTCCTCACCACTTTCTTCACTGTAAGAACAAGTTTTTCTGCATCTTTTTTTGCTGTCTTTGGCATGCATCCACCTCCTTGTTTTATGGCTTCATTATTTGTTACTTTAATAACTTTATCTTTCCCCGCTCTTCCATGAGCTCCCCGCCTTTTATCAGGCGGTCTATCTCCTCATCGCCGAACTTGTTTATGAGCTCTATAGAGTCTACCTCTCCTTTTTTCTCGATGAACTCAAGGATTGTCTCAGCCGTCTTCCCTTCCTTCTTGAGCGTCTTCTGCTTCTTGCTTTCGATGAGCTCGCGCACTGCTTTTATGTGCTTGCAGACGCCTTTCTTGCCCATCTCCCTGAACCTGAAGTCTGCGCAGTCGCACCACGGTTTCGAAGGGTCTACTGTGTAGAACTTCCCATTCTTGGAGCTGCTCTCGACCTCATAATTCTCTCCTGATTTCTTGATGTTCACTTCATCATCCCTTCAAGCTCGTCGTTGAGCGCCTGCATCTTCCTGCCTGCATTCTCACCAACCTCTTTGTTGAATCTCTCTACGACGTCTTTTATCGTCTTGGGTTTTGTTCCCCAGAGGAGGTTGTCTGCATGCGCGATTATCTTCTCCTCGATTGTCTGCGGGACATAATCCTTCTCAGGCAGAGGAAGTCCCTGTTTCTTGACTTCCTCTTTTGATATGCCTGCGCCGAGGTGCCTTTCGCACACCAGTGCGTATCTCTCGTCGATGCCTTCCTCTCTGAGTGTTTGTGCTCCAGCCACGCCATGCTTTATCGACTCCGGAGTCCCGGGCTTGCACTTGAACCGTCCTATGTCATGCAGCAACACTGCGGTTTTTATGAACTCGATATCCACCTTGTGCCCTTTCGCTTTTATCTTCTCTGCTATATCCAGCGCGACCTTCTGCACAGCCTTAGAGTGCGCGAGCACTATCTTGTATGACTTCTCGTCGTCAGAGTGCTTTTTCAGAAGTTGTATCGCTGATTTCTCGTCCATGTTGCAAGGAAAAGTATCGGGCCTCTCATCTTTCCGTTTTTGGGGGGTGATTTGAAGAAGTTAGGTTAAATGAGAGACCCGAGAGCGTTATTGTTGCCTGGGCGGGGTGCCTATCTCCTGCACCCACATCAAGCCTATCTTCTTCACTGAGCTGTTGAACTTGTCTGATATGAGATACTTCTTCTTGTACATGTCGTAGTCTATCATTCCCATCGATCTCATGGGCGTCAGTATCCTGTCGTAGAACTGCCTCTTGTTGTACGAGACCTGGACCTTCTTCATCCTTTTCACAGGCCCCATCTCCTCTACAATCTCTACTACAGTACCTTCATGCAGCCTGTTGGCGAACAATGACATCTCTGTCTTCCCCAGCGTGCCGCCGTTCAGCTTGAACTCCTCGATGAGCATCTTGCCGACTATGACTTGCTGTTCTGTCGCGAAAATGATTTCGAATATGTTCTCTGGCAGATGGAACTGGTCAAATAGTATTACCATATCGATTACCTTATTCTTTATCTCCCTACTGTTGTTTCTGCAAAAGATTACTGTAACAATGGCCTAAAGTCAAACCAATATATAAATGTTACCATTTAACACACCAGTATCCGTTTTAGTATACTGGTTTTTTGTGGCTTTTTTTGTCGGTTATAGGGCATAAGGATTACTTTTTCTCCCCGAAGAATTCTCTTATCTTCTCGAGATAATCCTTTGTCACTTCTATCTCCCAGTCTGCTGGGAAATGATGGTAATAGTTCTGCCATGCATACCTCTCATCCAAGAACACGATCACTCCCCTATCTGTTTCGCTCCTTATGCAGCGGCCAGCGCTCTGCAGGCATTTGGAAAAGGCAGGACCGACATATCCGTATTCCCATCCTTTGGCGAACTTTGTATCGTAATACTCAATCAGTTTTTTTGTCTCAAGAGTCGGCTGCTGCAATGGCAATCCAACAACAACCACGCAGTTCAATAGCTTCCCTGGCAAGTCAATTCCCTCTCCAAAGCTCCCAGAGACCACTCCCAATAAAACCGCTCCAGTATCTTTGTATGCCTTGAACCTGTCTAAGAAATCAGCCTTCTCTTCCTTGTTCATCTCTGACTCTTCCAGGAATGCTGTCTTGCGGGAAAGGTCTGAGAAGAATGAATATACCTGCTTCATGACAAAATAGCTCGGGAAGAACACTGCGCAGTTTCCCGGCACAGTATTTGTTATCTCTGCGCATATCTCTGCGATGCGTTCATACTGTTGCGCATTCCTCATCGAGAACTTTGTCGTCGTCTCGGGCACTATCATCGCGAGCCTGTTCTTCTGCGGAAATGGGCTCGGGTATGTCTTCTCGATAGTCTCGGAAGGGAAGCCCAATACATCCTTGTACATGGAGGTCGGTGTCAGCGTCCCCGACATGATTATCGTCGAGTGGCAGCTGTTTATCACTGATTGCGACACTAAGCTAGGATCAAGGCAGCGATAAGACAGAGCGATCACGCTCTCGCGTTTCGTCTGCTTCTGCGCCAGTATGCGCGCATATCCTGCATCAGCCCCTTTCCAGCTTTCCAGGAACTCTGAGATGGTCCCGATGGATGACTGCCTTTCTTTCTCTATGACCTTCTGGGCAGTGAGCGCAAAATCTGCTGATATGACATCATAATCGCCGATTGCTTCCACTTTATTGACGAAATCGTCCTTGCGTATCAGCTTCTCGTCGCCGTCTCTCATGTCCTGCGACCACTCATTGAGTATGTCTTGCGTCTTGGAAAGCCTTACTACTGCTTTTTCATCCTCTATCTTCCTTGCCTCATTCACAGCCCTCTTGATTAGGTAGTTGGTCAGCTGGACTGTCATCAGGTTGCGTATCCTGTCAGGCAGGTTGTGGCCTTCGTCGACGATGACGATGCAGTCGGAAAGATCGATGCCTGCCCTTTTGAAGAACGCGTCCCTTATCCGGGGGTTGTAGATGTAGTAGTAGTCTGCAACGATTACAGCAGCGTCTTTTGCCATCGTCGCCGCAAGTTCGTATGCGCAGAGGTCGTCATTGCTGCACATCTCAGAGAACTTCTCTGTGTGGCACGGGCTGTCTTTCTCAAACCTCTCCAGCGTAGCCTTCGCCAAGGGCGTCAGTTTGCTGCCTGTCTTTGTGTTAGAGTACTGCTCGCACAGACCGTCCTCGCGCTGTTTCTTGCAGTATTCGTAGAATTCTGATGTGTGCAGCTTGTCTATCCCGGGCACTGTGCACATCCATTTCTTCCCGATGAGGTCCACGGCGACAAAATCAAGATTATACTTCTTCTTTATCTCCCGCAGGGTCTCTATCGCTATGATGTGTTGGGTGTGCCGGGATGTCAGGAAGAACACTTTCTTCTTGTGGTCAAGTGCGTACCGAAGCGCAGGAGCGATTGTCGCGGCAGTCTTTCCCAATCCTGTGGGGGCATGCACTACAAGATTCCCGCGTTTCTCTATCACAGAAGCTACTTCCTCTATCAGCTCTTTCTGTATCTCGCGTAGCCGCTCGTGTGGAAATAGGTGTTTCGACGCTTCCCCCTTTGCCTGCGGCTTGTCTTCTTTAGGCATGTGCTTCGATATCTTCGGGTATCTTATATAACTTCTCCCTCTCTTCCGCCGTCGGATTCTCGTCGAGAAATGGTTGTGATGGAATAGAAAGGTTTATAAATAACCTTTTTTCTTTATAGTTTATTAGATATATTACAGAATCTCTATTTTTGAGACGATATTGGGGGCGTTGTGATGAAGAATGAACTCAAGAGGGAAGACGTTTTCAACATCTTTTTCAGGGAGAAGCCGGCGATGATGCTCGTCACCCTGAATGCTGCAAAGTCTGATATCTATGCGTCATCCCTCGCCAAGCAGATCGACTGCACGTATTCTCACGTCGTCAAGATCCTCCAGGAGATGTCTGATTCTGGCCTGGTGAATTTCGACAAGCAGGGCCGTCTCAAGCTCCTTTCATTGACGAAGAAAGGCCAGGAAGTCGCTGACCACATAGACAAGATAAGAGGACTGCTCTGATTATTTTTTGCGGAGCTAATACGGAAAAATCCGATTATTTCTATGACTAAATTTGCCGTATACGCAGGCTAGATTGGCGGCGACGGTCACGATGCTGCCGGGGTTTAGAAAGAAAGAATAAAAAAATTATGATGATTTTATTTATTCTAGGTATGTGCTTGACTTGCTTGGGTCATACTTCCATGATATGGGAAGCCTTCCCGAAATCTTGTAGTACTTGACGAGCCTCTTTATCTTCGACTCGGTCAGCTGCAGCCCTAGGAGCGCGGTATTGTCCTGCTTGTTCTCTGCCATGTGCTTCCTTATCAGCGCGGACTTCTTGATCAACGACCTCAGGTCCTCCGGGACTTCTGTCAGCAGGTTCTTCTCTTTGAGTATCTTCGTTATCTTCTTGCCGGTCAGCGTCTTGACGTCAGGTATGCCGTATGTGTCTCTCAGGTGCAGGCCTACCTGGCTCGGCGACTTTCCTTCCTTGGCTATCTTGCCGATTAGAAGCTCGACTTCTCTCGGCTTGTACCTTATCCAACCTGGCACTGTCTTCTTTACTGGTTTCTTTGAGCCGCTGACTCCTTTTGATCTAGCGTGCATTCTTGCCATCATATCACCTTGTGTTTCGTGTTTTTCGAGAAGGGATTGTAAGATTGCTTACATCTCCAGCATAAACAAGCCCTGGGACCGGTTTATCTCTCGACTTGTATCTGAGGGAACGCGCCTCATTTATAAATCTTTGCGATTGTGGGGGTTAATTTTAAATACTATCCTCCCAGTCATCCGCCCAATCAGATAACAAAAAAGCAAGGTGATCTCATGAGGAAGGCTTTGATTGCTGTCGTGCTCTGCGCGCTTTTTCTAGGATTCATCTTTGTCCTCGGCTGTACCAAGGTCGAGAAGATTTATGTCTGCGCCAATGGTCACGAGTTCCCCGATAAGGCACTGTGCCCCATCAATAAGGTCGCGGGCGTCAAGAAAGTCGACGCTGAGACATACGCTAAGAGCTATGTAAGCGCATTCTTCAACCCGTACGGCGGCAAGTCGCAGATGGTCAGCAGCTATCTTGATCCTGATAAGGGAGACTGGTTCGCCACATTCATCGTCGCTAAGAAGGATGGTGCGCCGTATCAGACCGTCGTGTTGGTAGATGGCGTGACAGGCAAGGTCAACTGCACTGAGAACTGCGACTACAGCTGATTTTTTGTTTTTCGCTTCTTTTTCTTTGGCTTATCTTATTTCAGCTTTGTCTGTATCTTCCTTTTGAATACTATCTTCTTGGACTCTATCTTGCTCGCTATAGCATTCAGCTGCTCCAGCTCTTCCCGTATCCGCTCGTATTCGGCGTAGCCTTTCTTGCTGAAGCTCAGGCTTCTCTCGTCGTATACTATGTAGCGCGCTTTCTGCAGCTCCTCGAGGTTCTTGTACACCGCCCTCTCTTTCTTGGATACTGCGCTCATCCCGCGTATTATGTCGATGAACTCTGCTTTTGATACCGAGACCAGCAGCGGTGACTCTGCGAATTTCCTGTCTGTCTCTCTGAAGAATTGCCCTAGTGTGAAAAGCATCTCCTTTTTCTTGCCGGTTAGCATAGCGGCTGATAGTGTCTAAAGTATATAAAAACCTTTCTTTATAAAGAAGCAGAATAGCCCCGTCGGAGTCTGAAATGATGGCAGTCTGCCCTTATCAGCTCCAAAAGATTTCTCACTTCTTTCGAAAGAGAAACT
>JAGVOD010000063.1 GCA_020052935.1 archaeon | reverse complement strand
TACGTGCACGCTCATGGCGCGCACAGCGCGCCGAGATATATACCAGATTCATTTCATACAACATAATGGCTAGAACCATTCTCTACTTTCTACTGAGCCGAAGTCATCGAAACCTTTATATATATCGCTCCCTCTAAACCGGCTTATTCATAATCAAAACCAAGAGGTGGCACTTATGTCTAGGAAGGCTCAAGGCATGTCTATGAATGTCATAATTATTGCAGCGCTTGCGTTGCTGGTTCTCGTTATCCTTGCCATAATCTTCATGGGCAGGATGGGTGCTACGACCCGCGGTATTGAAGCTTGCAAAGGCAATTGCATGTCTGCACAAGAGGACTGCACAAATCAGGGCCCGTATTACAAGGTCGTAAGCGATCCTTGCTACAGGTCCGGAACTAAGGATATTGATACTGACAGGCCGTATTGCTGTGTCGGTGTCTAAAATCTTTTTTTCTTAACATGTTTCTCAACAAGAAGGCTCAGGGCATGAGCCTTAATGTTGTCATTGTGGCAGTAATAGCTATTGTTGTTCTTGTCGTCCTTATCACTATTTTTGCTGGCAAGACGCGCTTTTTCGGTAAGGTCACGTCTGGCTGCGAGGCCAAGGGTGGCCAATGCCTGAAAGAATGTCCGGATGGCTACGTGACTCAGCTAGGCAGTGATTGCAAGGAGCGTTCCGAGGAAGCTCCTGCATGCTGCACGCCTTTCAATGTTGCACCCAAAGCTCCAGAGCCTCCGAAAGAGTAGAAGAAAACACCTTGAGGTATTGATGATGCACAAATTATCCAGGAAAGGCATGGAAACAGCTACTATCACGATAATAATAGTCATTGTCATCGGTCTTGTCATCGCGGCCATAATGATGTATCTTGCGAAGGAGAGGACTTCTGATGTAGCCCAAGCCACGAGCTGTCCTGAAGCAGAATGCACTGCCAAACAGCCTTGTCAGGCAGGATACGCAGAGAGCTTCACTCCTTGCAGGGTTAAGGTGGAAGTGACTGGTGAAATGAAGATTGGCCGTTGCTGCAAGCAAATACCAGAATGAGGAGGTCTTGAAGATGAAGAAAGCCCAAGGTATGAGCCTTAACGTTATCATCGTCGCAGTCATAGTGCTGATAATCCTTGTCGTTCTCGTTTTGATATTCTCCGGAAAGATAAAGTTCTTCGGCGCCCAGACGAGCGACACTTCTTCCAAGTACACGAGCAACAAGTGCGAGATTCCAGGTACCAATAATGAGTGCTGGTCTTCTCCAGAGGACTGCACAGCCAAAGGCGGAAGCTTTGATGAGAGGACAGAGTACAGCGACTGCCCTGGCAGCTGCTGCATGAGGTGAGCTTTTTGTTCAGGAGATCTAGGAGAGCTGACACGAGTCCGGTCATCTGGTTGATCATAACAGCAGCTGTAGCTCTGATTGTGGCTTTCCTGGTCGCATTCGGTGGTGGCAAGAAGATCACTGAATTGTTCAAGGGATCCACTCCGACATGCTCTTCTGACTTGATTGGCCATTGTGCGTGTGTCTTCAATGGCAATACCTGTCCAGAGGTCTTTGGCAATCCTGCGCCCAACACTGCTGGATGTCCGCCTGATAATGATAAGTTTCAGTGCAGTGACCAGAATCTTGGGGAATTGATAGAGGAAGCCAAGAAGAATGACGGGAACAAGTATGCTGAGTGGGCGTTCCCTAAGGATGCTGAGGCGCAGAAGAAGTGGTACGGCACCTGCTGCAGGCGGAGCAGCGCTGACAAGATCAGCAGGACAAGATTCAAGGTCAATCCTAGTGCCACTCCTACCTGATTTTTTACCCATTAAAGGCGATGTTCATGAGATTTTTCCATTCTAGAAAGGCGTCAGTGGAGATTACTCTCCAGCAGATAATCGGCGCGATAATCGCAGCTATCGTTATTCTCGCCACGTTGAGCCTTTTCATCGGCCTGATGAACATCTTCACAGGCCCGCCTGACACGGGAAGCCTTGAGACTCTCGAGACGCTTTACAACACCATAACTGCGATGTATGACCCGCAGAACAAGAATGATTCTTGCGTCATGAAAGGATCGTTCATAAAGGCTGACTGGACCATCGTAGGCATGAACGCTGATGAGGTTACTGCTGCAGATAACGATTTCGAGTGTGTTGTGGGTGGTAACTGTGTCGAGGAGAGCTGCGGCGCTGACCAGAACATCAAGAAGCCCTCTTCATGCGGCCAAGGTCCGTGTATCTGTCTCTGCCAGGGTGGTGGTGATGTTACAGGCGCGGGCGATACTGATGGGGATGACTGTCAGGAAGGCAATGCTGTCTGCAGGAAATTTCCGACGAATATTGGTTTTGATCAGTTCTTCTTCCCGAATGATGATACAGAAGATGGTCCTGCCGCTACTCTTGGCCTGGCGGCTTTGTGGAACTATGTGGCTAGTAATTATGAGTGCGGCATCACAAGGACGCTTTCAAATGGCCGGAGCAGGCACGTCTGTGACTTCGTTCTTGAGAGCGAGTCCTGCTGGCTCAGCAGCGATTTCAAGACCAGGTACTCAGTCGTCGTCGGCAAGGTCAAGTACCCGGAGAAGCCTGACAAGAAGGATGGTTTGGTCTTCGAGTCGATACTGACAGCAGATGTCCAGCGCTCTTACCCCGGCGCTCCTAGCTGCCGTGACCTGATTGCCGACCTGAAGAAGTTCCGCGGCACGCAGATGCCTCAGCAGGCACCTCCGCCTGCAGCTGCGGCCGGTGAGCAAGGCTCTACTGTCCTAGATGAGGTGGACGTTATCCGGACAAGGTGACTTCACCAAAAACATTTATAAACCTCATTAGTTTTAGCATGCTCATGTGTTTTGTTCCGAGAAAGAGAGGTGAGTTAGCATTGCGTCTTCTTATAGCAAGTCTCGTAAATATTGGAAAATTCAGACGAGGTGGCCGTAGGCTACCCACAGACGAGACTTGCTTATTAACAAGGAGCAAGAAATCTCATATACCTTTGCGACTTGTTATTAGCTCTAGGCGAGCTAATATCATGCATGAGATGTATTTCTTGATGTTCCAGGCCATATTGGTGATGCTGGTCGTCCTTGCTCTTCTGCAGTACACGAACAATGTCGCTACTGACCTTGGTTTTGAGAAGCGTTTCACTTCTATGGACATCAGTCTTCTTACAACAGCCATCTATTATGCTCCCGGGACATTGACCCATTCCTACTGGCCGATTGATTTTCTTGTTCCCATGGATTTCATCTTTGCTGATTCTGCAGTTGATATCATGGAGCGCGGCCAGGAGCTGCACGTCTTTTATTGGTTCCTCAGCGACATGAATATTGATGCCCTTGACGACACGGTGAAGCTGAATGCGCATAGGCTGCCGAGAGAACTTAAAGCTGGTGAGCAGCCTGCCGCTGACGAGTTCGTATTAGGCAGCTGGTTTAGTTCTGGAGGGTTGGCTTTACACAGGGCGCAGAACATAACTTACTACAAGACCGGTCGCCAGGTAGTCTTCGACAAGACCAAAGCGAATCCTCTCCAGCAGGTATGTCCTGTCGTGAACACGACTGATAATATGTGGGAGACCAAGAGGTTCTTCATAGCCAAGGTCCTCCCTGATGCCGCGGGTTATTCCGATTCTGCTCTTCACGTCAACAGGCTTGCGCAGGTCATCTCTGCGAAATATCCGCAGTTCCAGCTCGGCCTTTCGTTGCCTGCAACCGGGTCTGGTTCCGCGGTCGGTGCGATTCCTGCCGACGCCTCGCTTGTCCTCATCTTCGGTGATGCGCAGGCAGAGAGGGAGGCAGGGAGCTTTATCGTGTATATCCCTGTAGACGGCAAGGTCTTGGCTGAGAGGAAGCTTGCCTGTCTGCTGATCAATGATGTCCTGACGCCCAAGGCAGATGTGTTTTACGCCCAGATTATGCCTGCGTATCTCGATTCTCTGAAGCCTGACAGCCCTCTCAGGGTGTTCAAGGAACGCTCGAACCCAGACCAGCTGCTCGTCTTCATCGACATCTCGAAGTTCGCGAATGACCAGGTCGATATCGATAATACTGCCGATGCCATCTATCGCGCGATAGCGAGGTTCTATGGCATCTATGACCTGCCTGGAGTGCAAGGCAAGACCTTGAGCTTCAAGGTCCAGGAGCAGGAGCAGCCTCAGGTAGAGGTGCCTGATTTCGGAGGAGAGGGAGAGGCTGGCGAAGGAGAGGGTGCTGATGGTGCTGCGGGCGGCCAGGGACAGAACATACTCACAGAGATTGACGCCACCAAGGAAGGCAGCTCAACAGATGCGGGAGGAGTGGTATGATGCGTCTTTTTTCAGGCAGGAAGGGCATAATGTTCTTCAATTTCCTAGTCATGATACCAAGGATTCTTTTCCTCGTGATAATGCTCATCGTCTGCGTCATCCTCATCAGGATGTTCCTCAACGACAAGTTCAACATCAATGATGTCCAGGCAGAGATACTTATCGACGGGCTCATATATGGTACAGGCGGCGTCAGCTACTATGACCCGGTCACCGGAAGGCTATACCCTGAGATAATAGACATCAGCCAGCTCGACGGGGCAAAGCTTGATCAGGGACTGTTCTATCCTGAGAACCACATGATGACAGCGAGGATACTGGTCGAGAAGCCCATAACAGAGTACACAGACATGAGTCTCATGGATAGGTATTTCCGCGGCGAGGACCCGAAGTTCCTCACGCTTAAGGATGTGTACTATAACAAGGTCTGGTATGATAACTGGGAGCCGCTCCTTGTTTTCAAGAACCTTGGCGGCATAGGTGGTGTGATAGACAAGAACATGCGTCTTCCAGTCCTTGTTCGTGAGCCTGACGGCACTTTGATGACTGCTTACGTGAATTTTCAGGTCGTGCAGCCCAAGGCATTGAGGTCGAGATGATGATTACATTCACGTTTTCGGAACAAAACTCGGGAGTGCCGGCGCAACTCGTTTGCGCTGGCATTTTCCTTTTTCATGAGGGAAGATGTCATTTGTGAAAAAAAGAAGGAATTTGAAGCTGGGCAAGAAGGCGTTCGTGACAGACATCATAGTGGATTTTTGGTCGTACATAGTGTTCGTCCTCGTCGTGATAGTCTTTGCTGTGCTGTTCAAGCTCTCTTCAGAGGCGATGCTCCAGGCATTGGAGGGCGCCAAGGACGTGACCTATGGCAACTACCTCGCCCAGGTATATCTGCGCACGCCGGTAATCATAGGCAACACGGAGATGACTATGGCTGAGCTCATCGCGATGTATGACTATAACCAGAGCCTGATAAGGCCTGAGGACCGTACTGAGGATTACATATTCACAGGGCAGGCTGTCTTTGCGTTGGGGCAGCCGAACGCCATGAAGGACGCGATAATGAGCATAACAAACGATTTTGTCGAGAATAATTATAACGAGCATAAGTGTTTTGTGTTTTCGATCCATGGCAAGGCCTTTGACTACACTAAGAGGAATACGCGTTGTTTTGGTTCGGAGACATTCGGCATGTACTATCTGTGGGCGCAGATTCCTTTGATTCCGAACGAGACTTATGTGACATATATCGCTCCGGTAGACCCTCGTGAGGACCCTATAGCTATTTATTCAATATCTGACCTTGAGGGCTTGCTGAGCGTGTATTCAGACGACCCTTACTTTAATCTGGATGAGTTGGGGAAAGCGGGAAGGCTCATGACGTGCAGGGCGTCGCAGTTGGGGCAGCTGGTCCATAGTGCGTATTGTGCGCCCGGGTGATGATATGGTTTGCAGAAAGATATTAAGGAGCAGGAAAGCGTTCATCTTCAACATACTCTTGGTAGTCCTCACCATAGTTGTGCTTACCAATGCTTACATCAAGCTTTCTGCTAAGAAGGAGACGAAGTCGGAGATCGGCGAGCAGCCTCTCGAGCTCGTCATAAAGATGCAGGAGGGAGAGAAGGCGATGATTTTCCTTGACTTCGCCGCCAAGATGGCTGTCTACCAGGCCATTTACGACCTTCAGGCTGCTGGCGGCATCACAGAGACCAGCGCCTGCGGCACTTATTATATGTTCAACCGCTGGAATTCTGAGTCTGGTGAGGATTGTTTTGTCGACGCTGATACTGCAAAGGATTCGATGCGGGATTTCTTTGTCTCGAGCCTTGTCGCGAGAGTCGCAGCCTATCCGAGCGCGGATTTTGTCGGCAACCTTCCTACTGCCGCGTTCGCTAGGGGGATGATGATGGCAGCCACCGAGCAGGCAGGTGTCGCCGCCCCGGCAGCGCCTTCCGCCGCGGGCGCAGCCCAAGTTCCTTCCTGCGGCAACAGTTTCATGAAGGATTTCACTTATACCACAGATAAGGGTTTTTTCCCGCCAGAGGGGGCGAGGGTCTGGGTTCCTTCCCAAGCTACGTGCGCGGGATTTTATCCTGTAATAGTCTTCCTGCATGCTTGTATGCGCCAGAGCCATGCTTCTGTGCATAAGGATTTCGGTGACTCATCAGCCACTGACATTATTCCGCTTGTGAAGCGTCTCATCGACGAGGGCAAGATCCAGCCGGTCATACTTGTCGCGCCTTCACAGACGAAGGGTGAGGGTCTTGTCGAGGGCGTGCCGAACTCTCCTTGCGGCCCGACATTGTGGGGCAGCGAGTTTGATTTCGTCTCGTTTGTCGATAATGCAAAGACTAACCTTCCTGAGGGTGTGCAGGTCAATTCAGTCAGTTTCGTAGGCCATGCCGAGGCAGGCTGCGCTGCCGAGGCAGGCACTCAGCGTGCTGCGCATGATTATCCTAATGTCTTCGCGCTAGGCCAGTTCGACAGCTGCACCAGCGCAGCGTTGGGAGATTCTCTGAAGAACCGTCTTGCGACCGCGAGTTTCCTTGCTGTCCACGCTACGCAGTCAGGCAATGCGCCTGCGCAGGACGCTGCGCTAGGCATAAATACAGATATGCCTTGCCCTTCGGGCGGTGTCGCTGGTGGCGAGCTGGATTCTTGCCGTTCCGATCCCTCAAGCAAGTATTTTTCATTTGTGATGAAGGACCGCTCAGGCGCGTCTCGCGGGACTGCATTGCTCGTCGGGATGGAGCAGTTCCTGCTGAAGTTTTTCCCTGCTGCTCAGGCTCCTGCGCAGCCATCG
>JAGVOD010000003.1 GCA_020052935.1 archaeon | reverse complement strand
GCAATCTTGCGGGCCAGAGAGATGTAACGAGTCGCGAGAGCTGGCTGCTTTGATGCGACTTCTTTTGCTTGACTGAACAATGAGTCTATGTGCTGCTTCGCTATCTTGATGGTGTCATCAGACTTCCTTTCATAGCGTTTCTTCTTGCTGACCATTTTCTGCAACCGGGCAGTGCCACGCCAGGCTGAACTGGCAGTGGCGCGTGAGGCTCGGCGTGTTACGGATTTTCCGTAGGGGCTGTCCCCCCGTAGGGGGCATCCCCCGACGACGCCCGCGATGCAAATGTGGCGACGCCTCGCAAACTCACGGCGCCACTGCCGATAATGATGGCGGTGGCACTGCCTTTCCTTTAATAACTACATTCACTGACAAAATTTATAAACATATTGGATTGACGAAGCAGCATGGGATGGCTAAAGAAAGTGTTGGGCATGGGGGAAGAAGGCGAAAACGCTGAATCTGAGGCAGTATCGCAGCAGACAATCGGCCTCGCAAAGCTCGCCGCGTGGGTAGAGACCAGGCAGGACAGGGAATTCGGGAGCATAAAGCCCAAGATAGAAGAGCAGTTCAAGCTGCTGCTCGAAGAGAAGCACAAGCTGTTCACAAAGCTGGAAGAGCTCGGGACAGCGCAGCTGCAGAACCCCCAAATACCAGAACGCGAGAAGCAGATAATGGAAGGCAACCGCAACGCGTACATAAGCCACCACAAGCAATTCATCAACATGCTCACTGTCTCAGAAGCCGTGACGTGCAAGGAGACGACATTCTTCTGCAAGAACTTCGAAGAGCTCGTAGTGAAGCTCGCGCAGTCGACTGCAAAAGGCCACTATGTCATGAAGGAGTTCTTCGCAGACCACGCAGCCAAGATAAACAAGAGCATAAAGATAATGGGCGACGCTGTCACGAAGATGAAAGAGCTGCTAGAAGACAGCAACCTCAGCATATCCGGCACAGACGAGCTAACGCAGAAGATAACAGAGCTGAAGAACAAGAGGAAGCTCCTGACAGAGAGCGACGAAGAGCTCGAGACGCTGAAGACGAAGCTTGCCAATTCCGAGCAGCTCAAGAAAAAGCTGCTCAAAAGCATCGAGCAGCTCAAGAAGACAGACAGCTACAACGAGTTCCAGGAGGCGAACAAGGAACGCGAAGAGATGTGGCGCGAGCTGAAGCGCACAGACGAGGAGATAGCGACGATGTTCTCACAGCTCGACAGGCCCATGAGGAAGTTCGAGAGGATGCTGTTCGAGGACGTCGAGACGCTCAAGAGATACAACGAGAACGCCATGAAGGCGCTCTGCGACGACACGCAGCTGAAGATACTCCCCATACTCGAGAAGATGAAGAAAGCCGTCGAGGATGAGAGCCTGGGGCTGAAAGACAAGGAGAAGGAGAAGGCGCTGGAAAGGATGGCGCAGATCACTGCAGAGAAGCTCACGGAATCGAGGAAGAGGTATCTCGAGACGAAACACTCGATAAAAACCATCGACGACAAGATAATCCAGAACAACGTGCTGCAGGAGATAAACGACCAGCAGTACAAGATAGACCACACAGAGAACCAGATAAAGATACTGAACGACAAGATAGACAAGCTCGGGAAGACAAAAGAGAAGATAGACCTCGAGAAGATCCGCGGGGAGCTGCAGCAGATGATACAAGATTCATTAGGGTTGGAGGTGAAGATAGCATGGCAAGATTCGCATACAGCATGATAATATTCGTCATCGGCGTGGCATTGTTTGTCCTCGGGGCGTACCTCGTCGCAGACCTGATAGTCAAGTTCCTAAAATTCGCAGTCGGGCTATTCCTGATATTCATCTCCATACCGATGATGCTCGGCACACTCGGATGGTGGAAGTTCTTCGGCAAGAGAGGGAAAGTGGTAAGGATGTACCACAACGAGTAAGATGATGAGCAGCATCCCAAATCTCGCTGAAGCTCGGCCAGCGCCGGGTTCGGCGAAGCAAAGATTTTTCTATAGGTCCTGTCCCCCCGTAGGGGGCGACCCCCGACAACGGACGCTTGATGTAAGCCGATTCGCCTCACGAAAGGCGCTGGCTGCATTTGGGATGCTGCTATGATGGACAAGTTCATATCGCAATTCACAGACCAGAAGCTCATACACGTAGAGAAGATAGGAAGAGAATACTACCAGATGCTGCCAGAGCTATCTGAGCTGATGCACAAGATAAACACCAAGATACACAGGCAGGCGTATTCTGCAGGGCTATTCCTCGGAGAGGAGAAATCAAAGAAATTCAAGCCCAGCATCGCGCTGCTGGACCTCATCGGCCACGCATCGCCACGATGGGTGATGGTGGACGACAAGGCAGAATGGCTCTTCCTCTGCGGAAGAGACATATTAGGACAGTCTGTGATCAAAGCCAACGTCAATTCAGGGCTGGTCCTCGTCGTGAATTCTAAGAAAGAAGTGCTGGGATACGGAAAGATAACCGGAAGCCTGCAGAACACGCAAAAGATGTTCGTCAAGAACATACTGGACAAAGGAGATTATCTGAGAAGAGAGATGAGCAAGAAGTAAGGTTTAAATACTCCTTGCGTTTATAAACCAGCATGCCTGCAAAAAAGAGGAAGGCTGTGAAGCATAGCAGCAAAAAGAAGCAAGTCTCTCCAAAAGTCGAGAAGCTCCTACAACAGGAGCTCAAAAAAGAGGCAAAAGACTTCTTCCCGCGCGGCAAGGGATTAGGTTTCTGGTTCAAGCGATACAGCCCGGTCATAGTCACGCAGGGCATCGCATTATTGACATACTTCTACCTGGTGTTCTACCTGTTCTATCCAGAGGCGATATTGCAAGGCAAGTATCTGTATCTTCTGATACTGCTCGTTTTCGTGTTCCTTCTGGCAGGGCTGTTCATGTATCTCGGACTGAGGTCAGAGATGATATTCGTAAGGATACTCAGCTTCATATTCGTCTTCATCATATTCACATTCCTGCTGCTGTTCATACTCATAGCGCACACGATGAAGCTGCGCGCAGTAATATAGAAAGTGCTTGCACAGCAGCGCCACGCCAGGCTCCGTTGAACTGGCAGTGGCACGCGAAGCTCGGCTAGTGATTCATTATGCGGTGGGGCTGTCCCCCCGGATGGGGCAACCCCCGACAACGCCCGCGAAGTTGTTGCCGTAACGCCTCGCAATTTCGCGGTGCCACTGCCTAAACAGTTATTGGCTGCGGCACTGCCTAAGTAGTTATTGATGGTGGCGCTATCAAGGTAAACAAAATGGAAAGGACTGTTTCTGACGAAAAACTAGAGAAGTACTTCCGCATCACAAAGGAAGCGCTCGACATGGTGAAAGAGAAAGGCTTCGATACCAAAAGGAAGAAAGACGCTGAAGAAGTGCTGGACATGGCACAACGCTATTACTCTGATGCAGAGCACTTCAGGAAGAAGGGCGAGATAGTCACTGCTTTTGCTGCACTCAACTACGCCCACGGATGGCTCGACTGCGGAGCGAGGCTAGGGCTTTTCAAGGTGAAGGATTCTAGACTGTTCACAGTGGATGATGAATAAAGAAAAATAATAAAAAAATATTCTTATCTCTTTCCTGGCTGGCCCAAGGGCTTCATCACTGGCGGCGCGGCAGGCTTGACAGTTGCTGTACATGGCTTTGGTTCACCCCTCCCTTCTGCGACGTCTGACCAGCCCTCGCTATCGTCATCACCAGAAGATCCTGCAGGTATTTTCAACCCGCTCTGGCCG
>JAGVOD010000031.1 GCA_020052935.1 archaeon | reverse complement strand
TTAATCAGAAAGAAGCAACAAGCGTAGCTGGGCGTGGCGTTGCGAAGAAGACCAATAAGATGTTTTACGTCGTGATGGCGCTACTTATAGTTTTTGTCATCGCGTTCGCCGTAATAAAAGCGTTTTTCCTCGTGCCTGGCTCTGGACCTGGCATTCCGCCAGTCTCTCAGCCTGAGAATGTCCGTCTTCCTTATGTCGCTGGCCAGTTCTATCCTGCTCAGCAGGGCACGCTCCAGATAATGGTGGATTCTTTCCTCAATAATGCAGAGGATAAGCAGCTTGGCGACATAAAAGCGGTCATAGTCCCTCACGCAGGCTATGTCTATTCTGGCCAGGTCGCTGCGCAGGGCTTCAAGCAGCTGGCATCGAAGAAGGACAGTATCAAGAAAGTCTTCATCATCGGCAATAATCATGCTCAGGGAGCGTGGTTCGACGGTATCTCTGTGACTAACTTCACGCATTTTGAGACTCCGCTGGGCAAGGTCAAGGTATCATCTGTCGCTGATGAGCTGCGCAGCAAGAGCCCTTTCACGTATAATGCCCTGTCGGACAATTCTCACATTGTCGAGGTGGAGCTGCCTTTCCTGCAGCGCACCCTAGGAGAAGATTTCGAGATAATCCCTCTCGTCGTAGGCAGCGCAAACCAGGATACAATAAACGATGCTGCCAAGGAGATAAATAATGTTCTCGACGATTCATCGATCATCGTCGTGTCCAGCGACTTGTCGCATTATCATCCTTATGCTGATGCTGTCCAGCTTGATACTGGCTGCATCGCGCAGATAGAGAACCAGAGTTTTGCAGGCGCATCAGGCTGCGAGGCGTGCGGCATCGACGCCATCCTTGTCCTGTTGAGGGTCTCTGAGATGCGTGGCTGGAAAGCGAAGATAATAGATTACAAGAACTCTGGCGACACATCTGGAGATAAGTCTAGTGTTGTCGGCTACAGTGCGATAGTGTTCTACACAGAGCCAGAGCAGTTCAAGGCAGAAGTGGCGGATGCTGACGAGCAGAAAGTGCTCCTCAAGCTCGCGAGAGATACTGTCGAGCTATATGTGAAAGAGAAGAAGACTCCTGACCCTGCCACGCTGCAACTCACCCCTACTTTGAAGGAGGTCAGAGGATGCTTTGTCACGCTCAATGAGGATGGCCAGCTTCGTGGCTGCATCGGCCACATCGTTCCGCAAAAACCGCTCTACGAATGCGTGATTGAGAACGCCGTCAATGCAGCTACAGCAGATCCAAGATTCCCTGCTGTCCAGCCTACCGAGCTGGATAAGCTCGAGATAGAAGTGAGTGTCCTGACGCTTGCTGAGAATGTTCCATACTCTTCTCCAGACGACCTTCTTTCAAAGCTCCGCCCTGGTATCGATGGCGTTGTGCTGCGTTCTGGCTTCCGCAGCTCGACTTTCCTGCCGCAGGTCTGGGAGATGTTCAGCAACGATAAGCTGTCATTCCTCGAGGCGTTGTGCCAGAAGCAGGGCAGTGCTGATGATTGCTGGAAGTCTGCCAAGGTGGATGTCTATCAGGCGCAGGTGTTCGGGGAAGTTTAATTTATTGGTAGCACCACTGCCAATGACTGTTCAGGCAGTGCCGCCGCCATTTTGCGAAGCGATTTTCAGGACATTCTTCACTCGCAACAGGGGGACGCCCCATCCGGGGATGTCGCGATTCGCAAACTATTCCACTAGCGTAGCCTGGCGCGGCACTGCTTGTTTGTGGCTTGGCGTGGTGCTGCCCAAGTACGTTAAGTGTAACATCTCCTTTCACAACCTTTAAATATCTGAAAAGCCTATTCTTATGAGGTGTTTTTGGAGATGTCCCCCCGAAGGTCATCTTTCTAGGTTTTTAACGACATGTTGAGGATATTGGCTTATGGTGCGTATTGGGGATTTGGTATCTGGTGCTGAGCCTAAAGATACTATCGAGAAGGATGCTGAGCATGCTCTTGTCGCTGCAAGTCATTATGATGGCGGCTACGAGGGAGACATAAATCTTCTTATAAGACAGTTTGGCCATGACGTTGTCATGAAGGCGATAGAGAACCGTTGGTTCGAGAGAGATGGTGATAAGGTCCACATAAGCGGGGAGGGGCAGGATCATTATAAGAATCATCTTAGGGATGGTGTCCGCCACGCTCCAGAATACCGTGAGCCTGATACGCGTGAGTTTGATGCTGCTGTGAGGGCAGGGATGTTCCCTTACTTGATGCCTCCAGAGCACACCCGGGGCTGCTATATGCGTGATACATTACCGCCTCCGCCGCCAGGAAAGAAGATAGAAGACGAGTGATGGCTAAGCATCCCTACGAAAAAGATTTACAAGAAGACATCCTCAATTACCGTATCAACCTTTTTTTTCTCCAGCAACACTTACGCTTCTACTTCCACTCTTTCATCACAGCGATAGAAGACAGGTGTATTTATGGGTTGTGGTGCGCTTAAAAATGAAGACGTAAAAAAATTAAGTGCTCATCGCTTTCATCCTGGCAGCATAATCCCTGACCTGCTCCCAGAATGTTGTTGCATGATATAGTATCTCTTTGGTGTCGAAGTCCTCGACGCGCAGTATGCGCGGGAAAAGTCGCTCGCTCACTGCGCGTAGGCGCGCAGTCAGTTCCTGGCCCCTGCTGCTCAGCACTAATCCGACATGTTCGTTAGGGTCGGTGCCTTGTCCGATAGGGACTTCGTGTATTGTGCAGTAAGCGTGCTCCAGGCGGTAGACAAGGCCTGGGTCGCCATTCAGGACAGCACTTCTTGAATCATATCTTTCAAGGCCTATCAGCAGCCCGTACTCGTGGTGGAGCACTGGCATGAACAGCTCGCCTTTGAAACTGACGTAATGTATGTTGAGTTTTGTGCCTGGCTCTTTCTTTGCCAGTTTCATAAGTTCAGGATTCTGTTTTTCAATGTCTTCGGCGCTTTCGGTTCGGTGCAGCGCGAGAAGCCTCCTGTCAAAAGGTACGCGCCATTTTGGTCTTGGCGCGCCTATCATGACTGTTTCAAGTGTTCCCATTGTCAAAACCTCCTTGGTAGCCTAGAACTTCTAGGATGACATCTCCACCTTCTTTTGATGGTGTTGGCTTGTGATGTTATTTATGTGTTGTGGTGCTTAAAAAGAAAAGTATAAATATCATCCATCTTTCATGCCCTGCATGGAAATAGTCAGGGAGTTTCTTTCAACTGTCTTTATCGTTGATAAAGGCAAGGTATTGCTGACCTGGAACAAGAAGGTCAAGAATTGGATACCTCTCGGCGGCCACATAGAGCTGAACGAGCTGCCTTGCCATTCTGTCATGCGCGAGGCCAAGGAAGAGTCAGGGTTGGATATTGAGTTGGTCTGCCCTTTCGATAATGCAAAGACCGCCAATCTTGTCCAGCCAGTGCATATACACCTCGACCACATCAAAGATGGCCACGAGCACATAAACATGGCTTACTTTGGTATAGTCAAGGGCGGAGTCCTCCTGCCAGAGAGCGATGAGCAGACTCCACTGAAATGGTTTTCCCGTGAGGAATTAGAGAAAGAAGAGTTCTTTCCGAATGTCAGGGAGTGGGCGCTGGTGGCATTGGATCATCTGGGATGACTGTAGAGAAATAGTTCTGATCCGTAACTCTTCCCGGATATCTGTTGTCTTCTTCGTATGTTTTTCGAAAAAGGATGGGTGATTCGGAAACCCCTCCAGGCTTTTCGGAAATCCTCCGTTCTCGTCGGAAACTTTTCGGATTTTTGGCGGCAAAGCATATTAAGCCTAAAAACATATTTGTCTTTATGGTTTTGCCGGATAGCGATGATATAGAGAAGATAAAGCAGAAACTAAGAACATATGATAAGTCAGATTTGTATTTCAACGAGCCACACTTCACTAAACGGTTCATGGAGCGGTGTGAAGATAGGGGTGTTGTCATCGGGAACCTGCTAAACCCTGAGAAGTTGGCTTATTTCGATCAGCACGTAGGCAAATATGGTGATTGGGTTCACGACCTTTATTTCGACGTGGGGAACAGGATGACTCTGATACTGCCTGTCATCTTTGACGAGGGCGGCAAGAAATGTTTATATATCATAACATACATATTAAGGCCAAGGCCTTGGCAAGGAATGGTCAAGAAGAATCTGAATGGTGGTTGAACATGGCAAAAACTGTTGATTACGACAAAAGATTTGACAGCTTGTTTGTGCACAATGGCTTTGCTAGTGATGAAAAGTTCAGAGGTAATGTGGTTGTAGGGGATATTGTCTTGGACACATCCACAAAAGGCCGCGTTGTGGGCGTTGAGGTTTTGAACGCCTCAAGGTTCTTCGGGAAGGATGGTGTTGGCGAGGATGTTTTGGATAACCTATCTGACGTTGAGCTCAGCGTGTCAAACGAGGATGATGTTATAGTCATGAGCCTTGTCTTCAAGACAAAGAGTCAGAAGATACCAGCAAAGATAGCAGTCCCGCTGGCTTTAGCCGCGTGATATTGGTTTCAGTTACCTTTTTCTCTTGGGTTTTGCCTGCTGCCTGATTTTGCGCAATGCGCTCTCGATAGCCCTCTCAAGCTCGCCCTTGGTGTCTCCAAATAGGCAGGGTTTCAGGACGAGCATATCCGCTCTGTTTATGGCGTAACAGCCTGAGATGCAGATCACTGGCTTGTCAGGGTAGAGGTTTTTCATCCTGCTTATCAGCTCTTCTCCACCTATGCTCTGGGAATCAGCGGACTCCAGGGAGTGGTCTACTATTGCCATGTCGTATTTCAGGCCTGCTTCAAGCTCTTTCTCTGCTTCGGTCCCGCTGCGGTACCAGAATGCTGTGTGGCCTCTCGCCTCTATCTGCTGTTGGTAGTGCTTTCCAACTTTGCTGTCTTCGACGATTAAGATGATGGCCATTTTGATGCTTTCTTGCTCTAGCTTCATGAGTTGCCAGGCTTTCTCGTAACTCTTTGTATCGCTTTTTCCAATTCTTGAAATGGAAACGGCTTGTAGAGTGTTGCGTCTGCTGCTTCGGTGGGTGTGCTTTCTGTTGTCGTGCTGATTACAGGCAGGTCTGGTCGCAATTCTTTTACTCTTTTCGCAAGGCTGTTATCTTCTGAGCCGTCCCAGCCCCTGTAGATTATCGCCACGTCACATGCAACTCCGCTTTGCAGCGCTTCCCATGCATCTCTGCCACTGCTGTAGCAACACGGAACGTATCCTCTGCTTGTGAGAAAGTCTTTCAGAGCCAGCAAGGCATAAGAAGAGGTTTCCATTAGCAATACCTGCAGGTCATTTGGCATGTTCGTCACTCTCTGTGTAAACGAAAAAATAAAATAATTAAGATGCTTGGGGCTTCATCTTATCAAGCTCCCTCTTGACGTCGGATACTTTGGTTTTGTCAGTCACGCCTATCAGGTAAAGTGCCATGACTCCATCTATTCCTGTTACCCTGCCTTGTACCGTGGTGTAGTGTATGTCTGACTCGCTTCCTACTTCAACTCCTACCCTGCCTGCACCCAGTGTTGCACCGCCTTTCATTCCAAGAGTCATGGGGCCTCTTTCATCAGCAAACCCTGCAGAATATAAAACGTCAGTTCTGGGGAAGCTCCTTTCGAACCTACCAGCTACAACGGTTATTCCCGGGTAAACTCCTCGTTTCTCTGCTTTTGCAACTGCTGCGTCACCAAGTATGTCTCCGAGCTTCAGGTATCTTTCGTTGCCTTCAGCATCGGGGAACATTATTGGGGATAATCCTTCACTTCCGGCAACGATTCCCCTTTCAAGCATGAACCCATTGACTCCCATCAGGTATATGCGTCCACCATAGCTTGTCGACCTGCCGGCTACCACGAATTCGTCTCCCAGTATCGCTGATTTTGGCACCAGTGCAACACCCCAGACTTTCCTTGCGCTGGACAGGTCATCGATTCCCCTTGTTTCACCCAAGTAATCTGATAATCTTTTCTGGTCAGCGAATTTCTCTGCTTTTCCTTTGTTATCTATCTTGCCTGACACCACCACATCTATGCCTTCTGCCATTTTTATGATTGGCACCTGATAGAATCCTGTTGCGGGGCTTCCGACTGCCAGCAGTAACTCATGCATTCCGCCCAATGGCACATCAGAGAACGAGAATGCCCTGGCTTCTCTGCCTATTGCGTACGTTCTTATCTCCTGCCCTCTGTTCAGGAGTCTTTCTCCGCCGATCTCCTCTGCCATCCTGAAGAGTCTTCCGACAAGGCCGAGTCTCTCGAACATTGCCTGGTATGTGTCCTGAACAGCTTTCACTTCTGGTTTTGCTCCTTCTCCTATCATTCCGCTCATCACTATCCCTCCAACTGTTTATCTAGAACCCCTTTTTTGGAAAGATTTTGTAAGAATTATTCTAATCCGTGAATATCCTGTGCTTCTCTTTCCCTTCCATCTCGAGTATTATCCTTCGGATTATCGTCTTTTCCGGGTCTGGCATCAGCTTCACGCGGCTCTTCAGGTCTTCGAATGACTCGAAAAGTTTCTCCTCGCGCGCTTCGATTATCGCGTTCATGTGCTTCTTCCCGAAGCCAGGCAATAATTCGAGCTGGTGCATCCTTATGGTTATCGGCTGCGCCTTGTTGAAGAACTCTAAGAATTCCTTCTCGCGCGCCTTAATAAGGTCCTTGAGTATGAACTCCAGCGTGTTCTGCGCTGTGTTGGTCAGCTTGTCGTACTGCAGCCTTCCGAGTATGTGGTGTATCTCTTCTCTTTTGCCCTCTCCGATATAGACTTCTGCGTTCGGCTGCAGGAAAATTCCCTTTTTAGGGCATAATTCTAGAAGTGCGAATCTCCTCTTTCCTATTGCCTGGACAATTGGGGTCTTGATGTGGCTTGGCCTATTGTCGAAAGGGTATCCATTAGGCAGGAAGTCCAGCACGATAGCAAGCTCTTCCTTCTCCCTCTGCTGCATAGGCTGTTGTTCCATATCGTTTCCCCAACAATACGATTACTCTTTCTTTTCCTTGTTTGTGGATTCTGTAATTGCATCCGCGACCCTTTTCAAGTTCTCTTTCGTCAGCGTTACTGTGTAGCCCTGTAGGACTATCTTCACCTCTTCTGATGTCGTTGGCAAAAGGTCTACGAGTTTGACTATGTGTTCCGCCCTGAGGCGTGGTATGTCGAGCGTATCTATCTTCTTGTATAGCTCCTTGGCTTCCTTCTCGCTCATGCTGGCGAACTGCTCGAGGTACTCCTCTGTCTTCTCTGCCCTGAAGTTGAGGGCTTCGTCCCTCTTCTTTATCCTCTGGAGCTCTTCTTTCAGCTCTGCCATCATTACTGGTGTTTCTGATGCGACTTTTGTATTGGTCAAATGCTCCACCCCGGATTATTGCATCTTCTTCAGATGGACTGGATGTATTACGATGATTTTTTCCTTGTCGTGGTCCTTGATCGCGACATTGTAGCAGCTGCCTTGTTTTCCATTCACTACTCCGACAACGCCATGGTAGCGCGGGAAATACATCCCTTTCTGGTAGGCGGGCTCTGCTGTCAGCAGCACTTTCTCTCCTTCATTGAAGCTCTGGAAGAACCTTGTCATGCTGAGCTTTCCTTTGTCCCTTGAGCTCTTTTGGAGCTTGTATCTTGTTCCGCGTCTGAATCCGCCTTTACGTCTTCCCATTTTAGCACCCGTTATACCTTGCTGTATTTAAAACCTCTTTCAATTGCCTGTTTGAGAAACAAGTCATATAAAAAGCTTTTTGTTTTTAAGTGGTTTTAAAGCAGCAGTGGCATGCCCGTCGTTGCCAATATTGCGAGTGCCTATTGTCAGGATTGTTGCTCATGACGGGGGTTGCCCCCTACGGGGGTGGTCATGATTCTACTGAAAGTATCGCGGCACGAGCCGGCAACGAATGAGCCGAGCTTAGCGAGGCGAGTAGGGCATGCCACTGCAGCAGCGCCACGCCAAGCTACGCTTCTTGATTGGATACACTAAACGTGACATCCCCGTAAGTCTCTCAAACCCCTGGTTTGTGAGAAGTTACGAATGCTGCAGCATTCGAAACTGGACGACCCCCTGTCACGTGTGATGCTTTTACCTTAGAAACGCTTCGCAAAAAGTGGCGGTGGCGCTGCTGCTAGTAGTTTTATTATTGCTGTTCAGATTCTCTATTCAAGAATACTAACAACCCCTGTTTAAATCGAAAGTTTTAAATAGTTTAATACAAGCTAATTTCGCATTATTAGAGGTCTGGCTAATCATGCCACTCATCTTCCATTGAAAAAAGTAGGAGGCGCGACCATGAAGGGGCTGTTGAATAAGATCAAGCAAAAGTTGACTGGTTCTGATGATTTTGATTTGCCTGGTGAGGGTGATTCAGGATATGTTGAGATTCCTCCGGAAGGGGCTGCACCTCCTATGAAGAGCAAGGTCCTGATAAGGCCGTTCGTCATCGAGGAGTTCGGCGACATCAAGCCCGTGCTTGAAGCGCTGAGGGAAGGATACACAATCAGCTTGGTCAATATAAGGCCTCTGAAGGACAAGGACCTGGTCGAGCTCAAGCGCGCGATAAACAAGCTCAAGAAGACTTGCGAGGCAGTCGAGGGTGACATCGCTGGTTTCGGCGATGATTGGATAGCTCTCTCGCCGTCTTTCGCCCAGATATACAGGGCAGGCGGAGTGGATACTCCTCAGCCACAAGGCAGGAACGAGCCTACCGAGGACGACCTGTAAATATTTTTG
>JAGVOD010000018.1 GCA_020052935.1 archaeon | reverse complement strand
TAACCGCGGTAAAGAGGCCTTGGGAACTATTCTTCTACGGAATACTTGTCGCGTCTGTCGGACTGTTCCTAGGATACTGGGTGTTCAGGGACAAGGCAGACCTGGTGATGATATTCCTCACAACATTCGCATGCGTGCCCCTGATGTTCCACGCAATCAGGAGCGAAGAGAAAGAAGACACGGTGCTGGAAAGCGAAATGACAATGCTGAAAAGGCACAGCAGAGTGCTGATGTTCTATACCTTCCTGTTCCTAGGCATGGTCGTAGGGTATGTCATATGGTATGTGGTACTGCCGACAGAGATGTCACAAACACTGTTCAGGCAGCAGATATCGACCATAGCGCAGATAAACGCACCAGTAACAGCACAGGCGACAGGCCACGCAGTCACCACATCATTGTTCAACAAGATATTCTTCAACAACATAAAGGTCCTGATATTCTGCATAATCTTCGCATTCATCTACGGAGCCGGCGCGGTATTCATACTGGCATGGAACGCCTCTGTCTGCTCCGCGGCGATAGGCAACCTGATAAAACTAGGCATGACAAAATACCTGGCACTAGGCGGAATGGCAAAGATGGCTGCTGTAACACAGACAGTCTCCTACTCATTCATGAGATACCTGTTCCACGGCCTGCCAGAGATGGTAGCATACATGGTGGCAGGACTCGCAGGAGGCATAATCTCTGTAGCGGTGATAAGAAAAGACTTCAAGACAGACAACTTCCAGAAGATAATACTCGACGCGTCCTCCCTGCTGATGATAGCCATAGGCATACTGTTCGTCGCCGCAGTGATGGAATCATATCTCACACCAAGGCTTTTCTGAACTTCTAACCAATCATTCGAGGACCTTATATCTGCCAGGTCGTATCTCGAATATCTCACCCTTCTCAAGAAGACGCTTAAGACAATCATCCAAGTCTATATCTCCTGCCCTGACCGCAACATCTTCGAAGCCGACACCATCACCCGCATCATGGTCACGGACGATGCCAATCACGCGCGCCAGAGGACTAGACACCTCGCCAAAATCCTCCTCTTCCACAAGAAGACTTCCATCCGCACCCTCAGGTTTTGCAGCCGAATGGTGCTCAGAAGCAAGTTCTAGCTTACGAACCTGCACCCACCTAGAATCAGAGACCTTCCTGATAATCTCAGGCACGACATAGCGGTCAGCGCCAAATTCCCTCGGGCGACCGATGACATTGACGATGTCACCAACATCAATCCCCGCAGACTCGAAAAAGCGCAACGGGACGCTTCCCGTGCCATCATCAAGAATGAGAGTATGGGCAGCAACACCGCCCTCCTGGGACTGCTTAGCAGTTATGACCCCCAAAAGATTGGCGCGAGAGACCTTCCTGTCTCCCACAGAGATATAATTCGGAAACCAACCCTCCTCCTTCACATACCTATTGCGGAGAAGGTCTGCAACACTGACCTTGTATGCAACCTGTCGTTTCGCTGACTCTGCATCTGGCATCCAACAAAAGTAGATAACATTTCTTATAAACTTTATCATGATGCAAACACAAAACCGCGCAAGCTTTAAATAAGCCAATCCGTTCGTCACCAGCATGGCACAGCAGAACATAGTCTCGTTCATACTCTCACAGCGCAAACAAGGCAAGCAGCTGGAAGAGATAAACCGCTTCCTTCTGGAAGCAGGCTATGAAAAATCCGAAGTCGCGAGTTCTGTACAGTACGTGATGAACCTGCAGGCAAACCCAAGGCTCGCGGAAGAGCAGAGGATACAGCAACTCTCAGGATATATCCAGAAACAGCTCAACGCAGGATATGACGTAAACACCATATCTAACTTCCTCACAAGCAGAGGATACCCTTACTATGAAGTCACATCCGCAGTACAGCAGCTGCAGCAGCCCAAAAAAGAGGCCAAGATAGAGCACAAACTCCTCGTGTTCGCGCTCATAGCCATGTTCCTGATGACGACAGCAGTGACGGTGATGTACTTCAAGGCATACACGAAGATAGGCATCGGCGTGCCTGAAAAACTCCTTGATGTAGAAGCAGAGAAGCTCACGACGATAGTGCAGCAGGGAGGCGAACTAGTGTTCCAGACCAAGCTGATAAACTTCGGATACGAAAAAAGATTCGACGTACTCCTCACGTATAAGGTGATAGACCGCGACACGCAAGGGGCGGTGCTGGAAAAAAGCGAGACAGTAGCATTATCGACGACACTGGAGAACATAGTCAAGTTCAACATACCAGAAGACATCAAGCCGGGCAATTACGTGCTGAGAGTAGACGCACAATACAAAGAATTCACAGCAACATCAGGATTCATATTCGACATACTGCCAAAAGAGATGGCTGCGGAAAAGATAGAAGAGATAAGGAAACAATTACCCACAGCCGAGAACATAACAAAGATACCAGAGCTAGGATCAGAAGCTCCGACACAAGAACCAACACCGGAGACCAAGCCTGTACCGATACCTGCGCCAGAGGAAAAGCTATTCTACGAAGGCAAGACAAGACAGCAAGCATTCGAAGAGGTCAAAGCTGTCTCTGTAAGAGACCCGACGCGCGCCATCAGCATGTGCAACGAGTTCAGGCTCAGCGCAAACAAGCAGGCATGCATAACCATGCTCGCCGAATTCAAGAAGACGCCTGCGGTCTGCGAAGAGATAACAGATTTGGGACAGAGGGACAACTGCTATGTGCAGATAGCCATGGCGACAGGCATAGCAAGCGCGTGCGCACAGGTACAAGATGCGAGAGTGAAACAATCATGCGAAATGGTACTGTTCACAAAGAAAGTCCCGCAGATCACGCCACAGACAGACAAAGAGACAATATACAAAGAGATGGCTCCATTCGGCCTACAGACAACACCCACGACTTAGCGTGTGAATTGTGGCTGAAGCCCTGAACGGAACTGCCAGGACAAATTCTCGACAAGCGACATGTCACCCAGATCCTCTATAACGAGAGGAGGAGGCAGCTGCAGGACATTTATCACAATCTTGTCGCCGCGGGAAAGGTCATCATAACCAACCTCCCAGTAACCTGTAACATTGTTCAATACAAGGCCGCCGCCGATAAGCTGATCAAGGGTCGTGCCCGGAGTCTCTGGGATAAAGATGCAATCCTCGTCGGTATCACGGCAGCGCTTCTCAGGAAGTATCGTACGCTTGACCACATCAATATAAGTTGTCTGGACCTCATAGATGCCAGGAACAAGCTTGAGAGTGCTGGCGGATGTCGCATTGTCAATAACAAGGTTCTGCGCAGGGAAAGAATTCGCAGAAGGCTCGTCGACCTTCCTTACGTTAAGTATCATAGACTCTTCGCCAGGGACGGGGTCAGAGACCTCTCCAGTAAGCTGCAGGAAACGGGTATAATTATTCCCGTGGTCCTCCAATGGCTCGCGGTAGAGTATGACCCGCTCCAAAGGAAGCTTCTTGATAGTAACATTCTTGACGAATATAGGGACCATCTCAAACTCGAATCTCTCATCCTTGCCAGCTATCGTAGTGAGGTCAATGATCATCTCAGACTTATGCCCAGACCTCTCCAGCTCGATTATGCCACCACCGACGCAGACAGGGAACTTTGCGAGAAGCCATGTCGCATTGTTATCAAGGTCAAATGCGGTTCGGCCGATAAAGCAGGAGTCATACCTGCCGCAAGAGTATTTAACAGAAACATCCTCAAGGACAGAGCTGTTGAGAGCGTCTTTCACGACGACAGAGACATTGCCGCTTATCATCTGCTTAGGAGAGCAGAAAAGGCTCTTTGTGTAGTTCTGGGTCGCGAGAGAAAGGTTCGCGCCGTGCTCTGTCTGCCTGATCTCATCCTGAGGTATGTTGAAATCAACCCAAGAATAATCCCACTCACCATAAGTCCCATTGCCCTCAAACCATTCCTGCACACTCCTGGTGTCACGCAGATTCACCTCTAATGCAAGAAGCCAGGTGAAGCCTTCCCCGAACAGATCCTGCTTGTTCCTCAGCTCAACAACGACAGGATACGAGACATCATAGAAGAACTCGTACTCCCGCTGAGGCTTGATAGCGATGAAGGCAGCCAGGCCAGGGAGCATCATAGGGAAATCAGTCACCCTGGCGGCACGAAGCACACCATTATCATCCGGAGTTATGTGCAGGTACATGGGCCAGCCAAGGTAATAGAACCGTACTGAATAATCATCATAGCTGCTGTTCAGGAGATTCAGGAAAAAAGAGCTGTAGGCGCCACCAATCACCCGGTCAGAAGCGAACTCCATCTTCCTCGCGCCTTTTGTCTGGTTGACCTGGAGCGATAGGACATAGCTCGTAAACAAGTCCTTGAGCTGCATCTCGACCACTTCCTTTATCCATATCTTCGGAGCATAGCTGTCCTCTATAGCATATGTCGGCGGCAGCATGTTCGTGTGGAGCCCACCATTCATAACAATCCACGACTTAGTTAGGTACTCTAGGAAATTATCGTTCGCCTCTGTAAGCGCAATCTCCCTCGCAAGAGCGTACACGCGCGTGAGGTTGATAGGTATATGAGTAATGAACCGGTCCATATCAGTGGTCTTGCCTGAAAGACTTATCCTAAGAGGGAGGTCTGTGGAGACAACCACGTCCTGCGCCGTCACTTTTGTCGTAGCGACAGGCTGGCCGAGCTCAGAAACATCAAAGCCGCTCCTCTCAAAAGAGACGAACCCGTCAAGGCACCTACCGAGATTCGCGGCAATATACTTGTCAACCTGACGCTCGATGCTATCGATTTTCGGAATATTCTCCGTCGTGATGAGACAGCGGTTGCAGCTGTTCGGGGATTTCATATACCACCAATAGACGATACTGCTCTCTGCTCTCTCAGTAAATGAAACCCCATCAGACGAACTAGGATCAAGAGGGTCTATAGTGAAAACACGGCCGTCATCCTGCCGCTCTAACGGATATATGTAGCCGCCATGCTGGCCGACAAGCTTCAAAGCCTCGACGCCAATCTTCAGCACGCAGGACTCGACAAAATCCTTCACAGGCTTGACCTCGAGAGGAACTTCGACACCGCGCTCCTCTTCCGGGGCAATGGCCTCGCGCTGGAAGAAAATGCCGAAATACACCAAAGCACCTATGACAAGGACTATGCCGATTATCATGAACACGGTGATCTGCGCTTTCCGGTTACCAAAAACACTATTTGACATCTTTCCAGAATACCCCATTTACACGATAGATGATAAGCCTACCTAGAGACCAAAGGACAAGGAAACCAAACAAAAGCACGAGCGGGCCGAAACCCCAAAACAGCGAAGATAATGCTGCAAGCAGCATAGAGAGGAAGACAAAGACGCAGGCCAGGACAAGGAACATGACGAGCAAGAAAGGCCTGAACAAGGAGAATGCCATTCTTAACGCGGCGAACACCTTCTTTATCTTCACGAATACAAAACAGGCATTGTTCGCCAAGAGCAGGATGAACAAGAGGAACACAGAAGACACTATGACATTAACAAATAACCTGAAAGCGAAAATCCCGAACGACATCAAAAGCAAGGAAAAGACAATCAGCACAGCATCCAACAAGACAAAACGCCAATAGCTCTTCTTCAGAAGCGCAGGGTCCAACACCCGGAATATCTTCATCTGGAAAAAGGAATAGCAAAGCACGAAAGCGACCAGCGTGACCGCCAGGATGAATGACGCTTCCCACATAAAAGAGTCGAGAGCCGTACGCAACGAGGTCAATTCACCGGAATAAGCCTTGACCAGTCCAGGATTGGCGGATATCGCGCTCGCCATCTTCAAGGCAGAAGGCAAAGCTGAGCCAAGCTTCCCCCAGGATGATGAAAAGAGCGCGAAGGACACAAGCAGTATGATGAGGAGGGATGCTAGGCAAAGGAAATCGAACAACAAAGTCTTTAGGAATACTTTCCAGAAGTCCCTCTTGATTCCGCTGAATACATCAGACAAACGCTTACTCAGTCCGGTACGCATCTCTTTCTTTTTCATCATTCACCTTACGAAAGGCACACCCATAGACAACTTTTCACGACGGTCATTCCAATAGGTTATAGTAGCATTCGTGTAGTTCTTCTCGCTCACCCTCACATCATAGCCACGGAAACCATTGACATAGTTCGAGCTAAGCGACTCGACGAGCTCCTTCTGGCCGTACTGGTCTATGAGATTGACCTCAAAGTTCATGGTCTCATCAAGGTCAGTAGGCTGGATGAACCAAGCCACTTCGTAGACACGCTTTCCTGTCGCAACAGCAGCCTCGCCAAGAGGATCAGACACCTCTGCCTGGATAGTCACGATAAGATTATGATAATAATCTCCCACAACATTGTTCTGTGAGACAGAGTTAGGGTCAGAAGTTCCGCCCCAAGCATAGCAGACATCAAGCTCCCACTGCGAGACATTATACCAGTGCAAGACAGGATTGCCGTGAGTTGTCGACGAAAGAGCGCCACCATAGAGCCACTCATACCAGCTGGCTGAGAATGCTGGAGCGCTAAGCAGAACTAACATCAGCAAGATTATGCACGATTTGAATGTCTTTTTAGCTTTCATCTTACATGCTGCAGTAATCAGGGTCTCCTAATCCATCATTGTAATAATTCCAGTCCCAGTCGCTGGCGTCAAGCCAGTCACCCACATCCATCCAGATAAGGACTGCGAGCGAGAGGCCACAGATGTGGCTCCAGAGAGTGCCTGCTGGCGAAGGCAATGGCAATGGCGAATCTTTTGAAGTCTTTTCGTCACCACACTCCTTGTCAACACCGTCACCAATCTTCTTATAGTTGTTCAATCCCCAAGGATAGGCGCAGCCCAACTCGCGCAAGCCCCAAGAAGACAAAGCACCAATAGCGTTGTTGAGCTCATACTCAATGATACCCAAAGCAATACGGCCTGATACACTATCACCTGCAATCTTATATGCTGCGCTGCTGACATAGACACAATGCCTTGCAGACTGCATCTTCTCACACACCTCTGGCGAGAAGCCTGAAGAGACAAAATCACGATAACAATTACGCTTCATACACAAGAGTTGACGCTCCTTCCTCAAGGCATAGACATAGCCCGGCATGCATAGGCCAAGAGTAGCGACTTCCTTGCTCCTATATGCGGAGAAAATCACCTTATACACATCGGTCGGAATCTTGCCAGGAACACCGTCTCCCTCAGGGAAACGGTTTGTCGTGCCTTCCCTGGCTTCGTCCTGAACAAACCTATCATAGCTCTGCGAGTTGGCAGGACCCCAGGCAGAATCCACATCCAGACTCATCCCGCCGAGCATCTCCACAAAGGTGTTCTGCTCTGTGAGGCGGCAGGTGAAAATTCCACAAAGGGTCTTGATGTAGAAGCCAGGAGAAGACCAGGCGGCGCCCTCACCCCAGAAATCCTGTCCGATGCGGCCAGAATCAATCTGCCATAGAAGAGTGACAATCCAGCCGCTAATCTTCTCAACTAACCTGCAAGTGGTGTGATACAACTTCTCACCAGCACTCTTGCTGAACGTCAGCGCATACAATATCAGCGAGACGACCCAGATCACCTCACGAAGTATCTGCAACGCAGCAGTTATCTTGGCCATGAGCTCTGCGATGGTGCAGATTCCACCCAGGACATCAAGCGCGTCCTCGTAATCAGCAATCTCATCCTCCTTGTCCTTGATCTGATCGGTTATGTCCTGCATGGTGAGGTTCAAGCTATGGTCTATCCCGCCAAAAACAGTACCATGCACGGGCACATCACGACAGGTCATGTTCTCGATCTCAGGCAGCTGATAGACCTTGGTGCCGGCGCGGACAATCAACTCGAGTCCGCAAGAGATGTCTATCTTATCGATGATGTCAGTGCCTGAAGTCGCCAGGGCTTCTGGAGAGAGCTGAACCGTCGTGCCAATCAATGGAGAATCAAAGTTCAACTCATCAAGGACATACTCGTCGCTGAACGTGCCAAGCGGGGAAGAGCATTTCGTGACGCGGACCTGCTGGATGGCTGCGCCAGTGCTTGTCGGGCGAAGAGTAGGACGCAAGAAGATAGGGAAAGGAATACGTTCAGATATCTGGCGGTCAATGCCTGAAGCTGGAAGGACATCACAACTTGCAACGCTGATAACATTCGGAGGAGTGCCTGGCGCTGCCTCGCAGACCTCCTGTCTAAGAGTCGTCGTGTTGTGGTTTCCAGCACGGTCAAACAGAGTGAGGTTTATCTCGCCATCGACGTAAAGCGTCACAAGGTTATCGATGATGATATCACAGGCCCAAGTCCCTTTCTTGGTGGTCTCCTCACAGTCAAAGCTCATCGGAAAGATATTCGTGCTCAGCAGAGGGGCAGAGACCTCTGCCTTGACACCACCAGAATACTTCTCTGAGACATTCACCTTTATCTCGATAGAGTCTGGGAAAGTCGGGCAGACAGTCGAGTTCTGTATGGCGAGTATCTGCGGAGCCTCATTATCATAATAAAAGCCCGTGCTTGTCGCACCCTCGACAGGATTATTAGCATCATCAGAGCTGCCAGCAATAACCGTCATGGGAAGGACTTCGCCGCTCACGTGCGGGTTGATGACATTGATGAAATCATAGACGCAGGTCCAACCCTCTGTGCAGTTATTCGGAGCGATGATTGTCTTATCACCAGCATACTGCTGCTTGCCAAAGCTCCCGAAATCAATGAAAAGCTTCCTGTCCCTGAATCCTGATCCAGATTCTGAGATGTCGACGTAAATAGTGTTGTTGCCCTTGCCGACCCAGTAACGACCTACATCATCAGCTATGCCGGAACGCATGCCAGTAACAACAGGCTTTGTGTTGTCGAAAAGAATAGGCAAATCATACGTGGAGTTCATAACATTCCCAAGAGTATCGGTCGCGTATACAGTTATCTTTGGGGTAGATGCAGAATTGAGCAGCATAAGGATGTTGCTCCAGGTGCAGTTGTAAATGCCTTTAGAGACATTGCTGCACTTTATGTTGAAAAGCATCTTGTTTGTGTCCGACATGTCGACGTTCCTGTACGCGCTGCTGAACTCAGCTCTTGAGTTCAACGAGGAGAAATCAGCGACAATCGAGCTGAGATTCAACTCAGACTCTTCTGCGATAAAAGCCTGGAGCACGACATTGCCCTGCGGCTCACCTTTTGTGTAGCGCAATGGCTTATTATTGAACCAAAGACTCGCATTGATGAGCTGCGGCGGGGAGAAGTCCATAACAATCTCCCTACACTCAGAGGATTTCTGGAAAAGACGGTCATACGCTTCAATACAGATATTCTTCGTGATGACGCCGGGCACGGGGTTTATCATGAGGAGCGTCGTGTTTGCAGGGAGAAGGCACTGGCCGGCATCTGGGATGACCTCGCCGACCTTCTCGTAATTGAGAAGAAAATCTATCCTCGCGATACCCGCGCACAGGTCAGGCGGGCATGACGCACATGCAGAATCAGAGACCTGATAAGCGGCAGAGACATTAGAGCCGTTCCTGGCGATACTGAAGGAATGTATCTTCGGAGGCTGGTCATCAGCAACTATCGTCAGGACCTGCTTGGGCGCGGCTTCTGAAAGATCTGCGTGGAACAACTGAACCTCGTACTCGTGAGGGCCAGGAGGGAGGTCACCAGGAACAGTCATCTGGCAGACATACGGCGAGGTAGCATTGCCCTCAGTGCACTCAAAAGGTCTCGTGGGGTCAGAAAGAAGCTTTATCTGAGAGCCAGACACGGTCTCGCCAGGGATCAATGCAGAGACATTGATTATGGTAACATCAGGATAGGTCTTCCTGAAACCCGGAACATTGTCAGAACCATGTATGCCTGAGTAGAACTCAGCAAAGACATTGGCGGTCTGAAAAATAGGTATCAATACCAAGTAAATAAGAAACATGCAGATGTATCTGGAACCTCTTTTAAGCATGAAGGGTTGTTTATAAAAAGGATATATAAATCTTTTCGACAATAAAATCAAATCTTCTGGATAAACCCTCGCTTCGGCTCGAATATATCACCAGAACGCTTCAATTTCTCAAGCACTTCCTCGACCTTGTCAGCAGAGATGCCACGCTCCTGCGCTTCTCTCGCGACATCATCCACAGGAAGGGTCTTGCCAATCTTGTTCTCCAGGTCATTTATGACCTCCTTGATGACTATGATGTTGCTCCTCGCAGAAGAAGATACACCTGTAGTGAGGATATCGACGTCAATCTTGCCGGTATCAGGGTCGATACCGACCTGCGACATGCAGTAATGCAGCAGCTCAATGGCCTTCCTGGAGTCTTTCCTCGTCACTTTATCTGAAAGACGCGACCTGGCAGAAGCCTCTGCAAGCCGCACCAGTGCCTCAAGCTGCCTTGCAGTTATAGGTATTGCCTTCACGCCACCTTCATCGCCGCCAGAAGCGCGCATCTTGACATAGTACTCCTTGATCTCCTCCAATGCTGCGTCAGTGAGCTTCGGGACACAGTAACGCCTCGCATATGCAATGAACTTCCTCAGGGTATCAGTATCAATGTCACACGTGCCGGCATCGCTGGTCTGATGGAGATTAAGGACAAAGCCAGCAAGACGCTCATCCTGCTCCTTATTCGGCAAGTCCTTTATCGGGAAAATAAGATCAAACCTGCTGATCAACGCAGGAGGAAGATCTATCTGCTTGCCAAGAAGATCGTAAGGATCGAAACGGCCCCACTTCGGGTTGGCAGCAGCGAGGACTGTGGTCTCGCACCTAAGCGTCGCCTGGATATTCGCCTTGGAGATCGAGACTGTCTGCTGTTCCAGGGCCTCATGCATCGCATCACGGTCCTCCTTAGACATCTTATCCATCTCATCAATCATGCAGAAGCCGTGGTTAGCCAGTACGAGAGCGCCCGCCTCAAGAGCCCAGCCACGTAAGAACTCATCCCTCACGACAGCGGCAGTAAGGCCGGCACCGCTTGCGCCCTTGCCAGATACATAACGGGACTTCGGAGCTATCAGCTGAGCGCGCTTCAACAGCTGGGACTTTCCTGAACCAGGATCACCGACGAGAAGGATGTGCATATCTCCTCTTGTGACTACGCCGTCATTCCTTGTCTTGCGCACACCGCCAAGAAGCTGCATGATGATAGCTTCCTTGACCTTCTCATGGCCATAGATAGAAGGTGCCATGGAGTTGACAAGCTTGTTCAGGATCTTCGGGTCATTCGCCAGTTCTTTTATCTTTTTCTCTTCCTCCTCAGTTATAGTCAGCTCCCCAAAGCTCTCCTCGACAGACTCGACACAATTCGCCTCGATCATCAGGTCGAAACGCACCAGCTTGCCGCCATCCTTAGAAGGAATAGGGACTTCCTTGACCTGCCCCACGACACGGATCTTGGTGCCCGGGTTGGTCTTCTTGTCGCTAAGAGGCGAGACAAGGTCATTCTTCAGGAATATGTCAATCCTCTTCGGCTGCTCTCCGCCCTCAAGAAGCTCAGATATCTCCTCAAGGACAATCTTCTGCGCATCAACAAGCTCCTTCGACAGCATCCGGAACTTGCCCTTGCGTCCACAGCCGCAACGCGACGGCTCCTTGAACTTAGCCTCCAGCTGGATGACTGAGATGACATTGCCGCAGCTAGGGCACTCGAATTTCGCAGTAGTCACCTGCGGCCTGACATCAGACTTCTGGCGGACAATCCCATTCACGAAAAGAAACTTGTCGATATGACTGCTGCGGATCTCGCGTATCCTCTGCTCCTGGCTCTTCGGAAGGTTCTTGAAACGGACATAGAACTTCGAGACAGACTCGGGAGTGTCAAGGTTCCTGATAGCTATCTCGAATGCCTTCAGAACCTCCTCCGGCTGGTCAAGAAGAAGCTCTGCAAGCTCAGGGTCGAATTTCGCCAGCTGAGAGAAATCAATAAGCATGAAATTATTTCCGACAGAAATCGCCTCAAGCAGCGCAACCTGGTAGTTCTGCTCGACGAATTGCTCGAACCTCTTTATCTGCTCTGAAACATCCATGCTATCCCTTTTTTACCTAAAATAGTTATGACTAGGATATTATTTTCATTCCCCCTTAAAAAAACTTTCCCCCTAAAAACCGAAAGATTTCCGACGACAACGGTTGGATCTAAAAATTAAAGACTAATAAGCAAAAACAAAAAATAATCACTTGACTTTCTTCAGATTCTCAATCAATGCGTCGAGAGCCTGGTGCACCTGGTGCTCTGACTTGGTGCCTGTGCAGACGACCTTTCCGTTGGAGAACAACAGGAAAGTGGCCTTGAATACCTTCTCGCCCTTGGGCTCGACATTTATCTTGTAGACCAGGCCTGGGAACTGTTCTGGCTCGTACTCTGTGTTCTGCAGCTTCATGGCAAGGACGTTAAGGTTCAGGTCCATGCCGACGGCACCAGCAGCCACTATGTTTTGGATAGTCACTTCAGGCTCTATTGAGATCTTGATGTTTATCTTCTCAAGGCTCTTGATTATCTGCTTTATCGAGCGCTGGACATCGTCAAGAGTCCTCGCACCAGTGCAGACAATCTTTCCAGAATTGAAAATCAAGGCAGAGGTCTTAGGCTCCTTTATTCTTATAACCAAGCCCGGAAACTGCTCAGGATTGTATTCTGTGTTTGAAAGCGTCGCTGCCATCTTCTCTAAAGGAATGTCCTGCCCCAAGGAAGAGGAAACAACGATATTAACAACCCGAATATCTCTTTTGGTCATATTCTAACCCCCTATGTGTTTATAAACAAAATATAAACTATTTAAATAGAAAGTGGCTTGGTATTTATAAATACTATTATTCCAAAATATATATTTGAGAAACTAGTTTTTATAAAGGTAATACCCCTATGATTTCCTGTGGAAACAGGCTTAATTCACCTGATTTGTGGCTTTTGGGCAGTTCTGTGAAAAACAGATTTATAAAAAGTTTTTTATATGGGCGCTGTTCGTTAGAAAAGGTGACGACAATACACATCCGCAACAAAACAAGGAAAACACTGATCGCAGCAGACTATAGATTATGCAGATCTGTCGCGTCCAAGGCACGCGGCCTTATGTTCACAGACGAATCTGCTGTGAAGGCAAAAGCGCTGGTGTTCGAGTTCGACAAGCCAAAACTGCAAGGGCTGCACATGTTCTTTGTCTTCTACCCGATCGACATGCTGTTCCTCGACGAGAAAAAGCGAGTGGTGGAGATGAAGAGAGATTTCAGGCCGTTCACGACGTACAACTCGACCGGCAAGGCAAAATACGTGCTCGAGCTTCAGTCAGGCACAATAAGGAAAAGCAAGACACGAGAGGGGGATGAGCTAGAATGGCGCTAAAGAGATTCCATATAATACTGAAAGGCCGCGTAATCGGCGTTTTCTTCAGGGAATTCGCAAAGCAGGAGGCGAACAAAAAAGGGATAGTCGGATACGTGAAAAACACCAAAGATGACGTGGAGATACTCGCCCAAGGGGAGGAGATGAAGCTGCAGGAATTCATAAGACAGTGCAAGAAAGGCCCCATGAATGCCTTTGTCTCATCGTCAGAGATAAAGGAAGAGAAGGTAGATACAGATGAGTTCGAATACTTCGATATCAGGCACATCTGAACACACTTCTAACAGTTTTGCTACTCCGAAATAGCAAAAACAACGAAACCTTTATATAGGGGTTATACCTCTACAGTGATAGATTTTTGAGGTGTTGCGGTTGGGGCGTAATACCTATTAAAAAGAGAATCCTGGCTTAAAGGAACAAAAGGAGCCGTAAAACTGACAGATATTCAATTTAGGCAGTTTTATCAGTTATTTAGCATTTAATGATTTAAATTTGGCGTTTGAGTTAAAAAGGGGTTGTTTTGATGGCTTTTAACGAGAACAAAGGTCGATAAACTATGATAGTCCAAAAGGATTTTTTAAACAAACTCAAAGACTTCGGTCTTAACTCATACGAAAGCAAGCTGTGGACAGCATTGCTCTCCCGTGGGGTATCAACCGCAGGTGAACTTTCTGATATCGCGAATGTTCCTAGGTCTAGGAGCTATGATGTCCTCGAAAGCCTGGAGAAGAAAGGATTCATAATAATGAAGCTCGGAAAGCCAATCAAGTATATCGCTGTCCCGCCCGAAGAGGTCCTTGAAAGGGTAAAGAAAAAGGTCATCGTCGAGTCGGATGCGCAGACAAAGCAGCTCGAAACCCTGAGGGGAAGCGAGATACTCAAAGAGCTGTCATTGCTTCATTCTCAAGGAGTCGAGCTCGTCGAGCCGACTGATCTCTCTGGCGCGTTGAAAGGCAGGAGCAACCTATACAACCACCTCGAGTCCATGATCAAATCCGCAGAGTCGACAGTGGAGATAATGACCACGACAGAAGGCCTGATAAGGAAAGCTGAAACATTGAAGTCATTCTTCCAGAAGGCGAAAGAAAGGAAGGTCCGGGTAAGGATCGCAGCACCTCTGACAAAGGAAGCAGAGAAGGCAGTCAAAGAGCTGAAGAACTTCGTGGAGATAAGACACACCGACAACATCAAGGCAAGGTTCTGCATCATAGACGGCAAACAGGTCACGTTCATGCTTCTCGACGACGCAGAAGTGCACCCGACATACGATTCCGGCGTGTGGGTCAATACACCGTTCTTCTCATCCGCACTGAAACAGATGTTCGACACAGAGTGGAAAGCGATGAAGCCGCTTGAAGTCAAGCAGTAAATCTTTTAGTTTTTCTACATTTTATCAATTATATATTTCTGACGAAGACAATACTCCGAATACCACAAGGCGGCGCCACGCGAGGCTACGCTTGTTAATTATTTCCAAAGAAACAGACATTCCCCGTAGGGGGCATCCCCCTTGTCTGTGCAATCATTCAACTGAAAGACGCTCCGCAAATTCGCGGTGGCGCCGCATATCTTCGTACTGAACAAAACATACACGCAACCTTTATATACTACTATTCCTAAAATAACCCCGTAATAACCACATCATGCTCAAAAAGGAGGTATAAAAATGGCAGGACTAGGACTTGAAGGAGTTACCCTCGCAATAATCATAGGGACCCTTGCGGCAATCGTCTACAGCCTACGAATTCTCGTGCTGCTCGAAAGACGCATCGCAAGGATGGACGAGAACCTTCTCAAGATAACACACAAGATAGAGTCTGAAGAGACCAAGATAGAGAAGGAAGAGCTGAAGATAGAAACGATGCTCGGCAAGAGAAAGGCAAAGAAACGCTAATAATAATCTTTTAACTATTTTTTTTCTCTTCCAAGATGAGCATCAAACACACCTCTCTAAACCACGGCTGGTTCTATCACTATAGGCTGCACACACCAAAGGCAGAGAGCCTGTGCTGCAACGACTACGGACCGCTGAAGTGCTTCATGGAGAAGATGCTCACCTCCTGCCCAGACCACTATTTCCAGACAGGGCCAAGATCATCCTCGCTGCGGCTTGATGTGGATACAAGGCTGACAAAGATAGATGGCCACGAGGTCTGCAAACTAGCGGAACTCGGGTTGGCGCACGGCGGCTACAAGACAGCGCATTCCAATGTAGAAGTATACATGCTCGAGAACGACGCCAACACAGTCGCTGTGGAAGTGCCGATATGGCTCCAGGAGCACGAGCTCGAGACATACAAGGCACTGTTCGACTGCGAGGAACCATTGACAGGACACATAGACATACTCAGGATAGACGAAGAGAATGTCTGGATATGGGACTACAAGCCCGCAGCAGAGAAAGAACGCTATGCCGGATGCCAACTGCTGTTCTACGCCATAATGCTGTCCAAAAGGACGGGCATCCCTCTGGAGAGGTTCAGGTGCGGATACTTCGACGACAAGACAGCATTCGTATTCAAGCCACAGATAGACCAGCTCAAGCCAGTGCTCTGCGTCAAGTCAATGGTGAGATAGTTCTCTTACGAATAGTAATAAACATTTAAATCCTGAAAGGCTGAGCAAGATACCATGGGATTCAAACAGATAGTACTTGACATCAAATCCCTGAAGATACAAGGAGCAGAGAACATAGCGAAAGAGGCAGTCAAGTCACTCACTCATGTCCTGGAAGACAACAGGAAAAAAGAACCAGCGCAGATAATCAAAGAGCTGGAAAAAGCAAAAACACAGCTCTTCGCTACACGGGCTACAGAGCCCTGCATGAGGAATTCTCTTAACTTCGTCCTGGCAGACATAGGCCTGCACTCCAAGACAACACAAGACCTGAAGACACACGTCGAGAGCAAGATAAAAAACATCCTGGATTTCTTCCAGGAGTCTGAAGAGAAGATAATAGAATACGGCGCACAGAAGATCAAAGACGGGATGATAATATACACGCACTGCCATTCCTCGACCGTCACTAGGATACTCAAGCAGGCATGGAAAAACGGCAAGCACTTCGAGGTCCACAACACAGAGACAAGACCGAGGCTGCAGGGGAGGATAACCGCTGTTGAACTCGCGAAAGAGGGGATACCAGTAACGCACTATGTCGATTCAGCAGCACGATTCGCGCTCAAGAAGGCAGACCTGATGCTGATTGGCGCGGACGCGATAACCGTCGAGGGGAAAGTAATCAACAAGGTGGGCTCAGAACTATTCGCAGAGATAGCGAACAAGTATGACGTGCCTGTGTATGTCTGCGCAAACAGCTGGAAATTCGACCCGGAGACAGTGTTCGGATTCGAAGAGCCGATAGAAAAAAGATATGCGTCAGAAGTGTGGAAAGACGCTCCGCGCGGAGTGAAAATAGACAACTTTGCATTCGAGAAGATGTCTCCTGAATTGATAACTGGCGTGATAACTGAGCTGGGAATATACAAACCACAGATGCTGGTCGATATGATACAGAAGAAATATTCCTGGATGTTCAGGATCAGATGACTTCCTTCTCCAGAGCCTTTATCTCATCCTGAATCTTCTTGATCTTCTCCTCATTGGCCTCGAGCTGCATTATCTTCGCGCACTCAGGGCACTTGAACTCGAAACTGACAGCCTGCTCGAAGTCAAGACGCATGCAAGAGTTCGGGCAGATAAAGAAGCTGCTCTCCTTCTCGCGAGACAACCGGTCATTCAAGCGGTCAAGCTTCTCCTTCTTGAGATTCATCGCAAGATACTTGATCTGCTTGATCCTGAAAGTCCAATAGTAGATATACCAACCCTTCTTCTTGTCCTTGCGCCTGATGAACGAGACCAGGTTGGCGTGATAGAGCCGGTACAGCATATTGCGGACGACATTGACCTCTAGCTTCAGATTCTCTGCGAGCTTGAACTCAGAAACGTTCTTCTTGTTCTTCAGCTGTTTCACTAAAGTAAGAACATCCTCGCCTGCAGCAGCAGAAACAACATCCTCAACAAGCTTATTTGAGAGCTTCATTTTGACCTTACAGCCTATTTTCCGGACATCACTATTTAAAAAGCTTTCTAAAGGCTGCAGCGCTAGGTTATACTTGGCAGTGGCGCGTGAGCTCGGCTTGCGTCGTTGTAATCAAAAGGGCTGCGTCCCCGTAGGGGGCATCCCCCCGCGACGCCCGCGAGGGAGTTGTTGAAAAGCCTCGCAGATTCACGGCGCCACTGCCTAAGCATTTATTGGCGGTGGTGCTGCCTTTGATAAGGTATTTTTACCTCCACCCAAACCTTTATAAACCAGCCCAATTCCCTGAAAACGTGATTTAGATGACAAAGCCAAACAGAAGGTCAAGGACATTCCGAAGGGTATACAGGAAGACACCTGGCGGAAAGACAGTACTGCAATACAAGAAAAGGAAGCCAGCAAGGGCAGTCTGCGCAGATTGCGGAGCAGTACTCGCAGGAGTACCGCGCGAAAGACCATACAAGATGCAGCGCATGCCTAAGACAAAGAAAAGACCTGAAAGGCCATATGGCGGAGTGCTCTGCTCAAAGTGCACAAGGAAAAAGATGATAGCCAAGGCAAGGCAGTAATCATATCACGTATCATAATCAATCTCTTTTAATTGAATGTGAAACCGCGCTGGCGACAATGCGGTGGATAAGATTGGAAAGAGAATACCATTGCGTATTTCTCTGGAGGCAAATAAAATGATGGAAGTAGGAAGGCTCTGCATAAAGACAGCAGGCAGGGACGCAGGCAAGAAATGCGTCATAGTGGAAGTCATGGATGAAAAGTTCGTCATGATAGACGGCGAGACCAGGAGAAGGAAATGCAATGTCAGACACCTCGAGCCGCTCACCGAGACGATAAAGCTCAGCAAAGGCGCAGCACACACATCTGTCATCTCGGAATTCAAGAAGCTCGGCATGGAGATAAAAGCGACAAAGCCGAGAAAAGCAGCAGAGAAACCCGCGAAGACAAGGGCTGCAGACAGGAAGAAGCTCGCGCCCAAGGAAGAGAAGCCGAAAGCAAAAGCAGAGAAGGCAAAACCGAAGGCAGAAGGCAAGCTCGAGAAGGCGATAGAGGAATAGAAATATTTTTAATCATTTAATTTCTTATTTTTCATTCGATAAACATATACTTCTTCACCGTCGACATAGGGATGTCATAGTCGTCAAACAAAGTTGCTTTGAGCTCCTTCTCACCATAGATGTCAGAGTAAGAGACATGCACGGTAATGGTGTCCGTGGCAGTGCCTCCTGGAGTGATGCGCTTGAAGGTCTCAGGCAAGAAAACCTCATCATCCCACCACAAGGAACCCTTTCCCTTGGCGGTGAGCTTGATCTTCAGCTGAGTAGGATTTATGATGGTGCACTTCTCATTATTCGTGACAGTCAGCTTCAATGAAGTTATGGTGCCCCAATTATCCCCGCGGACATCCTTGTTGAAATTAGAGACTGAGAAATTGACCTTGGTGTAGTTATAGTCAAAAGGAGCATGGCTGTAAGTGCAGGACTCACCAACAACAGGATCCGGCGTTTCAGTGACTTCAGTCTCTTCTGCCAAAGGCTTTTCACCCTTGTCAACGGCAGGCTCTGGCCTGGTGATTATGACACGCGCGTTATCAGGCACATCCGCATCCACTTCTTCAACATCCTCTGAAGGATCCGGGTCAGACACTACCTTATCCGCAGAAAGGTTCTCAACATCCGCGCTTTGCTTAGCTGTCTGCTTTGTCTGGCCAGACAACTGCGCAGAGGACATGCCGCTAGGATCAGGCTTTGCAGAGACCCTACCCAGCAGGAAGACAGAACCCAGCACGATAAGGAAGACAAGGACCAATACAGAATACTTGACAATGCTCCTGACAGAGACCGTGGTATCAAGCGCCCGGCTGAAAGAATAGTTGAAGCCAGAATAGCCATAGCTAGGACGCTTCAGACTGGTGTGAAAATAGATAGTACTACTCCTTTGCCTCTTCCTAACCATACCTAACCCCCTATATAAACCAAGAAGTAAGCCAGTATTTTAAAGCTTTACTGTCGGCTTTTTAAAGCCTTAAAAAGCCCTGTCAGGCTCAACTCAAAAGCAGCCACAGGCATCTCCAAACCCCAATTCACAAGAACCTGGGGATGAAGCTCACCAACATGCCCTATTATTGTGTCATTGACAGAAACATAGGCCACGCGGCCTGGTATGAAAGAAGGATGCTCTGCCTCACTAGACACATATCTGCAATCCAAGGCAGACAGCAGGCAATCAACAACCTGCTTAATCCTGGTGAAGTCAGTGTCCGGGCCGCAAAGCGCAACTGCAAGCGTGCAGAACTCACAGACACCGGTCTCTGAATCCTTGTCAAGGGCAAAGCAATTGCCTGACTCAAATATATTCTGAGGATAATCATTGCTCTTGTTGTCATGCAGTACCTTCATTAACGAAGGCAGCATCCAGGCACGCAGCACATTGTAATCAATATTCACCGCGCTCTCCAGCTCAACAAGCGGGAAATCAGTCATCATCTTCTCATCCTGATCAGGAGCATTACTCAAGTTGTAAGTGCTGGTCTCCAGCAGGCCAAGACCTATCAATATTTCAGAGACCCTGCGCCTGAATGTCTCGAACTCAGACTCCTGGCCGATGGTCGCGACATTAGGGATCTCAGCATCAAACTTCTCATAACCATACGCGATTGCAACATCCTCTGCAAGGTCCACCATGTGGAGTATGTCTGCGCGGTAGGCCGGGATGAGGGTAAAACCCATATCAAAGCCGTAACCCATCTTGGCTAGGAGATCGACCATATCCTTCTCTGAGAGCTTCAGGCCAAGCCACTTGTTGATGAAAGGGACATCGAGCTTTATCTTCCTAGGATCAAGGTCTGGCGTAACCTTCCGGCCATCCGCGTATTCAAGCTCCATCGAGTAAATCTCGCCGCCCATGTCTGCCATCGCAGTCACGATTATGTTCAGGCATATCTTGCAGGTATTGAAGTCAAAACCAGAGCACTCGATGAACACTTCGCTGGTAGATTCCTCAATCTTGCCTGTAATATGAGAGTTTATCACCGGAGGCATGGAAAGTATGTTGTCGCCCGCATCAGCAAAGAAGGGGAACTTTTCCTTTCCTTCCAGAAGATGACCATACTCGCGGCCAGCAGGATGCTGAGAGAGTATCTGCAAAGCAGTGATCTCACTTGGGAATTCAAGAGGCCGGAACTTTATCTTATTTGGATCGGCTGCGAAGTACTTTATCGGAAGCTTTATTTTCTCTAACGGGTAGATGCCTATCGCGAGCTTCTTCCTGTTCCTGCCGAAAGTCACGTGCAGCTTCTCCTGTATCTGGATTATCTCACGGATCTTCTCATCATTGAACTTCAAGTTCTTGACCAGCGCGCAAGCAGTGAATGGCCTTACATCTTTTACGCTCGCATCGATCATGACTTTCGAGCCTGACTTCTTGACATCATAATTGCGCAAACCAGTCTTGACACCAATGAACGCAGAGAAAGCCCTCGCAAAGCCTTGTTCGGAAAGCATGTCTGGACGGTTCGGGAAGACCTCGACATTGATGTCATCACCCTCTATACCTTCCAGGTCAGTGCCGATCATAGGTATGCGCTCGCGGAGCTGATCATCGGAAAGCTCTTTACCTACAAGCTTATTGAAAACCTTCTTGTTCAGCTTTACTGTCGGCATCTTGCAATTACCTCATCCACTGCTTCATGCTCCTCAACTGCGAGAGGTCATTCTTGTACAAATCGCGAATGTCATTTATCCCGTAGTACTCAGTCATAATCCTATCAAAACCAGGTCCCCATGCGAGAACAGGAACAGCCTCTCCGAGTAGGGGCTCGACGACTTCGGGACGGAACATGCCTGCGCCGCCAAGCTCGACCCACTTCTTATGCACCGGATGGAAAACATCAATCTCGATGCTCGGCTCTGTGTAAGGGAAATAAGCAGGGCGGAACCTGGCCTGGGGAAAACCAAGCTTCGCGAAGAAACGCTTAAGATAGCCGAGCAAGTGCTTGAAATTCGCATTAGGGTCAACGACAATACCTTCTGTCTGGTTGAACTCGAACAAATGACTCCAGTCCAGCGCCTCGTTCCTGAAACAATGGCCGACAGCGAAGAACTTCGCAGGCCAGTCAGATCCCTTAAGGGAAGCGAGAGTGTGCGAGGAAAGAACAGTTGTGTGGGTCCTGAGGACAATCTTCTTTGCAGGGTCATCACCCCACCTGTACTGCCAGCCCAGGCTGCCTGTCTTGCCGCCATGCTCATGCATCTCCTTTATCCGCTCGACAAGCTTATGGTCAGGAAGCTTTCCTCTTGCAGGATTCTTCATGTAAAAAGTATCCTGCATCTCTCGTGCTGGATGATCCTGCGGAACAAACAAAGCATCAAAGTTCCAGAAACAGGTGTTCACCAACGGACCTTCCATCTCCTTGAAGCCCATCTCTATCCAGACCTGCCTCGCATAATCAGTGGCCTGATTGACGAAATGCCTCTTGCCCCTGTTGATTTTAGGGACGTTTATCTCAACATCATAACGGCGGAAAGACTTATTGCGCCAGGACCCATCCGCGAGTATCGCCGGAGTGATCCTGTCAACAGTCTCTTTCGGCTCGATGTCCGCATCGACAAGAGCCTTGCCGAGCTCGGTAAGCTCAAAACGCTTTATCTTATCAACATCCAGCTTGACTATCTCCCTGCGCTTCCTGAATATTTCAAAGGCGAAATTCTCTTCAGGAGTAAGGGCATCTGGACCAAGGTCTGAACCTGCTATCTTCTTCAGGAAAGCTTCCTCAAGCCACTCCTTGTCAAGGATCTTCTTGCCATGGTCAGTTATAGAAACAACACCGCCTTCTATCAGTATGGCTGCCTTGCTCTTAAGAAGGCCCAGGCAGACAGCAATCTCATCAGAGGAAAGGCCGGTAGCTTCAGTCAGTCCCTTCATGGTGAGTATCTTCATCCTCAAAGCATCCAGGAACCTGCGCTCAGGAAGGCCTTTCTCAAGATAGACCTTACCGTTATTATCAAGCCGTACAGTCTCCTTGACCTCTGCGTGTATCTTCAGAACCTGCTTGTTCTCAAGCCATTGCAAGGCACGCATCGCCTCTGCCTCTGAAAGCTGCGAGAGACGCATCAACTCCTTCAGGTTATTGCATCTAGAAAGAAAAGGCACTGCCTTCCTCTCCAAAGGGTGCAGGGATTCGACAAGCCTGTTAATGTCCATGAGGCATTTGAGAAACAAGGCTATTTAAAAATGTTATTGAAATCGGACGTTGTCAAGTTAAGTGTCAATTCGAGCGAAGCCGCGACCGTAGCCGCCAATTAGCCCACAAAATCGGCGAACTTAGTTACAGAAATGATTGGTTTCTCACAGCTTAGCTTCGCAAGATTATTCATGGGGCGTGGCGGCTACGAGAGCTTGCAAGCGGAACGAAGTGGAGCGAGCAAGCGAAGTAGGGCGCGGCTTCGCTCATGACTTCATTCTTGATATTACCTTCAAATAGAAGAAAACAGAATAAAAATAAGAAGAAAAAAATAAAGCAATTACTTCATTATCTCCTTGGCTGTCTTGAGAGTCTTCCAACTCACGTCAAACAAGGTCTCCAGCGCATTTGAGAAGAAAGGCGTATTGATCCAGATACCGACATCATATGTCGGATGGACTTCTGCATCATCCATGACCATGAAGATCACTTCAGACCTGTCAACGATGCAGAACCTCGCCTTGGTAGTCGAATGCCTTATTTCAGCGACATCACCCAAGTCCTTGATGGCTGCCATGTTCTCCTTCGTCACCGGAGCAGCTATCCTGATCTTCACACCGCGCTTCTTGATCTTCTCGAAAGTCGGCTTCAGGCCCTCAAGCTTCCTCAGCAGGCCCTGAGATGTGGTCATTATCGAGACACACTCCTCAGCATTGCGGATAGTCAGCTCAAGATGATTATACAGATTGTGCCTGCCTTTCAAGCTGCCAGACAAATCAGAAGGCTCGACCAGGTCAATGCCCTGGGTGTGCAAAGTGGAAAGCTCATTGATGACTTCAGTGCCTTTCAATTCTTCCAGGCGCTTGACTTTCTCATCCGCCTCTTCCTTCATGTTCTTCTTGACGCGCTCGAGCACCTCTTCAGGAGGGACAGCGATATACTTGATAGGCTTGCCAAGCTTAGTGATGGCGAAACCTTTCTTCTCCAGGCTCTCAAGGACATCATAGCTCCTAGACCTAGGAACATTCGCGATATCAGAAAGTTCACCTGCGGTCGAGACGCCGCGAGAAAGCAATGCAGTCCAGATTTTTACCTCGTAAAGGTTCAAAGAGAAATAGCGCCTTAATTTGCTTAGGAATTCTTCTTTTACAATCATTGTTAAACCCTCCCCCTTTTTGTCTCACAACGAAAATTTGCTACTTAGATGAATAGACTAAATACTACTACTTAATATATGTTACGATTTTTCACTACACTGATATAAGCACAAAAACTTTACAGAAACACGTCCACAGCCTCTCCGTCGCCATTCTGATATGGGCGGAATAAAAAGCCCTATAAACATAAAGAAATAAATAGTGCAAAGTGTTGATATATAAAAAATTGAGTGAAAACAAAAGATGGTAAGCATCTCAGATATAGACACAGCATTGAACAGTTACAGGCAGTCATCATTATCTTTCCTTTCTAATGTGCCAGGCAACACGCAGCTGCAGAGCGTCTTTGGAGTTGTTGCACTGATAATGGTCGTTGCGATCTTCATGGAGGTCAAGAAACAGCCAGAGGAAAGGAGCTACTGGGCTCAAGCAGCAGTACTCTTGTTCTGTGGAATGGTGATGTTCGGGTTCAAGACAATATACGTAGCTTACTTCGCGATGGCATTCCTGGCATCAGGACTTGTGAAGAAACTCACAAAAGGAGAATGGCATGGCGCGTTGATAATGCTCGTGCCGCTGTACGGAGTCGCGTTCTTAGTGTCCATAAACCCAGTCATGCTGCTAGGCATAGTCGGCGGAGTGACAGCCCTGACGCACATGGTGCGGAAACGCGGCCACGACAAAGAGTACGGGACAAGCGACGCAGCGAAGGTGCAGAGAAGAGAAGGAGTGCCTGGCAGCGCGCTGCACAAGATGCGCAAAGCAATAAGATGGCTCGGCAGGAACGCTAGGAAAGGGGCTGGCTGGTCAAGGGACAAGATATCTTCGGGGTTGAGGAGGTTCAGCTCTGCATTGTCTGAAAGGGAGAAGACAAACATAGAAGAGCAGGAGCACGAATCAGCAATCGCGGCGGCAGGCAAGGAACTCGCAGAGACAATGGAAAACATGGAGAAGCAGCAGGACGAGATCGAGGACCGCGACGCAAATTACATCATAGAGATACTCAGGCAATGCGAGGAGCTGAAGAGGAAACTCGCGGCGCTGGGAGACTCTGCAGTCGATGATGAGAGGAAAAAGGACATAATGGCAGCGTCAAAGAAAATACTCCATATATCAAATCAGCTCGTAAGAGACAAGCTTGAAGAAGAGTCGCTGCAAGAGAAGGCAGGCAAGATATTCCACAGGTCCATGAAGATAATACGCGACGCAGCATACGAAGCGACAGAGCTGGAAGAGAAAAGGTCAGCGTTCACCAGGGTAAGGACGGCAGCAGACCAGAGCATAGTCGCGATGGAAAAAGTGCTGCAGAAGAGCGTCGAGGACCTGAAACGCGCAGAGAGCGAAGCATCAAAATCCAATGCACAGAACGCACCCCAGAGACTGCAGATGATGAGGCAGAGGCATGAAGCCCTCGAGAGCGTGAACAAAAGACTGGGGGACGTAAAAGGCTACCTTGACAAGATACTGAAGAGACTTGTGAGTATAAATGCCATGGAAGATAGGAAAATACAGCTGCTTCACCATATAAGCAAAAGCGAAGAAAACCATCTAGACAAGATGGAGAACTTCAACACCCTGTTCCAGCACCAGGACAAACAGCTCAGGGTGGAACACGCGAAATCTGAGAAACTCTTCAGGCAAGAGGCAGGAGAGATACCTGACGCAGAACTCTCAGGATTGACTGACACCACAATAGTCCTCTTCGACAAGCTCAGAAACATTGCCGAGCTGGGGCACGAATACAACTCTGAGGAGTTATTGCCGCTTATACGTGACATGGCAAAGGCAATAGGAAATGTCTATCACCTCGCCAGGGCCGCGACTTACATGACGATGATGTACTACAGGATAACGCAGGCCATGGAAGAGCTCGACAAGATGGCAGCAATAATCGACCAGAATCCGCACTCAAAAGGCAACCTCGCGCAGCTGGCGCAGACATCGCAGATAAACGAAGAGATAAACAAGATGGCATACAAAAAAGGGAAAGTGCTTGCGAGCCACATCAGAGAAGCATACAGATCGCTCAATGAGGCGTACAAGCACACAACAAGACATGTGCAATTACTAGATAACTATGTCGTGAAGGTAGGAAGCGCAAGAGAAGAGATATGTGTCACACTCAACGCAGCATTCAAGAAGCTGCTGAACATAGAACTCGCAGAAGCGAAGAAGCTGCAGCAGGGAGCGGCAGCAGCAGAATGGGCCACCAAGAAAGCCAGAAAAGCAGAGAGATATGCCAATGCACAAGTAAGTGCAGCACCAGGAAGATAAGTGCAGCACAAGCAAGGCACGCATGATTGAACAAAGAAGGTGAAGAAAAATGAAGGATTTCATAGCCAGGATAAAAGCACAAGCGCGGAAGGATCCTAAAAGGATAGTGTTTCCTGAGTCTACTGAAGAAAGGACGCTCAAGGCGATACAAGAAGTGCTGAAGGAGAAGACAGCAAAACCAATACTCATCGGCAATACCTCTGAAGTAAACAAGGCGATAAAGAAACTCAAGCTCAACCTTAAAGGCGTGCCGATAATAGACCACCTCGCTGCTGAGAACGCAAAGAAGCTCGAGAGGTACGCAACCGACCTATACAACATCAGAAAAGCAAAAGGCATGACACTCGACCAGGCGAAGACACTCATCAGGGAGCCGATATACTACGGCACCATGATGGTGCATCTTGGAGAAGCAGACGGGCTGATATCAGGAGCAATACACAGCACAGGACACACTGTCCTGCCAGCACTGCAGATAATAAAGATGCGAGAGAAGTTCCACAAGGTCTCTGGAGTGTTCTTCATAAGGTTCAAGAAAGAGATAATGCTGTTCGCAGACGCAGCGGTGACGATAGAACCGGATGCGCACGACCTCGCAGAGATAGCCATAGACACTGCACGTACTGCAATAAGATTCGGCATAGAGCCGAGAATAGCGATGCTGTCATTCTCTACAAAAGGCAGCGCAAACCATCCTTTGGCGAAGAAGATCATCGAAGCGACAGAGATGGCGAAAGACAAGGCAAAGAAGATGCTGCCAGAGGCAGTGATAGACGGAGAGATGCAGCTCGACGCAGCAGTAGAACCTTGGGTGGCAAAGATAAAATGCCCCAAGGCGTTGATACAAGGAGATGCCAACGTGCTGATATTCCCAGACCTGCAGGCAGCAAACATCGGCTACAAATTAGCGACATTCTTCGGACACGCAGAAGCGATAGGACCCATACTGCAGGGACTTAGGAAGCCTGTGAACGATTTATCACGAGGATGCTTAGTAAAGGATATAGTCGACATAACAGCGATGACAGTCATAGAAGCGCATCATATAGAGAAGGGAGCGAAGGAGTAGATGAAAAATTATTTTATTTCTTAATCTTCCATCGTGGACAGGTCGCCTACTGGAAGTCCTAGCTCCTGGGCCTTGAGAACTCTTCTCATTATCTTTCCTGACCTGGTTTTCGGCAGCGTGTCGCGGAACTCAATCTCTTTCGGATATGCGTGGCCTGCAAGATGGCCTTTGATGAACTTCTGGATGTCCTCTTTCAGCTGATCTGAAGGAACGTATCCTTTCTTCAATGAGATGAATGCCTTGATTATCTCGCCGTACAACTCGTCAGGCTTGCCGATGACTCCTGCCTCTGCAACAGCAGGATGCTCGATAAGGGCAGACTCGACCTCGAACGGTCCTACTCTGTGACCCGCCGTCTTTATGACGTCATCCGCTCTTCCTACAAACCAGAAATAACCATCAGCGTCCTTCCAGGCACGGTCTCCAGAGAAGTACCAGCCATCCTTGAAATATGAATCATACTTCTCCTTGTTGTTCCAGATCTCGAGCATCATAGACGGCCAGCCAGGCCTTATCGCAAGGTTGCCTTCCTTGTCTGCAGGAAGCTCGCTGCCATTGTCATCCACGATGCTTGCAACTATGCCTGGAAAAGGCTTGCCCATGCTGCCGACCTTGATATCCATGCAAGGATAGTTCGCTATCAGGATTCCGCCGGTCTCTGTCTGCCACCAGTTGTCATGGAATGCAAGACCGAGGTTATCCAGGCCCCACCAGATTGCCTCGGGATTGAGAGGCTCGCCGACAGAAGCGAGATGCCGCAATGAGGAAAGGTTGTACTTCTTCGACAGCTCAGGACCTTCTTTCATCATCATCCTGATGGCAGTCGGAGCAGTGTACCAGACAGTGACCTTGTAGTCATGGATTATCTTGTACCAGCGCTCTGCGCTGAACCTCGCAGCATCAACAATGGTAGTAGCACCATTCGAGAAAGGACCAAGGATACCATAAGATATGCCTGTGACCCAACCAGGATCTGCAGTGCACCAATAGACATCCTCGGGATGAAGGTCAAGGATCCATTTAGCAGTAAGATGCTGATGCACGATGTCATAATGCGTATGCACAACCCCCTTCGGCTTGCCAGTAGTGCCGGAGGTGTAGAGCATGTATGCCCTGTCTTTCGGGTCCATATGGACGACATCGAACCTGTCAGATGCGGCGGACATCTCCTTGTCAAAACTCAACTCATCTTTGCCGAGCGGTATACTTCCAGTCACAATCACAGTCTTGAGTTCTGGAAGATTGTTACGTATCTGATCAACCCGAGACTTCAGGTCAGGACTAGTAACGACTATCTTCGCACCGCTGTCATGCAGCCTGTCAAACAACGCCTCAGGGCCAAAAGCGGCAAACAGAGTCGAGGCGATAGCGCCAGTCTTCAAAGTGCCGAGGAAACTGATGTAAAGCTCCTCAATCCTCGGAAGGAAGATGAAGACACGATCACCTTTACTGATACCATTCGACTTCAGGACATTCGCGAACTTGTTGGATAGACGCGCGAGCTCAGCATAGGTTATATCCCTGGTTTCTGTCTCGCCAAGCCAATGTATCGCGACCTTGTCCTTGACTTTTGTCTTGAGATGCTTGTCGACAGCATCGTACGCTGCGTTGAGCTTACCATCGATGAAGAACTCGATCTCGCGCTCAGCATCAGACCAAGAGAAGTTCCTGTAGGATTTTGCATAATCAAGTATGTAGGGAGAAGGGACAAGCGTCTTCACGTCTTTTTTGACTATCTTAGGATGCGGCTCAGCCAAAGAAACACACCTCTTGAGCACACAAATAAGGAAATGATTTAAATAGTTTTTCTTATACAACAGCCAATATAAGAGGTGAATGATGAACATACTCATACTTAACATAGGCTCTTCCTCAGTCAAGTATGACCTGTTCCAGGATGAAAGCCTAGTGCACAAAGGCGTAATTGAGCGCGTAAAGAACTACGAGCAGGGAATCAAGCAGATAATCCTCGAGACAAAAAACCGCGGGATAGAGATAAATGCAGTCGGCCACAGGGTTGTGCACGGCGGAGAGAATTCTGATCCAGTCATCATCACGAAACCAGTGCTCAAGCAGCTCGAAAAGCTGAAAGAGCTAGCACCTCTTCACGACGTGCCAGAGATAGAAGGCATAAAGACGTGCATGAAACTTTTCACTGTCCCACAGATCGCTGTGTTCGACACAGCATTCCACCAGACACTGCCTGAGAAAGCCTATACCTACGCGATACCATCTGATGTCGCCAAGAAGCATCGGATTAGGAGGTATGGATTCCACGGAACAAGCCACCACTATGTGGCTGAAGAGGCAGCAAAGGCGATGGACAAGCCTCTGGAAAAGACCAAGATAATAACATGCCACCTCGGCAACGGATGCTCGGTAGCTGCGGTGCTCGGCGGAAAATCAGTCGACACGTCGATGGGATTCACACCGCTCGAAGGGCTGGTCATGGGCACAAGAAGCGGAGACATAGACCCTGCAATAATCCCGTTCCTGCAGCACAAGGAAAAGTACAGCTACAAGAAGATAGAAGAGATGCTCAACAAGCAATCAGGCCTCTTCGCGCTCTGCGGCAAGACAGACATGAGAGACATACATGCTTCTTTCGAGACAGACGCAAGAGCAAGACTCGCGGAAGAGGTGTTCTGCTACAGGCTGGTGAAATACATCGGAGCTTACATCGCGGCGATGGACGGCGTGAACGCAATCGTTTTCACCGGAGGGATAGGAGAGAACGCGTGGTGGATACGCGAGAAAGTACTCTCGCACTTCAAGCATATCGGAGTACGCGTCAACAAGAAGGCAAACCACGAGAACCACGAATTGATATCTGCGTTCCACTCAATGGTGTGGGTATTCTGCATAAAGACAAATGAAGAGCTCATGATGGCGAGAGAAGCCAAGAAACTTCTTGCGAACAGTTCACATCAATAATTCATCTTATATCTCAACAACGCGCCAATACCGCCAAGACCATCCAACCTCTTGCCACCGTCGTGGTCTGAAGAGATTATGTGGATACTGGCGCCGGAACGGTCAGAAATCCTCATCAATTCATTGATCCTGCCGAAGCTGCCGTCCTGCCTCGTCTTCTGGATGAGACCGTCAGTAACCAAAAGGGACTTTATGGCACCAGCCTCTGCAGCTGACTTTGTTTCGTTGAGGCCGTATGAGACCGCGCCCTGCTTCGAGATTCCTGACAACAGCTCCTCGACAAGCCTTATCTCAGAGGAGCTGCGGTCATGCTGGAGCACAATCTGCACCTCAGGACGCTTTATCACTTCGTTGATGGCTGACTTGTCACACGAAGAGCAGGTCGCCGGGATGATCTTCTGCTTGAGCTCCTGGTCCTTCAGGCTCTTGAACAACTCCTCTTTCCAAAAAGCAGGACTCGCCAGGATGACATGCTTGATATCATGACGCTTCACGTATTCCTTCAGCGCGTTGATAATATCCTCATAGAAGTTCTTCGAGGCCTGCTTAGCCTCGGCCTTCTTCTCCACTTCTCCCTTGAGCTCTGCAAGGATGTCAAAGCCATACTTCTTCATGATGGCAATGTACGCCTCCTCGCGATCAAAGACACAGATGAGCGTGTCAGGCTTCTTTTCCTTTGCAGACTCTTCCAGCTTCTGGCGCTGGTAGTTCAGCCATGACTCCTTGATTATAGTTATGGTAGAAGATTCCTCAACATTGAAGGTATGGTAAGAGCCTTTAGGGATGTCTTCAACGCCTTCCAAGACCTTGCCTGAGACGCGGAGGGAGTCGGCATACTTGTGGAACTCGACATTCTCCACACTAATCTTCAGGAAGACAGGTTTCTTTACGACACTCTGGGAACGCTCTTCCCCGCCACCCAGCTTTATCTTCCTGAATGTGCGGCCTTCTACAGTGTCACCTATGTCTATTATGCTTGACAAGTACCATAGGTCATCAAGGTTCTCAACAAGCACCTTTGCAGTGTCCTTGCGAAAATGCAATATTTTCATGTCCCAAGCCCCTAAAACCGCGTTTTAGGCCAAAGGAAATAGAAAAACATAAATATATAAAGATATTCATTTTGGCTTAGAGAGCGTATAACGCCCATAAAAAGGTGAATCTGATGCTCAGAGCCAACCCCCCAAAAATGATAGTCAGTTCTAGGAAAGCCCAGGATGCGAGCCACGCAGCAACACTCATAGCGGTAATAGCGCTGCTCATCATCTTCTACCTGCTTTTCATACCCCCCAGCTTCAGGGATCAGATACTTGAAGGCAACGGAACAACGACCACTGGCGCGAAGGGCTTTGTCAATGAGACAATACTAAAGGCAAGCCCAGGCACACTATCTAGAATATCCTCAGAAGAGATAGAGCACAACATACCATCACTCACATTATACTCAAGGACAGAATCAAAGACATTCGGCACAATGAGCCTGCTGTCTGTCAAGTCATCAATATTCGGAAAGAAGACGTCAGCACTCCAATTCACGCTAGACGACCTGGAGAACACCGACAATGTCCTGCTGAGCTTCGTTGACAAGAAGATGAAAGGAGCTTTAATGGTCACGGTCAACGGCAACCTCGTGTTCAACGAGGAAGTAACAACAGAGAACCCAGAGCCGATAAGGATAGGCAAACAGTTCCTCGTACAAGGAGAGAACAAGATAGACCTATCTGCCGAGCCTGCGGGATTCAGGTTCTGGCGCGTGAACAGGCACAACCTCGGGAACGTGCAGATAAGCGGAGAGGTAAAGGACATCTCACGCCAGAAGAGCCTGAACATATTCATCGTCTCAGCCACAGAGAAATCAAATGTCAAGCGCGCGATAATGAGATTCACGCCAGACTGCATAACAGGCAAGACAGGCAAGCTGAACGTGCTCATAAACCAGCACTCTGTCTACTACTCAGTGCCTGACTGCGGCGGAAGGGTAGTCATAGAGTTCACACCAGACGCGCTGCGCGAAGGAGAGAACACCATAACGTTCGACAGCGAGGAAGGCAGCTATCTGATTGATCTGATAAGCATATCATCAGAGATGAAAGAGGTGCTGCAGCCAGCGCAATACTTCGAGATAACCGCAGACACGATGAAAGACGTCCGCGACGGCAAGTACAGCGTCATGCTGAACATCAAGTTCACAGAAGCAGATGAGCAGAAATCAGGAAGGATAAACATAAACGGTCGTGAGACCAGCCTGTTCCAGACCGAGGCTTCCTATAAGAAGAACATAAACGACTACATAATAGAAGGCAACAACGCAATCAAGATCATCCCCGAGACGACACTAGAGATAGTGACGCTGGAAGTAGTAAAGGAATAAATACTTTATTTTTGATAAAAAGAGGTGCATGTAGTCCTGATGTTACTTGAAAGAGGAACGCGAATTCTGAAAGAGATGCTCAAGGATAAGAGGGCGATGGCTCTAAAAATGGGTGGCGCGAAGCCTGCAGCAGCTGCTCTAAAACCTGCAACTGTTGCATCAAAATCTGCATCAACAGCGTCTACAGCTGCTTCTACAGCTGCTTCTACAGCGGCGTATGCTGCCCCTGCAGCTACCCAATCTCAGTCTCAGCCAGCTCCACAAGGAACTCAACAACAAGCGCCGCCGCCCCAACAGCCACAGGCACAAACTGCTCCTCAGCAGCCCCAGCAACCACCACCTCAACAAGCACCACCTCAACAGCCATCACAACAGCAGCAGATGCAGGACTACCAGCAGATGATACAAGCTGCCCAAGGAAATCAGAATGCGGGCGCTGCACAACCGCAAGGCATGTCCCAGGAACAACAGAAACTCGCTGATGAGCAGCAAAAGGCAGGTGATGAGCAGGATTCGCTCGAGAACAAGCTCGCGAGCACATCTATGACAAAGATGGGAATCGGCGTAGCAATCGCAGTGATATACGACATAATAGACATAATCGTCACAATATTCATCGAGGCTGAGACATTAGGCATCGGGACTGTCATCGAGTTTGCCGCCAACATATTTGTCCAGCTGATAATATCATACTTCATGGGAGCATATACCCGGCCATACTTCTGGATAGAGCTGATACCATTCGTCGACATACTTCCGTTCTACTCGATCGGCAGCCTATACCAGCTACATAAGTACCTCAAGGATTCAAAAAAAGCCAGGGAGCTCGGAATAACAGAGGAGAAGCTCGCAAAGAAAAGGGAGAAGCTCGCGAACAAAGAGTCGAAAGAAGCGGCAAAGAAGCAGGCAGAAGATGCCAAGAAGGCGTCAGCATCTGGCACTGCAGGAGACGGACAGACGGGCAACAAAGGCATGTTCGCAAAGCTAGGCAGCGCTGGCAGCGAAACCGGAGGACAACCTGAGAAGCCTTCAGCAGCAGTGATAATACTCATGGTAATCAGCATGGTCATGGCAGGCATAGTGATTAAATCAACAGAAGAGATAGGCATCAGAGGTGCGGCACCTGCGCTCATACCACTGGCACTGTTCGTATTCGGCATAGCATTATACTCATTCCTAGGCAAGAAAAACGGGATGGCCGCCATCATCGGGATACTCATGATAGCCGGCTCGTTCTACGGGTGCGCCACAAGGACCGGCCCGGCGTTGTACGCAGCATACCAAACCGGCGCAATCCGAGATGCTGCAGCAGAAGCCCAATCAGGCGTGACAGGAACAGGGTCAAAAGGACTATCATCAATCATACAAGATGCAGTTTCGTCCTACAAGACGCAGGTTGCGATAGCCAGCGGAGAGCACATAGAAGGAAAAGTGGAAGAGTCAGGCGGAGAAGTAGGCATAAAAGTCATGGAACCATGGCTACCGAACCCGAAGAAAGTGAACCTGAACGAAGTCAAGACACTGGAGATCGGAGCGAGGATAAAAGGAGTCGACCCGACCCGGGAGATGACTGCTGCACTTGTATGCAGCATGCAGTCAAGACAGACTTCACAATCAAAATCAATAATGAGCGCTGGCGAGCTCGAGCTGCACCCGGGAGAACAGCAGAAAATAAGGCCAGACCTGATGAAAGGCTACAACTTCGACAAGGAAGTCACTTGCTACCCGCGCCCGACTGCGTGCGGAAACTATGTCATAACGCTAACAGCAGAGGCAGACAACCTGAGGACGACAGCAGAGATGCGCAACTACATAATGGACAAGGTGATACTCAACGAGAAAGTGAAGACATATGCAAAATCATACGACAAAGAACTCAGTGAGGGAGAATACAACGCAGCAGTAAAAGCGATATACCCAGAACTAGGAGACTACACGTCAGTATCAAAGAAAGGGGCTGTGAAAGTCCTGATGGCCTCACAGAAAGTCCCTCTAATAGGCGTCGGAGGAGAAGAAAACGCAGAACTCACGCTCCGCGCAGGAATAGAGAACATGATGGATGGCTGGGTCAGGAACCTGAACAGCTTCAGGGTCATCATAACACCGCCAGGCCTCAAGGCAGTCAAGGAATTTTGCGAAGGCTGGGAAATAGACGAAAGCACGTTCGGAACAGAGCTAAAACTCGATGAGGAATACCTAAAGAACGCAAACCTCAGAGACGTGACAAAAGGCCAACAGAAGATATTCCCATCATGCCACTTCGAGCCGCGTCCAGACGCAGAGATGATTGAACCATGGCAGATAACATTCCTCGCTGATGTGGACTACAACTACATAGTGCAGGAGACATATGATATCGAGATAAGGACAGCGACAGGGGAGATGTGCCCTGTAGATTTATTGGGTATAGGTGGAGGAAGCGGAGGAAGCGGTGGAGGCTCAACAGGGACGCAGACTGCAGGAACGACAGGAGCACAATCAACGTCTCCAGGTACGGGCACCACACGTGCACAAGACCAGCTAACATCTGACAAATTTGCGGCTTCAGAGCAAGCCTGTAAAGGCAAGAATTCAGGAGACTCCTGCGGCCAAAAACAGTTCTGTGTACCAACAGGTTCGCCTCCAATCCTGCTCTGTTACCCTGAGTGCATCTATTATGCTGAGAATTCGCTGAACGGGCTCAATGGAAACTATGACTGCGTCAGGCCAGCATCATCTTGCAAGGAAGGGAC
>JAGVOD010000096.1 GCA_020052935.1 archaeon | reverse complement strand
GGTACTGAGAAATCCTTCGGATTTCTGGTACCTCGCTCCCCCTGGTTGGAGGCATCCCCCTTGTCGGTGTGATTCATTCTGCTGAGAAACGCTTCGCAAAGTGGCGGCGGCACTGCCTGAACAGTTATTGGCGGTGGTGCTGCCTACGTATATGTCTTGTTCAGGATGAACCAGACAATAACTGTGAGGACCATAAGCCCCACAAGCAGGTAAAGCGCAACCTTTGAGTTAACAATGCCGAAAGGCACCGGGCCGATGAAACCCCCGACGCCGACATGGACGCTGGACTTCTCTGCGACTTTCGGATTGCCTGCATTGAGTGTGCTGCCTGCAAATATAACTATTACACCAAGAAAAATAAGGAAAATTCCTGCAGGGACGAGGTATTCGATCATTCTCTTGCGCTTCACTTTGCCAGCTGCTTCTGGATGTTCGCGAGGGCCTTGTCAACTGTGAAGAACAGGTTGAAGTCAGTCACTTCGCTGTTTATCGGCCTGCCGTTGTCCAGCATCTTGGCATTGACCTCGAACTTGTTCCCGCCGCCACCGACCTTCTTCATCGTGACAGTCAGCTTCTCGAAATTCTCGGCTGTCTCGGACATCTTCCTGACATGGTTGCCGATCACCTTCTTCAGAATGACCATCGAGCCGCCGTCAAGCTCCTTGAAGCCCACGAGCTCGATATTGCCGCCCAACACTATATTATCCTCTTCTGCCATGGCCCACCACCTCGCTATGACACAACTCTCTATGCCTGATTATATGGCAGAGGAGTATTTAAATTTTTGGAGCAGATTCCGTCACGGATTATATACTCACTAAACAGTAGTTAAAAATAGAAAGATTTAAATATGCCTTCTTGCTAACAAACCTCGGGGATCAGATGCATACAGAATTAGAAGATATTACGCACCGCCTCGCAGAAGCGCTATGTCTTGACACATCCACAGAGCAAGGGGTAGAAGACATTGTGCGGTTTATGAGGACATTGCGATGCAGGACAGCGGACGGCAAGAGGACGCTCTACTACAGGAAAGAGACTGTCGATTACGTGCCTGCAGAGGGCGAGCCTAGCGATGACCAGAAGGCAGTGGCTGCGCTGGTCGATCTTCCGCAAGAAACGAGAGATGCCCGTGCACGCGAGGTCTTTGAGAAAGGGCCTTTCTTCGAGATGCTGACTTATTTCGGCGCGGTCGACATATCTTTGACTTGCTATGTGGACAGGAACGGAGAGCAAAACGCCTCCATTGATGTCACAGTCGATGCAGCGAGGGTCAAGGATTACGCGGGTTTCCTAGACGCAATCAGCAGCCCCTATTCAAAGCAGGTAAGGGAAGATACCCTGAAGATAGATGCTGAGAGAGAGCCGCCTGCAAGCAACATCGCTGAGGTGAGGATCAGGACGACCCAGGCAGTATCAAGTCTCGAGAGCGCAGAACGCTTCTTATCTGAGAATTCTAAGTTCACTTAGCTATCTGGTCAAAGTCGTTCTTTGTCATTATTCTCTCAAAGGTCATCTCGCCATCATCAAATTTGTAAATAATGACTATGTTGCCAGTCAGGTGCGCATGTAGGTGTCCCTTAAAGTCACCACTCTTTATTGGTCCGTGAAGCCTATGTGTTGCTTTTTCTGCAGCCATTATCCTTTCTTCAGTCTCTTTAATCCTTTTCTTGAACTGCTCGTAGGGACCATCACGAGCATCGGTGTACTGTTTTTCGTATTTGACTGGTTTGGTTATATAAAGCGCCTTCTGAGGCTGCTTTTTCCCCTTTTTCTCTTCCTCTTTCCTCTTCGCCTCCTCTGCTGCGGCCTTCTCACTCTTCTCCTTGATCTCCTTCAGGCGCTTCAGGAGAGCTTCCATGCTCTCGAGATTTGCTAGGATACCTGTCATGTGCTTCCTAAGCACTTCTAACTCTGACTCAAGCTCATCGGCAGACCATCCTTCCTTGACCAGCTCCTTGAACCCGACGGCATCCCCCTCTGCCTTGCTTAGCTCCTGACCTTGCACGACAATAAGATTGGCAAGATTCTCTGTGATTGATGAATCCCATCTGCGGAGGTACTCCTTCTGCTTCTCAAAGCGCTCTTTGAGTTCTCTGTGCTGCGAGGCAAGATCGCCAAGGTCCGTGCTCACCTTCTCCAATTCCTTATGTGAGATGTCCCTGAGAAATTTCTTAACAGTCGCCTCAGCAGCCTTCGCCTTGCTACGGAAAGCACCTATAGGGCCACCGAAAAACCAGTCGAACACCATGACTGTTTGTTAGTGCCTACTCATATAAAAAGCTAATGAAGACGGTGCGGGATGGAAAACGCTTAAAAACATCATCGACATACTCATTTTCCATGTCCAACATATCCTTCATCACATTCGGGTGCACGCTCAACTTCTCTGACACCGAATTAATGATGGGGCTGCTGGCTAAGGCTGGGCATAAGATAGTAGATGATGTCTCTTCTGCAGATCTTGTTGTCGTTAACAGCTGCACTGTGAAGAGCATGGCAGAGAGCAAGCTGTTCAAGGCGCTGCGCGAGCTCTCTGCAAAAGGGAAGAAGATTGTCGTCGCGGGCTGCGTGGCGCAGGCCGAGCAGAGCTATGTCGATACTAAGCTTTCTGCGCATTCAGTCATCGGAACAAAACAGCTCAACAAGATTGTGCATGTTGTGGAGGAGACTCTTCTCGGCAATGTCGTGAAGATGCTCAACCCTGGCAAGAACGAACGTCTTGGAATGCCAAAGATAAGATGCAACTCAATCATAGGAATCATACCCGTATCAGAAGGCTGCCTTGGGAACTGCACGTACTGCAAAGCAAGATTCGCAAGGGGAAAACTTGTCTCTTATGACCCTGAGCAGATTGTCGCGCAGGTAATTGCTGACGTGCAAGATGGCTGCAAAGAGATATGGCTCACGTCGCAGGACTGCGGAGCTTACGGGAAAGACATAGGCACGGATATAGTTACATTGCTTCGGGCGGTGCTTGAGGTGAAGGGGGACTTTAAAGTTAGACTCGGCATGATGAACCCGAACTTCGCGCTCGAATACCTCGACGACCTGATTGAATTGTACGAGAAGAACAAAGGTAAATTATTCTGGTTCATCCATGTTCCTTCACAATCAGGAAATGATAGGATTTTGAGTCTTATGAAAAGGAAATATACATCAGAGGATTTTTTGAAGGTCTGTTCGACGTTTAGACATGAGCTGCCTGAGATCACTATCGCGACAGACATCATATGCGGCTTTCCTTCGGAGACAAAGGAAGAGTTCTCTGATTCGCTTGAGCTGGTCCGAACTGTTAAGCCTGATGTGCTCAACAAATCACGCTTCTGGCCACGGCCTGGGACAGAGGCTGCTGCGATGAAAGGGCAGCTGCATGGGCGAGAGACGAACGAACGGAGCCGGCAGCTGAAGGAAGTCTTTGAGAAGACAGCGAAAGAAAGGAACAAGATATGGGAAGGATGGACCGGCGAGATAATCATCGACGAAAAGGGCAAAGTCGGGATGTCTGAAAGCTGGATAGGAAAGAACTATGCATATCGCCCGGTCGCGCTGAAAGGAAAGTATTCAATGGGACAGAAGGTGATGGTGAAAGTCAAGAAGGTGCACGTGCATTATCTGGAAGGGAGAGTAATCTAGGCATTCTTTCCGCAGCAATACCTTCTGTTCTCGTCGGAAGATTTCCGAAAAAACATGCAAAAGGTTTAATAAGCAGAGAGACTTTTTCTTATATCTTACTTTACTCAGTTCCTTTGAAAAATGAGGGTGGAAAGATGGACAAAAACCAATCATTGGTGGTCTTCCAGGACAAGAAAATCAGAAGAGTCTTGGATAATGGAGAATGGTGGTTTTCAGTAGTTGATATTGTAGGAATTCTTACTGAGAGTGAAGATGGCAGGAATTACTGGAAGGTCCTTAAACACCGACTGAAAGAGGAAGGAAGTGAGGTGGTTACAAAATGTAACCAACTGAAATTACAGTCATCGGATGGCAAGTATTATGAGACTGATTGCGCCAATACCGAAACCTTGTTTAGGATAATCCAGTCCATACCCTCTCCGAAGGCCGAGCCGTTCAAACGGTGGCTTGCCAAAGTCGGCTATGAGCGCGTGCAGGAGATAGAGAACCCGGAGCTTGCACAGGACAGGGTCAAGCAGTATTATGAGCTGAAAGGCTACCCCAAAGACTGGATAGAGAAGAGGATCAGAGGAATAGCTATAAGACAGGAACTCACGGATGAGTGGAAGAACAGGGGTGTTGGTCAAGACAAGGAATTCGCGATACTCACAAACGAGATTTCTAAGGCAACATTTGGCAAGACCGTGCAGGAGTATAAAGAGTTCAAAGGTCTGAAAAAGAAGAACCAGAACCTGCGCGACCACATGAATGACTGGGAGCTTATCTTCAACATGTTCGGAGAAAAAGCTACAACAGATATAACAAGAGTCAGGGATGCGCAGGGCTTTGAAGAGAACAGCAAGGCTGCTCAACGAGGTGGGCAGATAGCCAACAACGCCCGCAAAGAGCTTGAAGGAGAAATCGGCGAGTCTGTAGTCTCAAAGAACAACTTCTTAGGTATGACTGAACACAAAAAGCTTGAAGAAAAGAAGAAAAAATAGAACGCTCAGAACAACGAATCAGGCTCCTCATCTTTGCCTTCTGACTCTTCGACCTCTTCTTCAGAATTGTCGCCTGCCTCAGGAGCGGATTCTTTTTCTGCCTCTTCTGCATCACCAGTTTTCTTCTCATCATCCTCATCCACCGTCTCAGAGAAGGCTGCGCCGCACTTGTGGCAGAAGTTATCATTAGGCATGACTTCAGCGCCGCACTCACATGTAAAGACATCATCCTCGCTCATCTCTGCACCGCACTGCCTACAGAACTTGTCGTCATCCAGGGCTTCAGTGCCGCATTCTGAGCAAGTGACCATGGCGCATAATAATAATGGCGGATTAATATAGTTTTTGGTGTCGCGGCTTTGTAGAAAACTTCCTGCTACGCAGGGTTGCCGCCAGGCTCCGCTTGTCGCTGAACATTGACATAACCAGGCATCCCCGTAGGGGTCTTCCCCCTGCCTGGTGTGAATCATTTGGCCATAAAACGCTCCGCAAAAAGGCGGCAACACAGTTTTCTACAAAGCAGTTATCGCCAGAAAACTAGTAGCAGGACCGGCGGTATTACCTGCGTCTCTCCTCGAAATACTGCGCCACAAGCCTCTTGACATCATCCCGTAGTTGCAGGATCTCGGGACGGTACTCACTGATGCTCCAGCCGGGCGTCATGAAGAATTTTAACCTGTAGACCAGAGTGTTGTCTGCATCAGAAACTTCGCAGTCAAAATGGTCGAATGCGTGGCTGCCTTCGCGTCGGGTAACATCCCCTGAGAGGGAGACACTCTCCACGACATTAACACAGGCGCCTTCATCGCAAGAACGAGAGCCTACTTCTGTAGGCGAGATGCTGACATGGCGACCTGCAGCATAACGTATCTCTGCAGGGAGCTCTGTGCAAAGATAGCCAAGCAGCGACTCGGTCTGCTCCAAAGCGATAGGATACCTGAACTCAACAGTGCTTCTCTCAAAAACCTCATCAATAGACCCGTCTGCCATGTTCTAACCCCCGTAACTTCTAACGGATTATTCTCTGGAGATATTTAAAGATAGCGGCGGGTTTTAAAAACGAAAACTCTTTATATCTGCTTGGGACAGGTCTTGTTATGATCCTCCGCAGAGCGACAATAAAGGACTTCGACAGGCTGAAGAAGATAAAGGCAGATTTCTACCTCTGGGAATGCGGCATGGACAAAAGGATCAGGCCGGAATGGGCAGAGAAGCAGCTGCAATCACGACTCGCCAGGAACTTAAAGCACCACACAAAATCCGTAGCATTCTTCATAGCAGAAGAGCGCGGCGAGATAATAGGATATTCTGGCGGGGAGATAGAGAAGGCACTGGGCTTCGTGAAGAGCAAGAGACTGGGCCACATGTTCAACTTGTACGTCAAGCCTGAATACAGGAAGAAAGGCATCGGCAAGAAACTAATCAAAGAAGTCTTGGCTTGGTTCAAGAAGAACAAAGTCAAAGAGCTAAAGATACTGGTCTATCCCCACAACAAGCCTGCGCATGAAATCTACAAGAAGCTGGGATTCAAGGATTACATCATAGAGCTCAGGAAGTAAGTATTCGTTTCATACCACTAGCAGTGCCACGCCAGGCTACGCTTGTTGATTATATTTCTGATACGCGACATCCCCGTAGGGGTCTTCCCCCTGTCGCGTGAGATGTTAATTCTGTAAAACGCTTCGCAATAGTGGCGGTGGCACTGCTACAAATAAGAAGTAATCAAAGGTCCTTATACCCATATTCTTCGCGGAACGTCTCGACGGCCCGGAAGGTGGCGAAAAGTACCTGTTCATACATGCTCTGCGGAAGGCCGATGTTCGGTATGTCATCAAGAGATGCTATCTTCTTGACATTTGGCGTGGCTATCTTCTGCATCTGGAGGTACTCATGCCACATCCATCTTATCTTGTGAGGAGCAGCCTGTTTTATTATCGGCAGGAGGCTGTCCAGGCTATGCTCGCCGCCCTGGTACTGCCTGTCTTCAGTAATGGCGCACAAAGCGTCTGTCGCACCGACACGCATGTCGTCAGCTGTAGCTTCGGAATTCCGATTGTTGAACATCTGATGGTGGTGCTGATTGCGCCTATGCATCTGGATGGACGGAACGACATGGTTAGTATATACAGCAAAACCATTACCATTGTCAGCGCCACGATGCTGCAATGCCAAACCGCGTGCGACAGGCCAGCAATACTTGCTGCAAGGCCCGGAGATGTCATGCGGACGCTGCGGGTCATGCTCGCCGAGGCTGAAAGCATAAAGATAATACTCGACATGGCAGCTATGCCTCAGAGTACTAAGAAGCCAGGCCCTCAGTTCATCTGTTGTCGGGCGGAGTTCAGGAAAACCCGCTAGCTCAAACACCATGATATACGATTTCAAGAAGGTGGAATAAAAGGCTTTCCAAAAAAAGAAGAACTTTTAAACACATCATGCGCGGGAGCTATAAGCACTGAAAACACAGTCACCTCTGCTTCATGCAGAGATCATAGAAGTCGCACTGGCCTGTCGAGAACTTGCATAATCCGGATTCTTTCTTCGGGTACTCTCCGATGCTGGCGGAATCTGTCGCGATGTGTATCTGCTCTACTTCGAACAACGCGTCCTTGATGAGCTTCGGCGTGACATTGATCGTTATCAGCCTGTCTTTCAGGAACCACAAGCCGACTTTCTTCGGATACTTGCCATGCTCCTTCTCGTACAGCATCGCGTAGATGCCGAGCTGCAGCATGTACTCATCCTTCAGCTCGCTGGACTTCGAGGTCTTGTAGTCTATCAATATTATATCCTCGCCTTCCTGGTGGACAACATCTATGAAACCGCGGACCATCAGGTCATTGTCGACGTATGATTTCTCCAGGGCGACGGGCTTCAGCTTCTGGAACGCGACATCGAACAAGATATCCTTGTCCAGCTCCGTCTTGATATCTGCGAAAAAATGGTTCAGCCAGTTCGCAAGCATCTGCATGCTATCACTCTGGTAATGCTCTAAAGACTCTGACTGGAGGCCAAGCCTCTGGAATCTCGGAGACGCGTTCGACCAGCACGCATCGAAAAGACGCTTCATGTACATGGAAAACTCCTTTGTGTAGTTCTCCTTGCCTATCTTGGCAGAGGCGACGTCTATGTCAAAGAATTTTTCGAGGGCTTCATGGACAACGTTGCCTCTCACGGTATGTATGTTCTCCTTTGTCGGATACTTCAGTATGTACTGGTAGAAATATCTCCTAGGGCACTGCTTGTACAGGTTTATCGAGCTGGGGGATTGGACTCTCTTTGGCATGTTGCTACCTTTTTTCCTGAAAAACCAAAAGAAGCGATGCTAGAAAAAGTCTCAGTATTATTTAAGTTTTGTCATTAGAAGACGGAAAGATTAATGGACGTGGGGCTTGCAGAGCGATCCATACGCGCTGATAGTAACTAGTTCTGGGTATCTCCTGCCATGTTCTGCTTCTCTATGCGATCTTTCCAGCAGCGGATTGACACATTCAGGGCAGATCACCGAATCCTCTTGCTTGCCATGCAACACCCTCAGCTGCGTAGCAACATCTTCAGGGACATCAACCCATTTGCCATTCGCGCGCACCCTTGGACCCTGCGGGTGTGCTAAACCATAGTCACAGCGGTCATACTCAAATCCCAGGTCTGCTGCGACGCGGACAACATCAACAGGGTCGCAGTCTTCGATAACCTCTGGATCCACCAGGTCATCAATCCTCTTACCTTGCGGAGTGAATGTATCCTGTACCCGCTGCCTTGCATGGATAGCATCCTCGACTCTATCATAAAGAACGTCATATGGGGTGCGTAAGTCAATCGGCAATTTCTGCGCCTCGCCTCTTTTTTCTAGTCGGTTTGCGTTATCAAAACCACAATAGTATAGCTTTTCCTATACTGCGTAATTTAAACTAGTATATAAATGTTGCGATGAGGGGATACTGTCTATTTAACGTCATCTTTGTTTTTGGGCATATTTTATCAAGTCTAACAGCTTATTTTCTCCTAATGGTTTTTTTATGCCTGCGGCTTCTG
>JAGVOD010000004.1 GCA_020052935.1 archaeon | reverse complement strand
TCAGAACTGTCAAGCTCAACACCCTCCAAAGCATCATAATCAGTCCTAATAGCTGCCTGGCAGAAGCCTAGCTCGGTGCCCTCCAACTGCGCAGCACGTGGAACCACCTTAAACTTCGTGCTGCCTGCCTTGTTGGCAACACCAGTAACAGAATCAAGCCAAGTATCAAACAAACCTGACGCATCAGCATTATCTTCATGATCAGCAATCCTGGCATCAAGGTTCTGCGCAAAAGTGAAAGCACCACCCTTCTCTCTCATCTTAGCGACGCCTTTTGCATAAGTATCCGCAGGAACAACCTCGTACTCTTTCTTTGGCTGTTTCCCTTCACGAACACGAGCAAGAGCGACATTCTGCTCAGCCAAATACTGCTTTATCTCACCAGGACTTGCAACGCCCGGATCTTCAATATCATAAATACTCTGTTCAATCGCCATTTTCGAATCCCTCTCAACAACACCAATACGCTGCTCCAGCTTTGTAGCAAAGCAGCCATTGAATGCCACTTAAACAGGCACTTATTTATAAACCTTTCGCTTTTTTAGTTACTTACAAGTAGTATCGAAAAGAAGGCAAGAGCAGTAATCATAGTCGACCAAGCCAGGTCGGCTCGGCTGCCCACCCACCATTAGCAGAAAGATTTAAATATATGTAATATATCCGATATACTAAATATATGAAATATGTGATGCAATATGAATGACAAAACAATTGAAGTTACTAGCAATAAGATAACCTCAATTAGGGTTACCCAAAAGGCCAAGAAGATGCTTGAAGCGTTGGCTATCAAGAAAGAGACTCATGAAGATATTATTCTCAGGCTGATCAAGATGGCCAATAACCTGTCAGAGGAGAATGGTTCCAAGCTGATTGAAAGGGGGAACGTCACAGGTACCAAATATGAGCGGGTTCATAGGACATTTAAGATTAAGACAGAGAAGGCAAAGTATGAGGTCGTATGCACCTATAATGATTTGGTCTTGCTTTCTATGTTAAAGAACAATAAGCGTCTTAAAGGATATATGTCTAATCGAAATAGGGACTTTGATTGGGAGGTTGACCTGGAGATAGTTAACGTAAGGATTGGGGAAGGTAAGTGGGAAGCTCCAATAAATTTAAAAAATAAGGACGGAAAGGAGTATCTTCTGATATACCTAGTTGTGCTGAAGGAAATATTAGAGGAGACTTTTGACATCAATATATATGAAATAACTGCTCTGAATGATTATTTTGAGCGCGATAAGTGGGAGAAGGCGTATAAGGAAAATAATTTATCCCTGGACTCATTTAACTCAGATGTGCAAAAGAAGTTAGGGGAGAGTTGAATGCCGCGCTCCAGCAACGTTTATATTTTGTCAGGTTACGCAAACCCTGCGCATCTGGAAAACGTCAGGAGCGAGACTGAACATATTTCCAAAGTGCGGTGGGGGCAGGATGGACATCAGATAGAACTTTCAGAGACCAATTCCTTGGTCGAGGATAAGTACTCGTTGAACCTGAGTTCTGCACAGTATGTCGTCGAAGGTTTTAAGACTCAAGAAACAGATAATGCTTCTCATAACATCAACAGGCAGGCTATGATTCATCATCACCCGAGAGGACACCGGGAGAAGCATCTGCAATTCAAGCTACAGAAGGAAAATGAGGTAATAAGGATGACGCTTGAAAATCTGAACACTGATGATTATCAAAGGTGCATAAAGGGATTTTTATCTGTCTCGCAGAAGATAATTGAGCTTGAAAGGACAGAAGGAAACATTCGGGCAGACCTTCAGGGATTCTTTTTTAACGATCGCGTCAGAGAGTTGGATGTCGATAGGAGATTCCTGTTAGAGCATATTAAACAAGCATATAGAAACGAATCGATTAGGTTGGATAACGGCGAACCAGTAACCCCTGAAAAGCTTCAAGAACTCAAATCAGAAATTCACCTGCTCCCATTTTTAGATTGGGAAGAATAACGCAGTCGGGTGTGTTGCTGCAAATTAGTCCCTTTAGTTCCCATTAATTTTATATAACACCCTAGCTTCAGCAGTATCATGCACCACACTTCCAGCTTCAACATCCTGGCTATTGTCTTGATTATCGTAGGCGGTGTTTTCCTGCTTGAGAACTTCGGCTTCATCGATGGCGCTTGGCTGGTCTGGCCTGTCCTGCCGCTCATCATGGGACTAGGGTTCTGCATCTTGTTCTTCAAGACAAAGAGAGATATTGTCCTTCTTGGGCTAGGCAGCTTCGTCCTCCTGAACAGCCTGTTCTTCTTTTACCTTAACTTTATAGGTTGGTCTACTCTCGTCGTCTTGTGGCCTGTTTTCATCGTGATCTTGGGGATAACCTTCCTTGCCTGTTATATGATCTCCAAATCAAAGGTGCTGGCATACCTGGCCGCCCTCCTTATAGCATTAGGCACATCGTTCATACTGATTTTTGTGATATCGACGAAGCTGTGGCCTATAAGCCTGGTTTTCGCAGGCATAAGCTTTATAATAATCAACATTTTTGAGCTTCTTGCTAAGCGAGGTCGTAATGCCAGGAAAAAATAAGCCGAAGATAGTATTTGTCGAGCCCAGGGGCAGTAGTGAGAACGTATTCTCTAAATTCATGTCATTGCCTTTGATGGGCCCTATCTATCTTGCAACGATACTCAAGAAGAAAGGTTATGACGTCACAGTATTCAATGAGAACCTTCTAGGAAGGGATGTCAGCTGTGCTGACCTTCAGGCAGATGTGCTTTGCGTCAGCATCCTCACGCTTACAGCCAACAGAGGGTATGAGATTGCCAGGAGGTTCAAGCTGCAGAACCCTGCAGGAAAGGTGATAATCGGCGGCATCCACGCGTCCATGATGCCTGACGAGGCTGCTCTGTTCGCTGACCACGTCGTGATAGGCGAGGGCGAGCCGGCCATAGTAGATATCGTAGAAGGCAAGGTCAAGGACAAGTTTGTCCGCACCCAGCATATCGATATGGATGCTTATCCGCTGCCTGACTTCAGCATGCTCGTGAACAACAGGAAGATGAAGATCACTCCGGTGATAACTTCCAGGGGCTGTCCGTTCGGCTGCAATTTCTGCTCTGTGACTGAGATGTTCGGCAGGGGCTACCGCACGCTATCTATAGATAATGTCATGAAGTCGCTGCACGCGCTCAAGCCTAAGAAAGTATTTTTTTACGATGACAATTTCGCTGCCATGAGAAGCCGTACGTATGAGATGGTGAAGCGTTTCAAGCGTTCTGGCCTCGGCTTCAGATGGTCTGCGCAGGTAAGGACCGACGTGACAAATGACCCGAAGCTCATCGAGAAGATGGCTGATGCAGGTTGCAGCCAGGTCTATGTCGGATTTGAGTCCATCAACCCTGCTACGCTGAAGCGTTTCAACAAGGCGCAGGGGCTTGAGCAGATCAAGCGCTCGATAAAGGTCTTCCATGATAACAGCATCGACATCCATGGCATGTTCATCTTCGGCTCTGATGATGATGACAAGAAGGTCTTCCTCAGGACTTCCGAGTTCTGCAACGAGCACGGCATAAACTCGACGCAGTTCGCGATACTTGCTCCACTGCCAGGGACATCCATCTACAAGGATTTCGAGTCCCAGGGAAGGCTCATACATAAGAACTGGGATTACTATGATGCATTGCATGCAGTCTTCGTGCCAAGGAAGATGACTCCTCTTGAGCTCCAGGAGGGGATGATTGACGCTTTCCAGGATTTCTATTCCTACACTCGCGCGGTCAATGATGCCATCAACATATTCTTTGAGTACAATGCGAATGCTATCCGAGGGCTTTATTCCAATGTTTCCATGCCCTCTTTCTCCACTGTGGGATTCAGGCTTATGGGCGCCAAGATAGTGAAGGATTGGATGAAGCACAACACGCATTATTTTGAGTTCCTAGAGGCTATAGAGCGCAAAAAACAGGCTTTAAGGCAGTTCTACCCAGAAAAGAACCCTGTTTAAACATAGTTTTCACCACTTTAAAGGGACAACAAAACGAAAGGCTTAAATACTACCTCATTTCTTATTCCTGATTGGGTGTTGGGTAAAGAATGACGTGTATGCTGCAGTGACATATGTCACCAGTCAGAATAGTGCTGCAAAATCATGATATTTTTGGGCAGGAAACTGCCCATTTAGGCTGCTATGTGGCCTA
>JAGVOD010000062.1 GCA_020052935.1 archaeon | reverse complement strand
TAGGCCACATAGCAGCCTAAATGGGCAGTTTCCTGCCCAAAAATATCATGATTTTGCAGCACTATTCTGACTGGTGACATATGTCACTGCAGCATACACTGGAAGAAAACAATCAGAAACACACCCCACCACATAAAAAGATTAATAAAGAAAGAAGCCAGCAACAGCACCAAAAGGTGCAAAAATGAAAGAGAAACTCCAGAGGATAAATGACTACGAATGGCTCGTCCCGAAGACAGCGCGAGAAGGAATGCGAGTAGATGCAAAGATATTCGCTAACCAGGCGGTGATGGACGCGATGGAAGACGAGGCGATACACCAGCTGACAAATGTAGCGATGCTGCCCGGAGTCGTAGAGCCGGTATGCGCAATGCCAGATGCCCACATCGGATACGGGCTACCAATGGGCGCTGTCGGGGCTTTCGACGACCAGGATGGCGTCATCTCTTCAGGCTGCACAGGATTCGACATAAACTGCGGCATCAACATGCTACGCACCAACCTCAAGCCAAATGATGTGCAGGAGAAGATGCGAGACCTTATCGCAGAACTGTTCAGGAAAGTGCCCTGCGGAGTAGGCAGCAAAGGAGCGCTGAGAGTAGACAACAACCAGCTCGAAAGAGTGATGACCGACGGCTGCAGATGGTGCGTCAAGAACGGCTACGGAGTAGAAGAAGACATCAAGAACACAGAAGAGAACGGCTGCATGGAAGGCGCAGACCCATCAAAGGTCAGCGACATGGCAAAACAAAGAGGAAGGCCGCAGCTCGGCACGCTCGGAGCCGGAAACCATTTCCTAGAAGTACAGCGCGTGTCGGATATATTCGACGATGCAACCGCGAAGAAGTACAAGCTTGAGAAAGACCAAGTCACTGTGATGCTGCACTGCGGCTCACGCGGGTTCGGGCATGAAATCGCTTCTGATTATCTCCGCATACACGAGAAGGCAGCAGAGAAATACGGCATAAAGCTGCCAGACAAACAGCTAGTATGCGCGCCTGTCAATTCCAAGGAAGGCCAGGATTACTTCGCTGCGATGAAATGCGCCGTCAATTATGCATTCGCCAACAGGCTCGTGATGACGCAATGGATACGCGAAGCATTCCAGAACGTGTTCAAGAAAAGCTGGGAAGAGATGGACATGCACACGATATACGCCATAGCGCACAACATATGCAAGTACGAAGAGCACATCGTCGACGGGAAGAAAAAGAAACTGTACGTGCATCGCAAGGGAGCGACACGCTCTTTCCCTGATACACCCGCACTTATCGCTGGAAGCATGGGCACTGCCTCGTACATACTGCACGGCACTGAACTCGCGATGCAGAAGTCATTCGGCTCGACGTGCCACGGCGCAGGACGGGCGATGTCACGCAACGCAGCAATAGACCAGTTCAGGGGTGAGCAGATAAAACGAGAATTGCTGGACAAAGGCATAATCGCCCGTGCAACATCTGCCGAAGTCCTTGCTGAGGAAGCACCGAAGGCATACAAGGACATCGAAGCAGTCATCGACTCAGTGCACAAGGCAGGGATATCTATCAAGGTAGCAAGGATGGTGCCGCTGGGAGTGGTTAAAGGGTAACTCGCAGTGCCACGCCAGGCTCCGCTTGTCGCTTTTTTTACTTGATGCTCGACATCCCCGTAGGGGGCAACCCCCTGTCGAGAGTGATTAAGTCGCTGTGCAACGCTACGCAAAATGGCGGTGGCACTGCCAGACAAATACAAAAGAGGTGTGATTATGAACTGGACAAAACTACTATACGTCCTGATAATCGTTCTGCTCTACATACCGATGACTTTCTTAGGGGCGAACGTGTTCTTCCCGAACTACACGGGGACGGACTCATACTACAGAATGCCATACGACGACTGCTACATGAAGTATCCCACCCCCGACCTAATGACCAAGAACCTCACAGAAGCAGAGAGACAGACGCTGACAGAGAACCAGAGGAGATGCCAAGAGGACAACATGGCTAAGGAGAAGCAGTGGCAAGAAGAGAAGAATGCCTACGAAGGCAACAAATACGTCGTCGTGACAATATTCAACCTTATTGTGCTGCTGTTCGCGCTGTATGTCACACTTCTTGACAGCGTCATCATGGGGCTGTTCCTGGGAAGCATAGCCGCGACGTTCGGAGCCACGATACGCTATTTCGACACGCACAGCAAGATAGGCTTTGTCATCGTGGTCGTGACATTCTTCACGATGATATACTTCATAAACAAGAAGAAAGACACATTCGTCGACTGGAGGACGAAGGACGAGAAAAAGAAGAAGTAATCATCTCTTCGAGTACTTTTTTATGTACTCGTTAATCTTTTCCTTGAATTCTTCAGGCTCGATAGGCTCGCAGCCAAGGCTCGATATGACTTTCTTCAGGTTCGGGATGTGCCTGTCCGGATCATCAGACATGACCTCTGCCTCCAGGATGTATGCGAAGTTGGGTATGTCCTGCAGCGAGAGCGTGTACTCATTGCCATCGACCTCGCAGACAAACTCGTCCTTCCTGGTCGTCCAGCTAGGATGCTGCTCCATGCCCAGCTCCTTGAGAAGAGATATCATGTTATGGCAGTCCTCAATACTCGCGAGATTGATCGAGACCTCCTTCCTAGAGAGCTTTGTCGGATCAGTATCCTTGAACACGACCTCGCGAAGCTTTTCAGAATAACGCACACGGACATCATGAGGCTTGAACTTTATAGTCGTTATGTTATCCTCGTTTATCTTCTTGAACCTCTTCGGCAAGGCTGACTTTAGCTCAGAATACTTCTCCTTGGTAAGCAATGCCTTGATCTC
>JAGVOD010000116.1 GCA_020052935.1 archaeon | reverse complement strand
GGAAGGAGATAGACTCCGGAAACGAGCAGCTCACTGTTGATGAGCGGCGCATCAAGACATCTGAGGAGACCGCGCACCGCGTAAGGGAAGATATCGAGATGAGCTCGAAAGAGCTTGAGCAGCTCTCGAAGGAGGTGAAGTCCTCGTATAAGGAGCTTGATGGGCTGGAGAAGGATTTCCTAGGCAACCTTGAGCGGCTTAGCAAGGGTGATGTCGAGAAGATCGGAGCTTACTGCGAGGGCCAGAAATTGGCTGATAAGTTCAAGAGCTTCTTCTCCAAGACCAAGGAGATGGAGCAGCTGATACGCAGCGCAGAGAAGGAGGAGTCTGAGCTCAAGGAGCATTTCGAGAAGCTTGTCAGGAAGGCCAAGGCATTCAGCGTCGTGGCTGATGTCCCGGAGATCAAGAAGGAGATCGCAGGTCTGCACGACGAGCTCGTCGCTGTCGAGGAGAAGAAGAAGGTCTTGGCGTCTAATCTGAAGAAGCTAAGGGGTTTTGTCCGTTCGGTCTTGAAGTGAGGTGTGGCTGATGCAGAAGAAGAAATTGGAGCAGGGGCAGCATATGCGAGTCGCTGGTGGCGAGGTGAGCCACGCCGGCGACAAGGTCATAGATTCATACAGTTTCAAGTCCCTTGACATCCCTGTCAGGGTCGACATAGTCCATACTCCTGGCGATTACGTCCCGACTTACGAGCTCAACATCGCTTCTATCAGCAAGAACACTCTCGTAATCCTGGAGAAGATACGCGAGGAGCTTATCAAGGCAGTGAATCTCGGCATGGTCGATATCCGCGACGCCAAGAAGTCCGGGGTCATCGAGGAGCGTTTTGCAGAGACCATACATAAGCTCATCCACCGCTATTTCCCTGATGCCACGCAGGAAGAGCAGGATTTCATGACCGCTTACCTCATCCAGCGGAGCCTGGGCATGGGGTCTATAGAGATACTCAATGACGACTACCAGCTCGAGGAGATCGTCATCAACTCAGGCAAGGAGCCTGTCTGGGTCTATCATAAGCGCCATGGCTGGCTTAAGACGAACATCCGCGTGGCGAGTGATGACCAGACAAAGCATTATGCTGTGACGATAGGCAGGAAGGTCGGCAGGCAGATAAGCATACTTGAGCCATTGCTCGACGCCCACCTGTCAGAGGGTGACCGCGTCAACGCAACTTTGTTTCCCATCTCGACTGATGGCAACACCCTAACGATAAGGCGCTTTTCTAGGGATCCCTGGACCATCACGAATTTCATAGAGTCGAAGACGATGTCGACCAGCGCTGCTGCCTTGATCTGGGCAGGCATACAGTACGAGCTCTCTGCCATAATCGCCGGCGGCACTGCTTCTGGTAAGACCTCTACCCTTAACGTTCTTGCTAATTTTTTCCCGCCTAACCAGCGCATCATATCCATCGAGGACACCAGGGAGCTTCAGCTCCCGAAGTTCCTCCATTGGGTTCCGCTATCGACGAGGCTTCCTAACGTGGAGGGCAAGGGCGCGATAACCATGGAAGATCTTCTTGTCAATTCGCTGCGTATGCGCCCGGACAGGATCCTGGTGGGAGAGGTCAGGAGGCGTAGGGAGGCAGAGACATTGTTCGAGGCCATCCATACTGGCCACTCATGCTATGCGACGTTCCACGCTAACGATGCGCGCGAGACCATCAACCGTTTCACGAATCCTCCTATCGACGTGCCTAAGACATTGATGCCGGCCATCTCCATGATAATCATCCAGTTCAGGAACCGCCGCACAGGGCTGAGGAGGACTTTCCAGGTCGCGGAGATACTGCCTGACGCTTCTGCGAACGTATTGATGCAGTATGACCCGAAGCGCGATATCATGTCGCAGCGCGGCAAGTCGAAGTCACTTTACAAGACTCTTGAGATGTTCACAGGCAACAGCCCGCGCGAGATCAACCTCGACATAGCCGAGAAGGAGGAAGTGCTGAAGTACCTTGTGAAGCAGCAGATAAAGAACATCAATGATGTGGGCAGCCTTGTCGCGGAGTACTACACCAACAAGGACAACCTCATGAGGTTTGTCAACTCGAACAAGCCGTTCTTTGTGAGGAAGGCTGATTGAATATGCCTACCGACCTTTTCTACAAGAAGATTGCAGGCCGCATCCCGAACCTCAGCATAAAGCTCCAGCAGGCAGGCATGGCTGATACGGATGTCGAGTTCGTCAAGAAGACATTCTTCTCTGCAGTCTACATGACTACAGGGATAGTCATCTCTCTGGCGCTGCTGCTCTCCAAGGTGAATGTCAATGTCCTTTTCGTGATATTCGTCTTCCCTCTGCTCTTCATCATGATGTTCATGTATTTCATCAAGTTCCCTGATGTGAAGATAATGCGCATCCAGCGGGAGATAGACCGCGAGATAGTATTTGCAGGGCGTTTCCTCATCGTTGAGCTGGAGTCAGGCATCCCTGTGTATGACGCTTTCAGGCACGTCGCGAACAATTACCCTGTGACTGGGAAGTATTTCCGCAACATCGTAGAGGATGTCGACCTTGGGACGACGATAGATGAGGCGTTGAACAAGGCTGTCGAGCTGACTCCCTCGCAGAACTTCCGCCGCCTCCTTTGGCAGATAATCAATTCGATGACTACTGGCGCTGATGTCGCAACTTCCCTCAACGCGGTCATCGAGCAGATAGTGCGCGAGCAGCGCATCGAGCTGACTGAGTACGGCCGCAAGCTCAATCCTCTCGCGATGTTCTACATGATAGTCGCGGTGATCCTGCCTTCGATAGGTGTCACGATGTTCGTCATACTGGTGTCGTTCCTTTCGATAAAGCTTACATTTTCCACTTTGCTGATAATCGCCGGCCTGATGGGCTTCATCCAGTTCCTGTTCTATACTGTTGTGAAGAGCTCGAGGCCTGCGAGCCAGTTCGAGTAGGTGTGTCATGGTGAAGATAAAGAAGTCGGATCTGCAGAATCATCCGGGGCAGGTGCATGAGGATGGGTTCCGGCCGAATCACCGCATGCCTGGTTTCCTGAGCAGGATATCTGAAGGCAGGCATGCCCGCAAGATAGCGCTGCGCCAGAGCCTTGAGAAGGCGGGTCTTGGAGTGAGCATCTCTTCTGTGTCGCGCTCTCTCCTTGTCATCTGTGTCATACTCAACATTTTTGTCACAGTCTACGCTGTCAACAGGTTCTATGACTCCTTGAAGTACAATTACGTGTTCATCTTGATCATGATGCTGGTCATATGGGTCTTCATATTCCTCGCTGTCCTTTTCATCATGTGGATGCTCTTCTACCTCAGTCTTGATGTCGCGATATTCAAGCGCCGCCAGAGGCTTGAAGAGGTGCTGCCTGATTTCCTGCAGCTGGTCAGCAGCAACATCCGTGCTGGCATGACTACGGACCAGGCATTGTGGTATGCTGTCCGTCCGAGGTTCGGCGTCCTTGCCACCGAGATCGAGGAGGTCGCGAAGAGGACTTTTGTAGGCGAGCCTCTCGAGTCTGCTTTGCAGCACTTCGTCAGGAAGTATGACTCCAAGGTCCTGGAGCGTTCGATCAACCTGCTTGTCGAGGGCATGCGTGCTGGTGGCGAGATAGGCGAGCTTCTCAACAAGATCGCGGGAAACATCCAGGAGACGAACATAATGAAGAAGGAGATGGCTGCGAACGTCACGACTTATGTGATATTCATCACTTTCGCCACTGTGATCGCCGCTCCGTTCCTTTTCGGCATGGCCTACCAGCTGATAATGGTCATCAAGGAGGTGTTTTCAAGGATAGATGTCGGCCCGGGCGCGGTCGCGGGAATGCCCATCACGATATCGCAGGGCGTGATATCGATTGTTGATTTCAGGAATTTCGCCATCGTCTCTCTTCTCATCACCTCTTTCTTCTCTGCGATAATAGTCTCTACCATAAAGAAGGGGGATATCAAGGGAGGTATCAAGTACATCCCTGCGTTTGCCATCAGCTCGATAGTATTGTTCCTGATAGTCGTCAAGCTGTTCAGCATGTTTGTAGGGGGCATGTTCTGATGATAGATGGCAGTGCCGCCGCAGATAGAAGCAACGCCACCAGTATCTATGGCAGTGCCACCGCGATTTCGCGAGGCGTTACTGCTACAACATCGCGGGCGTTGTCGGGGGTTGCCCCATCCGGGGGGACAGCCCCAACACCAAAACACTCGCACGCCGAGCATCGCGTGGCACTGCCAGTCAAGCGTAGCCTGGCGTGGTGCTGCCGAGTTAGTCTGCTGAACAAATCTCTGGCGCACAGAAAGTCCCAAGCCGCCATGGAGTTCCTCATTACATATGGCTGGGCCATACTTGTAGTTCTTGCTGCCATTGCCGCGTTGGCGTATTTCGGCGTTCTCTCCCCTTCCAGGTTCCTGCCAGAGTCCTGCACCCTTCCTTCCACTTCAGGCCTTGCGTGCCTGGACTTCACGTTTACATCATCTTCCGCAAACCTTTTCCTGGTGAACGGTGGCGGCCGTGACCTGTGGGTCAACAGCATAGAGGTCGGGAGCTGCTCTGCTGTTTTCGGCCAGGCTTTCCCTGATGGCGCGTCTCACGTGTTCGTGCTTTCTGGCTGTGATTTCGGCAGCGCGGGCCAGAAGATCAAGCAACCTTTTGTCGTGTCTTATAGTGATATCATCTCTAATTTCACTAAGTCTGCCTCGGGTTCGATAACTGCATCTATATCGTAAAAGACCCTTCCTGGCGGCTCTTGCGCCATTATTTTAAACTGATTTATACCGTAACATTTATATATCCCGAAATCCCTTGCTGCCTTGTGAGGCTTTTTATAGCCTTATCGCATTATCAAAAAACCCCCCAAGGGAAATAAGAGGTGAGTATATTGTTTAGAAAAGCACAAGCAGCAATGGAATTCTTGATGACCTATGGCTGGGCAATCCTGGTTGTTCTTGCAGCTATAGCGGCATTGGCATATTTCGGAGTATTGAGCCCAGACAGGTTCTTGCCAGAGAAGTGCACATTGCCTTCCGGCGTCGCATGCCTTGATTTCACAGGCACGTCAACTACGACTACGCTCGTCATCCAGAACAGCGCAGGATTCGACATGCAGACCGTTGTAGTCTCTATCAACTCGACAGCCACGGGCGGAAACATGCCATGCACGGGTACGCTAGGCGGCACATTGGTTGATGGTATGAAGGACACTTTCACGTGCAATTCAACAGGTCTAGCTTCGGGCAAGTTCAAGGGAACATTGAACATAAACTACTTGAACGCCCAGACAGGCATGACTCACCTCAAGTCTGGTGAGCTGATCCTCAAGATACCGTAAGAGGATTATTTTTCTTAATTTTTTCAGTTTTCTTTTTTTATTCATAAGGTATAAATAGCACTGTATTCTATACGCTTTAAAGAAGGTGATGCTCATGGAAAAGATTCAGTTCATAGGCCTCAAGGAGCTTGATGATGTCGATAAGGAGATGGTGAAGAAGCTCTGCGCAGAGTACTATCCGAAGATCTCCCGCGCATTGAAGAACATCGAGTCCCTAGTGGTGCACATCAAGCCGTATTCTAAGGGCGGCGCCAGGCCGAAGTATTCTATGCACATCCGTGCCATAGCCGCGACAAGGATTTTCGAGACAGACAAGGTCGCCGAATGGGACCTTTCGAAGGCGATGCGCATGTCATTCGATGACCTTGAGAAGGAGCTGCGCCACGCCTTCCATGAGGAGAAGGTTCCGAGAAAGGATGAGAGGGGCAGCCTTATTTAAACACTTCAAAAAGGTTATAAACTACCTCTAATCTTTTTTCTTCTTGGGTGGTCTCATGCATAAGAGGTTAATCATATCGTTGCTGTTGTTTTTGCTGGCATTGCCTTTGGCCTTTGCTGCGTATGATAGCAGGTATTTCTCTGTGAAGGACAATACTGGGCCGTATTCCGCATTGCCTGGCGAGGAGTTTGTTGTCAAATTCACTCTTGCGAACCGTGACCTTCTCTGCCCTTACAACGTCACTGCTTACTTTGACCCTTGCCCTGTAGGCTGGGAGTGCGAGGAGAAGCTGTTCTGCTATGATGATGATGGCGATTATGAAGAGAATCTTACGATCAAGCTGCCTTCTACAGCGTCTCCGAAGAAGTACACTACTTACCTTCTCTTGAAAGGGGATTATAGGACGCGACGCGGGAATGACCGCATCCTGTTGACGGTGTTGACCAAGGAGCAGGCCGCGACTGTTGATTACACCAAGCCAATCGTCAAAGACGAGCCTGTTGAAGAGGCTCCGATTGAGCAGGCTGTTGAGGAAGTCGCTGCTGAGATCGATGCTGTCCCAGAGCCCGAGCCTGTCGAAGAGATACCTGAGCTCGAGCAGCCTCCCATGCCTGAGGAGAACAAGTCTCAGCTGATGGATGATGTCGAGCGTCTGGAGTCTAACAAGGGCTTCATGGAGTACGTCTCTGTCGTCCTGGTCGTGCTGCTGGTCTTTGTAGCGGCGGGCGCGTACATCACATTCAAGAAAGAGAAATGATTGTTGGTAGTGCCGCCGCCAATATTGCGAAGCGGTACATCACTGAACCAACAGGCTTGACAGGGGGATGCCCCATCCGGGGACGCTCAAAAATCTCCGATTTTTGGCGTGCCAAAAACGCCTGGCGTTTTTTAGCATGTCAAGCTTCTAGAAAACAATGCTGGTAGCGAAGCCTGGCGCGGCACTACCAGTAATAGCCTGGCGTTGCTTTGTAGTGTCCTATAGAAATAAGAAAAATAATTAAAAAATATTTTTTCTTCTTATTCTGGCAGCCCGTAAGTGTGCACTTCGTCATCCACGAAGTAGTCGCTTGGCACTATTGTCTTCTTCAGCACTTCAAGATCCGTCTTCGGCGCAGAGTAGCGCTCATAGACTGTCAGTGTCATGTCCTTGGCCTCGTCCACTTCCGAGAACCTTATTCCGAGCGACTGGTTCATGACGAGTTTCTCTCCAGCCTTGAGCACGGGGAGGAAGTATTCTTTCTTGACTCTTGCTGTGTATTCCTCTACCCTGGCGCCCTCGAACATCAGCTCTACTACCAGTGTGAGGTCTTTTTGGTCTATGTTCCTGACTGTGTAGACCATGTAGTCCATCAGGCCTCTGTCATTCGATGTCTTGAAGGATGAGAGCTGGTTTATCTCGAGGTATTTCCTAGGCTCTCCTAGTTTTATCTCTTGCTTGCCGAGCTGGAGCCCTGTCGGGATCTTTGCTGGCTCTGGCAGCTTGACCTTTGTTATCTGAGGTTCTGGCGTCTCTTCAGGCGCGACCTCTGCCGGCACTTCCGCAGGCGCTTCTGGCTGTGTTGCCATCTTTCCCTCTTCATAGTCGCAGACCTTGTTGCTGTCATCATCCAGGCAGCACTTGTTGTCAAGGATCTTGTTGGGAGGGTAGCACGTAGGTGCAGAGCATCCTGCCGCAAGCAGAGCCAATATCAAAAGAATGCCTATCAATAGTCTTGTCTTCATTGTCTAACCACCACCTTATGTGTTATTTGAAAGAAACTTATACTGTTGTGTCTTGCTTGTTTTTAAAGTTTTAGATTTAGCATTTTACTATATATATACTGTTAGAAAATATAAAACGCCGCGGATGGGGTGATAGACTCAGTTATGGCTCAGTAGGCTAATTCTTAAGCTTATGAGTGTTATGACGCTTTATTCAAGCCCTTTGAGTTCATATTTTAACCACTGTTCAAACATAGGATCTCTGATTCTATATGCTCCATGGAGGTCTTGCATGACTATCTTTTTCTTTTTTAATCTGTATAGGTATGCGGAGATATACGATGCTGCTTTATGGGTGATGCGCTCCATGTCTTTGGGGTTAGAAGCACCATATAATGCCATTGTTCCCAAGATGTGCTTCTCTTGTTCACCAAGACTTTCAAATTCTTCAGTGTAGTATAGGCTTCCTTCCCGTTTAAGGAAGCGCAGGATGAATTTTTCTACTGTCTTGCCATCAAGGACGCTCCCTTCCTTCAGCTCAAATCGGCTGTTTTCTATGGTGATGCCTATTAAATTGATGTGGTAGGGTAGTCCGCTCGAATAGCGGTAGATGACATCGATGGCGTCATCTTTTATCTTTAGCCAAGCCAGATTGTCTTTGATGAATTTTGATATGCTCTCTTTGTCCAATGGCATGACTTCTTTTGAGATGAATTGTTTATAGAATGGTGAGTTGGCGTCTAATGCTACTTGCTCCATAGTGCTTCTTTCCGAGCCCGCGATGGAATATACGACACGGTCTTGCTTCTCATTCAAGGTTCGTAAAAACTCTACGATGGATTTTCCGCCTTCATATTTCAAGACGGTCGGGAACTCATCTAACAATATTACGGTGACGCAATTATTTTCTTCTGCTAATTTTTGAGGCAACTTGAAGATGTCCTGCGCTATTTTATAAGTGTCAATTTCTTTGTTTTTCCAGACATCTAGGAGGTAAACCACTTTGTCCTTAAGTGTTTCTGAGATTTTCACATGTTCAAAGTTTTTCTTTATTGAAGGGAGGTCTAATTTCATAATTTCTCTGAATTTTATGCTGACCTCGGGCAAGTGGGTGCTCAGTACTTTGATTAGAAGTTCGAGTAGGAAATTCTCGAGAGTGGAAGGTAGCAACCCCCATAGTGAAAGATACAGCACTTTGACGTGCGGTTCCTTCTTCAGGCGGTTTTCTACTTCGTAAAAAAGTGACGTTTTACCGACCCTTCTGACACCATAAAGAGCCACGCCAGTCTTATTCTTTGTTATACTGTTGACTATCTCGACTACATCATTCTCCCTTCCAACAAGTTTCTCTCCCCACACAGGTCTTAGAGTAAATGCCATTTCTTCACCACGCACTCTTAACAAACACAAGTGTTTACAACAACATTGTTTGCAACAAAAGTGTTTGCATATTTAAATGTTTTGGTTTTAAATAAGCTATCTTTCTGTAATTTCATATCTGAACGAGAAGGTAATTCAAAATGAAAATAACGCCGCGGGTGGGATTTGAACCCACAAGCCCTTTCGGGCACTGGATCTTTGCGGGTAGCACTTGGTAATCATAAGCACGACAGTGCTTAGCAATCTTACGCCAAGAAAAGGAAGACCTTTTCCTGTCAGCGCGCTACCAGGTTATGCGACCGCGGCGTGTGTCTCTCGAAGAAGGAGGTTTCTTTAAAAATGTTTTGTTGATGTCAAAAACGGCAGCGTTCCCTGCCGCTTTTTGAGCATGCTCAGCATACCACAACTACCCACCAATCATAGAGATTGGTGGTATGCTGACATATCAACTGACGAGGCCAGGCGTTTCCTCACCGCACTTGAGATATGGGGGTATTGATACTGTGAAGCTGCGTGACGGCCTGAATCTTATGATCTTTGCGACTTTCTCTTTTGCATCCACCATCTGTCCGTTGAGTCTCTCGTGCTGATAGCCATCCTCGCCCATGAAGTGGTATTCCCGGTCTGCACAGTTTGGTGCAGCTTCGAGGACTGCTCTGAGGTACAGCGCAATCGTCGCCTGCAGTTTCTCATCTGCGAATTCGTCCTGTCTCTTGTAGCCGTCGGACAGTACTTCATTTCCGATCAGGCTCAGGCAGCTGAATTCGGGGTCAGATAGGTCTTCGGGCGTGGGTGTGCTTATCCTGACTGGGCCGAAATCCTTCATCTGCCACACCTCTGCGATATTATAGCCTACCCTCAGCACATTATTATTATCCCCTCGGGCAACGACATATAGTGAGTAGCATTCTATCTGGCAGGGGGGACTGGTCTCTTGCCTTGAAGGTATTGTTTTTGCCAGGACAACAACATCGACGCTTTGGAGGCCTTTTAAGGTGGCTATGCGTGATTTTAAGGCTTCAGAAGAGTTTATTACGTCTATTGTGCGAGCTTCTCTGACTATAGAAGCCACTTTATCAGGAAAAACAGTGTTATCAGCCCTTTTTGCGTTACCTAGGGCCAAAATTTCCTCCAAACAAGCGGAATTGGATTCATCTGTCGTTTTGGCTCACCTTTGCTCCTGCTTATATAGTGGTCAAATGTAACTACTGCTCAGAGGTTAAAGTTTTTAAATCTTTCGGTTTTGGGTGCATTGCTCTGACTGGGTGATATTAAAAAAAATAAAGAAAAAGAGATGATAAAGGATTTTAAAGTAGCCTTCTGAATGCCAGTTCGTCTCTCAATACGTCAGACTCTTCTGTTTGTAATCTTTTAAGTCCTTTGGCAATGGCATCGAGCGCCTTGAGAATCTCGTTGAGTCCTGGCACCAGGCTATCAAGTACAATCGTCGCACCTTCTTTTGTCGCGACCTTGGTCTTCAGCGCATTTGTGAATTTACGGACGTTATCTATAAGTCCTGCCAGCTTGCTTTCGGGGTGGATTAATTGTCTCACGTATCCAAGGTCTGTGTCAAGCCTGTACACGCTCTGTAAGAGTCCCCTTGCCTGGTCTTTGTTGAGTATCTCTCTGGATTCTACCAAGCCCATCTCCTTGAAATAGTTCCTGTGCTTTTCAATAGCATCGGCGAAGGCCATCAATTCCTCCCTGAGTCTTTTGCTGATTTCAGTGAGGCTCGCCGTTCTGGCCATCTCGCTTTCCAGCTGTTCTCTGAATTTGAATTTTCCCGCTTTCACAAAATCTATTATGTCTGCTCCCATTACCTGTCACCTCAATGTTGGTTATTATGACTTAATTGAGTATTTACAAGGGAATCCAGAGCCTGTTAATATTTAATTCTTTCTAAAAATCCGCCTACTGCTGCTTTTAACATCCACTGTTTAGTATCGAATTCAGTTTACACTTTTGGGGTGTATTTAAATAAGGTCTTGTATTGCTTGTTTTCTTGTGGAGGGATGTTTTTATGGCATACAAGC
>JAGVOD010000058.1 GCA_020052935.1 archaeon | reverse complement strand
TAGAGCCCTTGTTTGATAAGGGTTTCATCTATGATAGCTACGCCAATAGGAAGGGCAAGGGAGTGCTCAGAGCACTGGATCGTTTTGATCGGTTCAAGAGGAGAGTGTCACGAAACAGCACTTTGTCCTGCTTTGTCCTCAAGGCGGATATCAAGCATTATTTTGACATGGTGGACCATGAGATGCTTATCGGAATCCTGAGAGGTAAGATAGGGGATGGGAGAGTGATTTGGCTCATAAGAACCATTTTGGCGAACCACCTGACAAAAGAGTGGGGAAAGGGAATGCCTCTCGGAAACCTGACAAGCCAGTTCTTCGCAAATGTATACCTCAACGCGCTTGACCAGTTCGTCAAGCACAAACTGCGGGCAAGATACTACATCCGCTATGTGGATGATTTCGTAATACTCTGCAAGTCAAAAGAAGCACTCGAGTATTACAAGGAAGAGGTGAGCAGATTCTTGCGAGAAAAGCTTGCTCTATCGCTCCACCCGGAAAAGTCAAGGATATTCCCGCTCTACAGGGGGACAGATTTCCTAGGAATGAAGATATTCGCGCACCACAAGGCCGTCCAAAGGAAGAACATACGGAAGTTCCAACAGAAGCTCGAAAAGCTGTGCATACAGTACGACAGAGGAACAGCAAAATACGACGAAATCTATGACCTGCTTGAAGGATGGTGCGCATACGCAAATAATGCGGATACATACAACTTGAGGAGAAGAATCCTGCAGGATGCAGAACATAAATTCCTAGGAGAGATATCAACAAAGGAGATGAACAGGCACTTAAAGTTCCTGGAGAGCGGTTAGATACGATTAACATCTTGCTGGTAAAGTGCTGCTGCTAAGAAAACAAATAATTAACCCACGTAGCTGAGTGTCTTCTTCTTCTGCTCTTCTGTCGCTACAGAGCTCTTCTCCATGATGCCTTTGACCTTGGACTCGAACTTCTCTGCCTGCTTCACAAGAGGCTCGTAGGCAATCTTCAGGCCGAGGTACTTGTCCAGGACCTCAATCGCCTTCGCAGCGGCCTTGCTGTCTGGCAGGCTGGAGTGCGTCTCGACAAATATGCACGAGACTGCCCGGTCCTCGCTCTGCAGCAACAGGGTGGCGGTCACGCCTAGGATTATGCCTTCCTTCAACGGCGGGAGCTTGAACGATTCGAACTTCTTCTTACCTGCTTCATTCGTGGAGTAGAAATACGCCTCTATATTCTCTGTCGGGATAGGTGTGCCGACGCCCTCGATGGCGACGATATCCTTCGCATCGAGCTGCTTCGCGAGTTCCAGTACCAACTCGCCTATCTCCCACTCGAGGCCCTTCACATTGGTCATGACGTGCAGGATGACAAGATTCTGCTTCTCAGCATAATAGATGCCGACAGGCTGCACAATCTTGTTGTCATGGATAGCCACCATCGGAGGGATGTCCTCTGCGTGGATAGAGCCGATAAGCTTGGCATTAAGCTCGTTGATAAGATATTCAGTAGAAATGGTCCCGACAAGGCCAAAGCCTGGAAAGCCTTCGATTATGGTCGGATTCTTGGGCTTTTTCTTAAGCACGATACGCATGATAACACCTCTTTGATGGTTGATTTGAAGGGGCGATGGTATATAAATGTTTTGAGGAAGGGGGCGGAATAATGTAATCTTTGTAGGCATAGTCCCTGATTGAGCAAAGGCACAGCCGTCGTTGCCTGTTAGCCCGTGAAAGCAACAAAATTAGTCAGAGAAATAATTGAGTTCCTTTGTATCAGCTTCGCAAAAAGAATGATTCGGGCGTGGCAACGAACGAGGCGAAGCCGAGTACTTTTGGACGCAGTAGCGTCCTAAAGGCTTACGACACCAAAGGTGTCGAAAGCGGTCGTGACTTTGCGAGACTACAGTCATAAGGCTAGGATTTTACCTATAGCATCATCTGCGGCATCATCCCGACGAGAAAAATAGGTATACAGTTATCATAAAAAGTTACTATTGTAAATTTTTAGGACACCAAAAAGCCAGTGGCTTTTTGCGTGTAACAGAAATTGACTAAGCTGCTCGGGCTATCTGATTCTGCGTCTCATGCGCAGTACTCACTTTCTGAGGCTTTGGAAGGGAATTCAATATGTGATTTATGTCGAAATATTCCCGTCTGGCCTGAGCTTCTATCTTCAGCATCAGACTATTGAATTTCTTTCCATGAGAACTGGCTTTCCTCTTTAGCGAGGGGATGCCCAAAGACTCTGCCTCGCGCCCGATGGCCTTGAAAAGGTTCTCGGTACGCCTTACCAGCACGTCAGCTTCGTGAGTGATGTCCGCAAGATCAGTTATCTCATTCTGATAAAGCTCGAGAAGAGCGACCATCTCTGAATGCAGAGTGTGGATGTGCTCATGCGACGTCGACTTGCTCAGCGCCCAGACCTTGTCCATCAAAGGCTTTATCTTGCCATCGATATGGTCCAGCTCGAGGGTCTGCTGCCTTATCCTCCTGCGCTCGCCGCGCGTCGTGACAATAGCAAGATCATCAATCTTGGTGAAACCCCTGGAGTGGCCTTTCGAGATGTGCCAAGCATGCTGCTGCTCCTCTGCCATGTGCGCGACCAGGGAATGGATCTGATTCTGGATATTGAGGCGTATCCATTCAGGTATGTGCTGGATCCTGCCGACACGGCGGTGAAGCACCTCAAGCCGCTCGACAGCACGATAGAAGAATGTCGCGTCATCGATTATTATCACCTTGAGGCTGTCAAACATCTCGTCTATCTTCGCAATGCTGACATCAAACTCCTGCTCCACCCTCGAGATGGTCTTCTTCGCATCCTTCGCAGACACCTTCCTCTGCTTAGGAGCAAGGTTCATCTTCTGCATCAATACCTTCAGCTCTCTCTCGTCGCTCTCACGCTTGCCTGCGATGCTGAGCAGCTCACCATACGCCTCCCAGAACACCTGCGAGTTGCGCAGGATCTCGACAAGAAGGCCGTGGTTAAGGACGAGCCTGCCCTTGTACAGGCAGAATGGGTTTAGATGTATATCCATAGAATCACCAAAAAAGATTTACATCTCCATCGCGACCATCGCTATCATCAGGAACACGCCCTCTAGTATGAATATGATGTTGTAGAGGTACTTGCCCACCGCTCCCAGGAAAGACAGGGAGAAGAACGCAGGGCCGATGCCGAAGCTGGCCAATATAGGCAAGACGCCTATCGCAAGGCAGATGAATGCGATGATGATAGAGACAAAACCTATCGCGCTGGAATTCGTTATCTCAATCACTGAATCAACAACCAGATAGAGCGCGCCTACCGCGATGATCCAGGAAAAGACAGTGACTGGAAGGAACTTGAAAAGATCGAACCACGCAGGGCCGATGCCGAAGCCAGCCAGCAATGGCAGCAATCCCAATGCGAACAAGAGAAGCCCAACGATGAAGCTGATTATGTCCTTTGCTTCCATCATAGTATATTCACCTCTTTAATGCAGATATAATGGAGGGTTTTGTTTATAAATGTTGCGGAGGAAAACGGCACTGTTGAAAGTATCACGCTTCGCGTGGGTGCCGCCAGGCTACGCTTCATAATTATCTTAGCAGATACCCGACATGCTCAAAAACGCAAGGCGTTTTTGGCACACCAAAAATCTTCGATTTTTGAGCGTCCCCGTAGGGGGTGCTGACAGATCCTGCGGATTTGTGGCACCTCGCTCGCTACGCTCGGAGGCATCCCCCTGTC
>JAGVOD010000035.1 GCA_020052935.1 archaeon | reverse complement strand
AACATTCCAGAAAAGAGGGTTCTAAACAGCCCAAAAACACACCATTCCTTTTAAAGAAAAGTTCCACAGGAATGTTAACCAATTTCGGGACTATACAGAGGCATAATAAAGGCAGTGCCGCCGCCAATTTGCGGAGCGTTTCTCGCTTAAAGTATCGCACGTGACAGGGGGACGCCCCCTACGGGGATGTCACGTTTCGCAGATATTACCAACAAGCGTAGCCTGGCGCGGCACTGCTTTTTGCATTAAAGTAAACCCTTTTTTAGCAACCTTTTTATATTTAAATAGACTAATTGTTTGAGGGGGTACGGACATTAGACAGGAAGCGACAGTTGAAGCAACAGTTCTAGAGTTAGGAGACGCAGCCAGGATCATGCTAGCAAGGCTTGCCCCTGAGCTTTTCACTCCAGAGAATGCTGCCTTGAGGGCTAATCTTGAGTTCAGGCCTTACAGGGGCATTGAGAGCGATATCCTTCTTTATCTTCCAAAGCCAACAGAGCAGTGTGCAGGGATAGATAACATGGTGGCTGCGCTGGACTGGATGCGGCATAGTTCTCCCATTGACTACGTTTTTGTTGAGGACTGCATCAGGGGTGTGTGTCCCTCAGCTGAAAATCATAATTATGTGGATTCTTCTACCTCCATAGTCTATGCATGCCCAACGACTCTTGAGAGGCGCGTGTGGTGCGCTGTGACATTGATACACGAGGCATCGCACCAGTCCTTGGGAGGCAAGTGCATGCAGCCGAAGGAAGAGCACGAGGCTTGTTATGAGCGTGAGGCGGATTGTCTTGACCGGCTCGGCAAGGACGCGTGGGATGAGCTGAGGCTCGGGAGTTCAGACAGGGGTTTCTATGTCGGTCTGCGCATGCTAGGCTGCGAGATAGGCGAGATGCATAGAGAACAGGAGAAGGCAGGATCAGTAAGTGAGAATAAGTAAGGATAGATAAGTGATTATACGCCGTTGATCATATCCAGTCTGCGCCCGCAGCTTTCTTCATCTCTATATGCTTTGTCCTTTCGTGCTCCCTGTATTCCTGCACGTCTTTCTGGAAGTTGTGGTACTGCTCGTCAAGGACTTGTATGAGCCTTCTTAGCTCGTCTAGGACTATCTCGTAGTGCAGGTCTATCTCGTCGAGGACCTTCTGGAACTTCTGCTCCAGGTAGCTCGCGGTCGCGTCATCCCATCTTTCATTGCTTGTCTCTGTCCACTGGAAAGGTGCGCAGATGAAATCATCGACTGCCTTGTTCCTGCTCTTGGGCCTGTGCTGCCTCTTCTCATAGAAACTTATGACCTTGTCCCTGCTTATGGTCGCCATCATGGTGGCGTCTTCCACAGAGACAGGTTCGTTCTTGAATGGTATGTATATTATCTCCTTCAGCTCGGTGGATGATTGTTCGAGGTTCTTTACCACTCCGTGCTTCTGGCAGTAGTCGCGTATGTTTCCGAAGCAGGTCGCCATCTTGAAGAATGCGTTGTGCCTGTCCTCATCTCCTTCCCTGTGTGCCTTGTCTGCGAGGTTGAGCAGCTCGGTCTCGTACGCCTCGACTTTCTGTATGTATCCTGTTATGAGCTTCTTCTTCTCTTCGATGACTTTGATGACTTCTTCGACAGCAGACACGTTGCCTGCGAAGAGCATGTTGACGAAAGGTTCGACTCCTATCCCTCTTGTCCTGTAGCTGAATGAGAACTCTTCTGGCTTGTTGCCTTCCTTCTGTTCGAGTTTTGTCTCCTGTTCTATCATGGTGTCGAAGTTCTCGTTGCCCACGCCGGCTTTTCCTGCAGCTCCGACGCCAGTGTATCCTATGGCCAGTCTGCGAGGCGAGCCGAACACGAACTTCTCTATGTGCACGGCTTCCAGCGGTCCTGAGTTTACATAGTTCTGTTGGTGTAAGAATCCGAAGAATCTTCCTTCTGAATAGTCGTCAAGTCCGAGAGGCACGCTCTTCTTCCTGAGCAGAACAGCCATCTTCTTCCTGTTGTTGCCTGCCCAGAACTCTCCTTTCCTGGACGTGTTTATCTCGTCGAGGTGCGTCTGTATCTCTTTCTTCATCTTTTCGAGCACCAGCGGGACGTGGTTCTTTATGCCGCGCACTTCCGGAGCGAGTTTCTCCCCTCCCTTGTGGCCGTTCTTTATGTCGTCGAGCAGGCCGATGTTCTTTATCAGCTCAGGGTCTATCGGCTCGGGATAGGGAGGCAATGGCTCTTCCTTTGGCTTGATCCATAACGGCACTATGACATCTGTCCTTGATGGCGGGCAGCTGAATTTCGTGTCTGGCCTGCCATGAGGCTTGAGCATGTGCGAGCCTTTCCTGTCTGCCTTCTGTGCATATACTGTGATGTTGTGCTTGAAGTGGCCTTCCAGCCTGAATTCTCCGTCTTTGCCTGACTTCACCTCAAGCCTCTTTCCTTTTTCATTTACGCAGTCTGTCGATACGGTTGATTCAGGAGAGACCGAGTGCTGTGCCCAGACTGTCGCCCCTTCTATGGGCTGGTCTGGGTGTTCGTTATCTACGACCTTTCCTATTATGGCGCTTATCGATGCTACTTCGATTGTTATCTTGTCGTTGGCTATCTTGCCTGAGCCGTCCTGCACAGTGATGTGCAATTCGTACTTCTCTCCTTTTCCGTCGACTGAGAAGTTCTTTGCGAACGGGTCCTGGTTCGGTGCCTTTTCCTTGAGCAGCTTGAATCCTTTCGCGGTTATTATTTTCTGTGCTGTGCCGTTCTTGTACGTAGGCATGGGCTGTGCTGGCGAGCCTATCAGCAGCAGGTTCGTTCCGACCTGGTCAGGCAGCATCTTTGTCTTGGGGTCTCCGTTATGGGGTCCCCAGTGCCAGATGTGAGTGTAAGGAGGTATGCCTTCTGTTATCTTTGCTGTGAAGTCAAGCGTCTTGTCCAGCAGCTTCGGCAGGTTGCTGAAGCTTACTTTGGTGTTCTCAGGTATCTCTATCTTGACGAACACAGGCTTCTCTGATGTCTTTATTATTATGATGATGGTCTTTATCCATTCTATCTCCTTGGTTATGCTTGTCCTCAGCTGGGCGTACATCGCGGTGTTCCTTTCTATGTCCACTACGAATCGCTCGAAGAGGTCATATATGACTGTTATCGATCTTACCCTATCTTCTCTCCAAGGCCAGATGTCTTTCTCTAGACCGACCTCGAGGGCCTTGTCCACAGGCCTGATCCCTGTCTCTGGCGCCTTGTAGCCATAGTCCGGCTCGAACGCCCTCGTGCCTGAGAGTACGCGTTTCACTCCGCCTCCTGCGCCGAAGTACTTGTCGCTCCTGAGGTATTTCTGGTCGTGGAAGTGCCTGAGCCTCTGCATGATTCCAGAGTCTGTCCTCCATTCCCTTATCGTGCCGCCTATGAGGCTCACGACTCCGCTGAGCAGTATGCCGCCTTCCCTTGTCTGGCTCTCTATCTTTGCGATTATGATCTCGACTTCTTCCCTTATGCGTGTTATCTCTTTCTTGGTCTGCTGTATGAATGTCTTTATCTCCTGGTGCTTTATGTTGTCTGACAGTATGAACTTGTCCTGCTCTATGTATATGAGCAGCTTCTCGATGTTCATCTCCTGGCCGTAGAGCTTGACCATGTGCTCGTTCAGTGCGAGATATTTTTCCAGTATTTCCTTGACGAGTTTGCCTTCATCATCCAGGTTCTTTGTGTCCGCGGATGTCTTGTCCAGCAGGTAAGCTGGGTCCTGTATCTTATGCTTCAGGTCTTCTTTGAGTTTTGGTGTCAGCTTTGCTATCAGTACCAAGAGTTCTTCTATATGGATGAGGATTACCTTCTTCGTCTCTGTGACTGTCTCGAAGAACACGATTATCTCTTCCCATGTCGTGAGCCTGTCCATCTCAGCTCTGGCACGCACTGCTGCGATGGTCTTCAGCCTCTTGCGCTTGTAGAACATAGGCACCATCAGCGCTGCTAGTACGATTATTATGATTAGGATGATCCACGTAGTTTTACTCCATCCTGTCGCTCCGACTCCCTTCCCGCCGCACCTGCAGTCGTCATAGCAGTAGTCTGCTACGCCGCTGCATCCCGTGGTCGCTGCTTTCGGGTCGCATTCCTCGCCGGCTTCCTTGATTCCGTTGGGTGTGCATTTTGTCGGTACTGGAACCGGCGCTCCCGCGAAGCACTTGCATTCGTTGCTGCAGTTCTGGTCAGCAGGGCACCCGTTAGGTATTGCTGTCGGGTCGCACTGCTCTGATGATGATTTGAATTTATCATGGACGCATCCTTTGAGCTCTTCGCATGCGCACTTGCCATTGCATTGCTGCCCTTGTGGGCATCCTGTCGGTGTGGCCATGAAGTCGCATTGCTCGCCGAGGTCTGGCTCGAATCCGTTCTCGCCGCACTTCGGCATCTTGGGGCAGCCGCCATCATAGAATGTCCCTGGAGCTGCGTCTCGCAGGTAATCGACAGCAGACAGGCCGTCTGCGACGAGCACCACTCTTCTGTTGAGCGTCAATGCAGGTATCTTGTTGAGCTCTACGGCCCTTTCCTTCACATTCAATGTCGCCCTGAGCCTGTTGATGGCTCTTTCCTCATCAGTTGTTATCGGGAAGAAATCCTTTGTCTCGCCGCCGCTTTGGGCGTTTATGTTGTACTTGGCTCCAGGAGGCTCGGCGGATATTATGTAATCGAGCACCGCGTTCATCCTTCTGTCAGAGAGCTGTACGTTGTAGTCTGTCGCACCTTCGAAACTTGCGAAAGAATACACATTGACATTTCCGTCATATCCTAGGTCGACGAGCCTCTGCAGGAATTGCTGTATCGCAGCCTGGTCTGTGAAAGACACGCCACCTGGCTGTCCTTCCTGAGGCTCAGCATACTTGAAAAGGACATGTACTTCGCACGCGCCTTCGAGCTCGCCGACTGTTGACTTTAGTACAAGGTCGTTGCTTCTGGACGTGACAGTTTGTATAATCTGCTGGTCTCTTACGCTGAGGTCTGACAGCGCAGCCTCAGTTGCTGCAATCGCCACTAATAATAGTATACTCAACACTAGAACTATCAAAAGACTCTTCTTGTTCTCTCTGCCCAAAAACACCACTTTTTGCTTTCCTCTTGATTTATTTTAAGAGTTTAATGGCTCAAGGGGCTTTTTTTATTTAAATCTTTCTATGTAAGAATCCTCGTCGATTCTATCAAATACACGAAAAATTTAAATATAACTATACCAAATGGACTATATCTCAAACCATTTAAATAAATAAATCAAAGAAAAGAAAGATTTAAATAATAGTATACCGATTGGAATAAATCTCGAAAAAGATATATACCAGCCAATATAAAAATAACCAATCAAAATCAAGACGGCTCTTGCCGTGGTCTTCAAAATAAGGCCCTTCCACCTCTCGGAAGGGCTTTTATGCTCACTTGATCAAGAAAGCGCCAAAAACGCAATGTTTAAATAATATTAAACCAAACAGAATATATACCAACTGGTATTAGAGATTTTAGAGAGACTGTTCAGATGCTGCAGCTGAACCACACAGACAAAGACAGTAAGTTATTCACAGGTAGGATTTCTTATATCAAAAAGCTCGAAGATGCTGTTTCTAAGAACAAGATTGCATTACTTCTCGCGCCTTCTGGCTTCGGCCGCACATCCTTGCTCCGTAATTTCGCAGCCAAGAGCAATGCGATGTACCTTGACTTAAGCAGCATGAGCCTCTCTCCAGAGAGCTTCGCTGTCGATTTCATCGGCAATATCTGTTTCTTGAGCCTTTCAAGTAACGTTTCTGAGCTCGCAGAATACCAGACACTGGCCAAGCTGAAGCAGCTAAAGCTTGGCAAGCGCTGTGCAGAGATAATCAGCAGGATTGACAACGAACTCCAGAAGATAAAGCCGGACCAGAGCTTACTTCTGAAGTTAGCGTTCAGCTTCCCAGAGGAGTTCGCTTCAGACCAGAACAAGAGACTCGCCATAGCGATAAACAACTTCGACGAGATCCTGAAGTTCAACAACTTCTCGCAGGTCAAGGATAGCGTCTCGCTCTTCTTCGAGTCAGTCTCCAAGAACAAGAGCGCGTCGTTCGTCCTCTCGTCTGCCTCGGTCTACCAGATGAAGTCCCTGATGAAGAAGCAACCCGTAGACCAAGTCGAGCTCTCGCCTCTCAGCATCGACGAGACAAAAGAGCTTTTCGAGAAAGTCTGCGGAAAAGCCGACGACAGGGTAATAAAGGAAGTCCACTCGCTCAGCGCAGGCATCCCATCGATAGTCAAGAGCATAGCGTCGAGGTTCAAGGACGAGAAGACAGCCGATGTCCAGAAGAACATCCGCCTCGTGAAGTACATCCTCGTGTCTGACCTTGCAACATCCGCTTCAAATTCTTATTTCTACTGCAGCAAATTGTTTTCTGGCTCCCTCTCCAGGGCGAGAGGCGAGACACTTCTTAAGACACTACTCAAGGCTGTTTCCCAGAACAGGCCATTGAGGCTGACAGAGCTCTCCCATCTGATATACAGGTCGGGTCCTGTCACGAAGAGCCTTCTCGAGCGCTTGATCGAGGTCGACCTCATAACCAGGACAGACAACACGTTCGACTTCTCCAACCCTGTGCTCAAGCTCTGGTGCAGGCTGTATTTCAGCAGCATAGAGTTCAGCGAAGTGCCCGACGAGAAATCCCTCGTAGAGATCGGAGGTGTGCTATGAGCCGGCTCCGATTCAAGGGAAAGAGGATGCATGACGATAAGGATAGCAGGCAGAGGGGTAGGAAGGTGCTGTTGATATTGCTGACAGCGCTGGTGCTGATGTCATTGGCAGCCACTATCGTCGAGGCGAGCGTCAAGGACAGCTTCAAGAATGCATGGGGCAAGGTGAAGGTCTATGTCGCGAAAGCAGCGTTCTGGGTCAATGCGGTGGTAGTGTTCTTCGGACTGTACATACTTTTCATACTGTTGCTTTCAGAGAAAGTTGGGTCAGACACCGCTAAGCAGGTGATGATGTACATACTGATAGGCGTAGTCGCGCTCATCATCTCGACGAAGTTTGTCGACAATAGCGGGACTCCAGAGTATATCTGGAAGAATGTGAAGTTCCGTGACTTCACGCAGTTCCTCATCGGCCCCACCACTCCCTTGCCAGCATGCAACACTGCGCAGACTCCCTCGTTCTGGAAGTCGATGTCAGGCGATACGCCGAACGTGCCCTGCTGCGGCACAGGCGCGTACAAGCAGGTTGTCACAGGCAAGGAATACTGTAAGCAGGCCCTCCTCAGGACGAATGTCCAGGGTGCTGGACTTCCCGCGTTCCTGATCGCGTCTATACTGTTCTACCTGCTGTTCGGCGGCTACGGCGACAAGCTCGGCTTCAAGAACATGGGCGGAAAGGCTGGAGAATGGTTCCCGATAATACTATCTGTGCTGCTCGGCGGCCTGATGGCCAACGAGCGCGTATCGAAGAATGATGTGATAATGATAGGCGGCTGGATAGCGATGGCGCTGCTCGGCCACTCTCTCAACAAGTCATTGTCGAGCGACAAGGACGAGAAAGGCACGAAGAAGTTCCTGGGCTACGGCCTTGCTTATGCTTTCGTCGAGCTGCTCGCGAACATGCTCGGCTCCTCATTATGGGGCGGAAAGGTAGATTCTTCCCAGATCACCGCTCCGCGGATACTGAAGAACATCGGCATAGGCCTACTCGTCGGATTCGGCTTCAGCATACTGAACATGGGCAAGGGCACTTTCGCGAAGCTCAAGGAGAACCTTGGCAAGGCAAAGGAAGATGACATCAAGAAAGACATTGATGAAGGCAAGTACGGCAGGGCCGTCGGTAGGAGCATCCCTGGATTAGGATGGTTATGGAGAAGGAAGAAGGCAGAGGCGAAGAAGAAGGAACATTCCGAGCTACTTGACAGGATGGACAAGCTACAGAAGCAGGTAGAGGCTGAGTGGAGCAAGGACGCGCCTAATCCGCTCAGGATCAATTCGCTCAATCATGAGATACACAACCTGCAGGACCTGCTCAACAGCCTGCAGAGCGGTGGTGCGCTCCCTTCGGCGCCAATACCTACGCCGACCGGAGCTGCTCCGGCAACGCCTGCAACCCCGACAGCGACGCCAGGACCGCCTGCAGCGCCGCCGATATGAGGACATGACAATCAAAAAAGGAAATCAACATGGCTGAAATGAACCAAGAACAAAGGAAGAAGAAAGCTGAGTTCATCGGCGTGACTGCTGAGGAGATCAGGCTCATACGCGAGCAGCTGCAGAAGGAATTCGCACAGAATGCTGAAGGAAGAGAGGCAGCATTCCTGCGCGCAGTGCTGACTAAGCAGTTTGGCGAGGGCAAGCTTGAGGCATTTATAGGATACTTCGTGCCTAAGCGAAAGGACGGCAAGGTTGTCGACGTTAAGACACAAGGCGTAGAGTACATCAAGAGCAACGAGGCTGTGAAGGCAGACGCCGATCTAGTTAATAAGTTGGACTCTCTTGAAAGAGAGATTACGAAGTCAAACCTGCCTGATCTGGAAGAATGGAAGTACTACCTGTGGCTGTTAGATGAGACCAAGAAACTTGAAGTATCACCTAATTCGCATGAGTTCATCAAAAAGCTCAATGTTCTGCTGGCTAAGGATGTCAAGTATCATGAGACTGAGATCGCTAAGATCCTAAGTGCGCACTCGCTGAAGACAATGCCGAAGATAATTGCAATGGAGAACTTGAACCTGTTCGTCTCCGCGATGAAACTTCTGCTGTATAGGCTCTACATGCCGCACCAGGAAGCTGCTGCAGCGAAGGTTATAGGCTCGACAGAGAGAGGCTCAGCCGCATTGCCTTTAGCCCTTGAGTACTTGATGGCTTCGGAGATGAAAATAAGCGAAGATGAGTTCAGGAAAGAATTGGGCGAATGTTTCGCCCAGGAGAAAGAAGACGTGAATCGTGTCAACATCCTCAAGTTCGCAGCCAACATGGCCAAAGACAAGAACAAGGACATCTTCGTGAGGTTCTTCACAGATATAGGCCAGCGTAACGTCGCGGCTTTCCTCGTCAAGGAGTTTGAAGGTGGAAAATCAGACCCGAAGACCGTCGACAGGATCGCCGAGCTTATAACAAGGATTGACAATGTGAAAGCGAGGGAGAACGCAGAGCTCGCCGCTAAAAAAGAACTTGAGTCCCTTCTCTCGAAGATGATAGAGTCTAACAGGCAAAGATTGTTGAAAGCGAGAGAGAAGCTGGAGAAGACGCTGTCAGACAAGGCCGAAGACCTCGAGAAGACGCACGCCAAGATTCTCGCCGAGGTCAGGAAGATGGACGAGGACATGAAGTCCAGGGTGGAGAAGCTGGCCATAGTCGCAGCCGGTGCTGGCGAGGTTGCGAAGTCGCTCTCTGCGCTTGAGGCGCAGGACGCTGCGAATTTCAGGCGAGTCACAGAGATCCTGCCTGTACTTTTCGCGAAGAACATCCTTGAGCTTGTGAAGCTCGGCAAGCTGGACGAGGCGACGCTAAATGCTGAGATCGCCAGGATGCGTTCCACCAGCACTTCAGAATATGTAGCCAGGACCCTTGCGATGGTCGAAGACGTCGCGAAGCGTGTTCTGCACGGGGAGATACCTGGCGAGGCGTTCGACACGGCGAAGGCGCAGGTCGATGCTCTCGCCAAGCAGCTGCTGCCGCAGCTTTCACATATCAGCGAGGCGCAGCGCAGGATTGATGATCAGCTGATTGAGCAGGCAGAGCAGTATGAGGCAGGGCAGCACCTCGCGGATGACATGATCGAAGAGGGCAATACAGATGCCACGAAACGTGCCAGGTGGCTACGCAAGCAAGGTCTGCCTCCTGAAAGATACAGGGTCGATGAGAGCGGGATGGTACATAGTTTCAATGATTAAAGGGTAATATGAGCGCGAATACAGCAACTGACGGAAAGGGAAGGTTCAAGTTAGCTCTGCTGCTGCTCTTCGCGCTCATCGCAGTCCTGCTCGTCTCAGATATGGCCTTCGCCGCAGATATAGGTGATGGTCTGAGGAATGTTGGAGGGAGGATCGGCGGGTTCTTCAATGATTATGCCTCCAGCGAAGGGCCGACGTTCATCGACTTCGCGATATTCGCGATAATATTCTTCACGATGTGCTGGGTGGGATTCAGCGCAGTTTTCAAAGAGGCCAAAGCCGCGAATATAGCGTTGAGCATCTCGCTGGGTCTCGCCCTCTCGCTCGCTCTCGTCTATGGCGGCAAGTTCACTGTCAAGAAGCTGCTTCCGTTCGCGGCCATATTCCTGTTCCTGCTGTTGATGATAGGCATCTACGCTTTGCTGAAGAAGTTCATATTCACTAAGGACACGACAGCCAGCAAGATATTCTCGGCGCTGTTTGCCATAATTGTCTCCATTGCGATACTTGCTGTCGCGTGGCACTTCATCTGCGAAGGAGATCGCTGTGAGAGCAACGCGTTCCTGAGTAAGATATTCGGCTCAGAGTCGATAATAGGCAAGCTGTTCGGCAAGGCAAGCGACTTCTTTGAGGATGTAGGAGATGTGGGGGATACGACAGGAACTACTGGCACTGGCGAGCCTTTGATACCTGGAGAAGGTCCTGTGTTGCCTAACTGCGGCAACGGCATCGTCGACACCAACGAGACCTGCGACGTCGGTGGGAACGGGAAGCCAGACAGTTGCGACGTCGAGCACATGTGCAACAACTGTAATGAGTGCGTGCCATTATCGTCGCTGGACGTAGCGAAGAAAGGCGTGATGAGATGGTGGGTCTGGGGTCTCATCATCCTTGTCCTGGGCGTCGTCCTTACTATGCTAATATCCAAGAGGAAGAGCCTGAACGAGAAGCTTGCGTTATGGAAAGCGAAGCGTAAGAAGAAGAGGGAGTTTGCCGCGCTTGCGAAGCTGCTGCGTGACACTGAGCAGAATGAAAAAGCGGTTCTGACGAATTTCAAGCAGCTATGCGATACTGTCAAGAACGAGAAGACGACTTTTGATGCTGCAAGGCATATAGTCGACGGGATAACGACGGATGTCAAGGAGACCATCGGCGGGGAGATTGAGTTCGTCAAGGCCGCAGACATGCAGGCTGGCGGCACCATAGCTGAGAGGCTTGCGCAGCTCATAGGTTTCAACAACACTGAGAATCATATAATAACCGAGCCGACGAACGGCATCCTGTTCCACATCTCACAGCAGGTCGCGAAGATAGGCCAGATCCCGAAAGAGCTGCAGAAGGAGATCGACGCGTTGGAGAAGGTCAGTGAGCAGCTCAAGGAGCACGAGTCCGTGCTCAGGACATTCGGCCTCCAGGACTTCAAGGAGAAAGGCGTCATAACGAATCTCATCCAGAAGCTTGATGAGAACAAGAAGAGCTTCACTGAGTTCAAAGACCGGTGCACCAGGATAGTCACGATACTCAATGACATGCAGACTGACATCCACGGGATAGCCAACACCAACAAGGTGGATTATCCGACGATACTGAAGCACATAAAAAGTGTGAGGGATAATGCGATAAGGTTGAACAAGCTGTTCATCTGGAAGATAAACCTGCTGCATTACCTCGTTCAGAGGATGACTGAGGTCAAAGGAATGATCGAGGGGCTGCATGAGCGCGAGCGGGCCAACATGGCAGCATATCTAGAGGAGGCAAGGAGGACGAAAGATGCTGGGTTGCTAGACTCGGCGATATATCTCGCGTCCCACGTGCTTGAGAACGCAGAGTATCTCAAGAGTGCGCACTTGGCTGAAGCATCCAGGAACGCGATCGATCAGATGATGGCGGACGCAAAAGGGATAATACGTGAATGCCTGCCGAATCTTTTCGCTTCGATGAAGGATAAGATCCAAGGAGAGCTCAATCTCGGGCTTTTTGACGAGGTCAAGACGCTGGTTGATAACATCGGCGAGCTCAGGTTTGTCGAGGACAAGCACAACAGCGCATTCAGCGGCATGCTGAATGAGTATGAGAAGAAGATGCAGAAGCTGGGCACGCTGTGCGATAAGCTCAGGACAGGCAGCACCGTAAGGACTAGCATCTACACAGACTTGGGGATGACGCCCCCGGTAATAACAGTTCCATGATCATGAGGTTTCAATATGGTTGAACAAAGGACCAAGGATGCATTGAAGGACCTTGAGAAGAAGTGTGAGGAGAACAGGAGACTGGCTGAAGGGCTTGGTTTCGAGAGAGTGGTGTTGAAGCTCGACAAGGAGATCCAGTTCGCCCAGGTAGCTGTCGCAGGCAGGATATTCGAGGAGGCCAGGCAAGAGCCCAACCCTGATAGGAGAAGGCAGCTTGCAGAAGAGGCAATACGTATCCTCGCAGACCAGCCGACTGGCCAGGAGGCGAAGCAGCAGCTTACAGAAGCGATAGATGAGTTCATGAGGACAGGCATGGTTCCGCCTTTGCCGCAGACGCCGTCACAGCCACAACCGCCGCAAGCACCGCCTCTTCAGCCAATGCCACCACGGCCAGGACCGCCACCTGCGCCAGCTGGGCCCCCGCGGCCTACGCTTCCGCCGAGACCACAGCCACCAATACCGCAGCAGCCGAACCAGCCCACTGCAGCAGACATCGAAAGGCATGTCAATGATAAGCGTGCAGAGGCAGATGACCTCGCTGACCAGGGCAAGTTTGATGATGCTAGGAGCCTGCTTCGTGACTTGAGGCAGCTCGTAGTCACAGCCAACCGCGAGGACCTGAGGGAGAAGGTTGACAACAAGATAAAGGATGTAGAAGCTAAAGAAGCTGCATCCAAAGCTGCAGGAGACGATCTCCAGAAGTGGCTCGACAGCAGCCCGATGTTTTCATTGACTGAGAATCTGAAGGGTGCGTTGGCATCGATAAGAGTCCCCAGGGAGACTTCCAGGACGATAGAGGAGATGAAAGAGTTCTTCAAGAGGGCGAAAGATTCTGTCACAGCAGAGTCAATCAAGGACAGAGTCATGAAGCGTACGATGGAGAAAGAGAAGCAGCTCAGGGAGAAGCTCGGCGATGTCGATCATGTGCTGGTCGATAACATACTTGAAGGCGAGAAGGAGCCTGAGAAGAACAACGAGACAGAGTGGACAATCTACTTCCTGAAGATCTTGCTGACTTTCGAGAAAGAGATATACAACCTGAAGTTCAAGAGTGAAGAACATGCAAAACAATAAGAAGCTTGCCGCCTACAGCGGATCTGGAATTGTCATCGTAATAATAGCGGTAGTCCTCGCCATGAAAGGGATGCTGATGCAGGGCATTGCGGTTTTCCTTGTCGGCATGGCGCTGATGTTCCTTTTCAACCGTTTCGGCGAGGAGTGGCTCGCAAAGAAGAAGGCAGAGAAGGGTATTGTCTCTGAGGAAGGAAGCCTGCTCGAGGAGATTGCCCGGAGGCAGGCATTGACCGAGAGGGCCGCTGCACAAGTCGCTGGCGGGCGTCGTCCCTTGATGAGTCTGATAGCGAGTATCGGAAGCAAGCTGAAAGATGTCGTCAGTCCAAGCAGGCCGTTCGAGACCACAGGCGAGGAGCTTGACGCTATCGCGAAAGCCAGGGCAGAAGGTGTTGACGCCAGTCTCGACTCATTCTTGAATGAGATGATGAAAGACTCTTCTTCGCTCGAGACGCTCATAGGTTATTTCGAGGCCGAGCACAAGGCGATAGAGGCAGAAGTTGTGCTGATGACGAAGCGCGTCAAGTCGCTCTCGAAGTCTCTGAGGGAACTGAGCAGTGCCAGGGCAGAATACTCGAGTCTTGTCAGGCCAGACGAGAGGATCAGGAAGATGAAGACGGTGAAGGACCTTGAGGCGAAGATAAGCAGCGCGCTCAAGGAGGACTTCGCCAACATCAACGAGCTTAGGAAAGAGGCGAACAAGGTCGGTGCGTTGCTGCACCAGCTGCGCATACTCATGCAGAAGATGGACAAGCTCGCGCCGAAGATAAAGGGCGAGGTAGAGGCTGCGAGCAGCAGGAGCCAGGACTTCGCAGGGCTGAAGAGGCGGCTGGAAGATCTCGATAAGATGAACACTTCGTTGACAGGCAATGCGAAGCTCTACAGCAGCGTCGTGAATAATCTCATAAATGAGCTTGTCGTCGTGCGCGACATGATACGCGGCGCTACGCATGCAGAGCTCGCGACCGAGCGTCTAGATAAACAGCGTCAGGCAGATGAAGCCAGCAGGGAAGCCGATAGGAAGACCAGGGAGATCGCCGACCTGAGTACCAAGCTTGATGCAGCGAGGAAGAAGGTCGAGGAGCTCGGGACTGCTGTCAAGAACAGGAACGAGAGGATAAATAATCTCGAATTGCTCATCACTGCGTGGGAGAGGGATGTGAATTCTGCGCTCACGGCATCGAAGACTGACGAGAGGCTCAGGTCTGCTTTGGCAGGCAAGGTGAACATGGATCTTGTCAGCCAGGCCAGGGTCGCATCTACATTCATGTCTATACTGTCTGATATGAACAGGGAGCTGTCTTTGGAAAAGGCCAGGTCTGCTAATCTCGACATGCTGCTGAAGGTCATCACAGAGAAGCGTGATGCGCTGGTCTCGCAAGAAAAGTCACTTGAAGAGGCCAAGAAGCGTGCAGATGCGCAGGTCTTCAAGATAAGGGAGGATATGGACAAGCTTAAGGCAGAGATCGGTGAAGCTGAGAAGAAGCTTGAGACAGCGTCGGAACAGGATGCTGTCGCTCTTCAGCAGCGCGCAAATGAGAAGAGAGCGAGGATTTCTGCATTACAGTCAAGCCTGAACGAGGCGCTTGTCGCAAAGAGGGACATAGATAGTGATCAGGCGCCGCTGAAGGAGAAGATCGAAGGGATGGACAAGCTGATGGCAGAGGTCTCTGTCACTGCCGGTTCCATCAAGGCGAGCAAGTCTGCATCAGAGGCGAAGCTTGCCGCTGCAGAAGCTACTTTCAAGCGCCTTATCGCGCTTAACGACAAGCAGATGGACCTTATCAAGAAGAGGAAAGCAGAGTTAGAAGCAGAGCACAAGCAGCTTCTTGACGCAGTCAGCGGTATCGACCAAAGCATACTCGATATCAGCAGTGTCGTCGAGCGTCTAAGGTCAGAATCAGAAGTCTTCACAGAAGCCAAGGAGAGGGCAGTGGGCAAGATAACGGCTTTCGACGGCAAGCTGAAGAAGGCTGCAGAGCTTGACCAGGAACAGAAGAAGAAGATAGAAGAGCTTGAAGCGACGCAGAAGAAGCTTGATGAGGCGCATAAGAAGATGGCGCTAGGCTTCCTGAAGCTCACTGTCAACGACCGTGACAGGATACACGTCCTTGAAACAGAATCGAACGCTCTGAAAGAGAACTCTACTGCAAAACAGATAGAAGCAGAGAAACTGAAGGATGTCATCGCAGAGCTAGAAGGCTCGATAAAGGGCGCGAAGTTCAGGATAAAGGAGCTTGAGATACAGAAGAGGTCTCCTGCAGATATCGACGAGATAGAGAGATTGAATGCAGAGGTCAAGAAGCAGGAAGGAGAGCTGAAGGATGTCAAGAGACAACGCTCCGAATACGATCTCGAGGCGTCAGAGCTGGCTCACAAGGCTTACAGGAATCTTGGTCTACTCGCCAGACTGAAAGAAGAGACTGAGAAGGCAGAGCAGGCGAGCAAGAAAGCCCTCGCCGAACTGAAGCACGAGATAGCTGCGCGCGATGCGATAATTGAGAGGAGAAGGAATGAGATAGATGAGAAGCGGGGCAGGATAACCGAACTGGAATCCTCGCTCAAGAGCGTCAATGAAGAGATTTCGCGCCTGACAGAGACGATATTCAGTGCAGAGAACCCTGGCGAGATGCGCGCAATACTCGAAGACGAGCTTAAGGCCTTGGATATACACACGAAGAACATAGTCAAAGAAGTAGAGCTGCGCCGCGGCTATGAAGATGCTGTGACGAGCTTCCTCAATGCGTTGAAATCCCTCGAGACGCTGCTTAACTCAGAGATTGAGGCGCTGACCAGCCGGGTGGTGGAAGAGACGCATAACGTCGAGCGTCTCCAAGAGGAGAAACGCGAGCTTGAGACACAGCGCCAGGAGCATAATGACAGGATTGTTGAGCTCCAGAACAAGGTAGCATCTCCCGCGGCCGAAGCAGAGATCAGGAGGCTGCGCGGCGAGGTTGCTGACAAAGAATCAGCATATGGTCTTCTTGAGTCGCAATATGAGCAGGCATCCCGCTCTTTGCTTGAGGCAGAGAGTGACATAAGGGCGCTGCATGTGAGGATGCCTGAAGTCGCCGCAAGGATACTGGAGGAAGAGCGTACTGCTCGCGATGCAGAGAATGAGCGCATCAGGGCAGAGCGTGCTGCGTGGTTCGCGAAGAATATGGGGCCCATCATCAGCGCAATAGAGGGTGCGAAGGATACTATAGATTCTGACCCGCATGTCGCATTGACGCAGCTCAATGACGCATTAGAGATGGCTGAAGCCTTGGAGAAAGTGGACTTGACGTCTGAAGAGACTATTGAGCTCAACACCCAGATAGCCATTGCGAAGAGGTTGAGAGGATATGGTGAGCAGAAAGTCAAAGCAGGCATCACTGCAGTCCATAAGCCATACAGGCTAGGAGTGCTGGTGCCTTTCAGCATAGCACGCCATCTTCCAGACTCTGATGATGAATACTCTGACGAAAGGGCGCACAAGCTCGAGCCAGAGATTGTCGAGCAGAAAGCCTTTGTCAGGCAGTACGCTTCTCCAGATGATGTCACAGGGAATAAAGCGCCGGTGATTGTCCTGGATTACACCAAGCAGGCAGTTACCTTTGGCAGGATGATAAAGAAGCAGCTGAAGGAGCAGCCTTGCGATGTCTTGCTTTCCGAAGCGGAAGAAGACAGCAAGGTGGTTGTGGATGAGGTCGTGGGTAAGGAAAGGAAAATCTCAGTGATAAGCAAAAATGCATTCGAGATACTGTTCGAGGATGGCGATTACAAGTTAGTGTCGCATAGCATGTATGACCTGCATTTCTACAAGGAGAAAGGAGGGGTCAAGCTCAGGGCCGAGACTGCAGTGAAGCTAGAGCCAGGTGACAGGTTCTTCCTAGACACTGAAGAGCTCATCGGTTTCGAGTTCAGGTTTATCGGCACTGCAGATGCCGAGGCCATGCAGCCGTCGACATGGTTCAAGACAGTGGTCGACTTCCAACCAGGTTCTGCGATGATAAAGCCGAAAAAGACCGAGGAGTTAGGCTATCTGATATTGCCGTCGCATGCGACAGCCCAGTTGACGAGCCGCAGTGCGCTCCTGATGGATGAGTCTGACATATCTGGCATGATACTTCTCAGGAAGAAGAAGGTGATGATAGGCAAGAAAAGCGTAAATCTAGTCGAGAAAGGCATCGGCGTCTCTGTTGACGATGACTTCAAGTTATTGACGAAGAAAGGCCTCGTGCCTTGCAATGACATGGTGCATGCCCTGCACGCAATCATCTGGAGGGAAGACGCAGGTTACTTCATCAGCGACCATAGCGATTTCGGCACTTACGTGAATTACAAGAGGATAGATTCGAAACAGATGCTCAGCCCGGGAGATGTCATACATCTTGGCCCAGCAGAGCCGAACTTCTTCATCTTCAACATAAAGACATTCACGCCAGAGGAGCAGAAGGGATGGAAGAGCTGCATGGTTGACTTCAACTACAACTACTTCGACAGTCCCGATGCACAAGGCTATGTCGGTATCATCTATGCACCGAAGCAGACCAATGTGAGGCTGTTCGACAAGAGCGGCAATTCCAAATTGCAGGCCGACAACAAGCTGGTGCTGAACAAGTATCTTGTGGGATTCGGCGGTTCTGACAAGAGCCATGTCGAGATGGACTGCGCCACCTTCATGGACCAGTTGAACCGGCCTATCAACTCGTTGCTGGAGAATCCTCACTTTATCATAAAGCGGGAGTTTGGAAGCGCTTACAGCATCCAGCCGATGACAGAAGCAGGGCTACTGATTGTTAATTTCAAAGGGGAACAGTCCTTGCTGGGCCAGAACCAGATGCGCATCCTTCAGGACTTTGATGTGATAAGACTGTTTGACAATCCTGTAGTGTTCATGATATTCAGGCTTGAAGAGAGAGCGCTCGCAGACTCAGACAGATGGAAGCGGGCATCCCTGACATTCACCAAGATAGACAAGCCCGAGTCATATAATGACCTGAAGAAGCGCATGAGAGGCGGAGGCATCATGGGCAGAGTGATGAAGTTGATAGGTGGCTGAGCAGGCCGCCAAGGCTGTTTTAACTCAAAAAAACCAAAACAAATATAAACAAAAAAATGCCAAAAACCCTAAAAGAGGATTCCTATGGATAAAAAGCGGTTTTTTTCGCTATTTTTGGTAGTCTTGCTTCTGTCTAGTTTCATCTCTGGCTGCGCAGGAGTGGGCAGGATTGATGACTTCTTCCAGAACGGAGAATACCAGCAGCACAGCAAGATAATAGATTTTGGCCTGTTCTTTGTCATGTTCTTCGCCCTCGCATACCTTGGTCTTAGCAAGGTCTGGGGTGAGGGCTTCGGCAAGCCAGGCACTGGCAAAGGTCCTATAGTCGCCCTTTCATTGGCTTTGGCGCTTGCTCTCTCTTTCGCCATCGTGACGCAGACAAGGTTCTCTATAACCACCATATTCCCTGTGGCCAAGGCTATCTTTTTCCTGATAATATTCTTCGTGCTGTGGGGCCTCATGGTCATGTCCAAGATGTTCGGCGAGGGCGGCTGGGGCAAGTTCATAGCAGCAGTGCTTGCGTTGATCGCTACGTATCTTATATTCAGCATCGGCACTCACATGATATGCCAAATGTCTGACAACATGGATGACCCTGCATGCAAGTCTGATTTCTTCAATGCTTTCTTCACGATACTCGGAAGGATATTCGGCATCGATGAGTGGGGCTTTGGAGGCGGAACTGGCGGAGGCACTGGTGGCACAGGCGGTGAAGGCGGCGCTGGTGGTGGTGCTCCGGGCGGCGGAGGTACAGGCGGAGGCGGTACTACATCCACAGGCCCTGTCGAGGGCGGCTGCAGGCTTGACATAACATTCGTCGTAGATTCTCCCACCCAACTAGTAAGCCCTGCTCCTGTCGCTGATTATATCGCGAGGGTCAAGGGCATGAAGAAGTCCAGCATCCACGTGTATGGCTTCGCGAGCAAGGAAGGCCAGGAGCGTTACAATGCCGGTCTTGCCTGGGCGCGAGCGCGGACTATCGAAGACATGATAAAATCCGCGGACTCGTCGATGGGGGCTTCGCTCAGTAGCAAAGGTCCTACTGAACGCTTTGATACAGCTGATTATCCCGAGAACAGGCGAGTCGTCCTCTCTACAGAATCAATATCATCTTTCACTCCTGCTCCTGCTGCAGGCTCTATGAGCAACTGCCCAGAGCCCGGCCAGCAGGTCTGCGGTGACAGTGTCAAGGAAAGCAATGAGCAGTGTGATGGCAATGACGATGAAGCTTGTCCTAAGAAATGCCAGAGCAACTGCACGTGTCCAGCAGCTCCGACGACACCCACTCCTCCAGTCGTTCCTCCTGGCTGCGGCGACAGTACTATCTTAGCGCCGGAAAAGTGCGATCCTAAAGCGCAGAACAACGGCGGCTGTCCTACAGACCAGCACTGCGGTGCTAACTGCTCGAAGTGCGAGCCTGGTGCTGCGGCAACCACTCCGACCCCTGCGAAAGAAGGTGGCGGCCTGGGCAAATGGTGGTTCGTGATAATCCCCCTGATCATACTTCTTGCGTTGCTGATTTTCAGGAACGGCTACAACCAGTACCAGAAGAGAGTCATGGGTGTGGATATCGATAACATCGATAATCTGCTCCGCATGCTTATCCTCAGGGCGCTTGAGAAATGCAATGCGATAAGCAATAATGTCAAGCAGAATGCATTGACCCTGCCGGAGATAGAGCTCTTCCGCAATTGTGTCAGGCGCGGCGGCCCGTTGCTGCACAGGCGCATAAGGAACAATCTCGGACCTGCTGGCGTAAGGGGAGTTGTGTTTGCTCCAACCTTGACTCCTGACCAAAGGACAGCTCTCATCGAGGACGTCTATCAGTGCGCTGATGCGCTACACAGGGCGAAGAGGCTTGTCGGCGACAAGAGACGCCACTGGCTCTGGCCAAAGCTGTTGAGCATACGAAGATTAGAGGACAGGCTCAACCGTGCGCATGTCTCGCCGATTGTCCATGCTGACAGGAAAGTGACCTTCAATTACAATGATGCTCTTGGCAGCGCGACAGATGTGCAGCTGAGGATCGCGAATGCTCCTATCGGGACTGCAGGCCTTGCTTACACAAATACTACTATGACCAGGAACGGTAATGTCTGGACCTTGCTTACCGCCGCGCCTTTGGCCGTCGGCACTTACAGGTACAAGTTCAGGATACAGAGAGGCGCAGGTACTGCATACGGTTATGAATGGGACCCGAGCAATGCGAAGCGTGCTGGTGCTAACCCGACAGCGGGATTCAATGAAGTCACTATAGGTGATGTCCTTGCGCAGGCTGCTCACTTGCACCTGCCAGGGCCGACGCCGTGAGGTTTGAAAATGACGAATGCTACTCCTACAAAAGTCGTGAAAGCAGGCCAAGAGGTCAACCCTGCGCTGTTCGCCAGTGAGGAGGACATGGCCAGGCTGATTGATGAAGCATTTGAGAATTTTTTAGGCTGCAAATGGGAAGAGACCAAACAGCCTCTTAAGACTACGCTGGACCTTCTTGATGCAGGCAAGGCCGCAGAAGAAGCATTCCAAGGCGGCGCCGTGGAGATGGAACAGAAAGCCGCCAAGATGATACACGATGCAGAGAAGACGCGTAGTGCCGATGATAAGTATTACAAGCTGATGGCTGCCAAGACATTGACGATTGAAGAGCTCATCAGCCTTGTCAATTATCTCGGCGCTGAGCGCGAGCAGTCAGACTACATCGACAGGCTGCTGTTCAGCAAGCGCCTTGTGCACAAGAAGAGAGGATACAGCATACTCGCATTCAGAGGTGTCGGTGGAAAGGCGTTCGTAAAGCTTGAGGGCTATGCGCACGTCCAGTTCATGGAGAGAGAGGAGAACAAGGGTTGGATACCTCTTGACCATCAGACCTTGCAGCGTGTCTTGGGGGAGGAGACTTCGAAAGCAGTGCAGAAGCTGGAAGAGCACCTGCCAGAGTCTCCGCAGGATATCATTGAGCTCATCAGCCTGCTGAAAGACAGGAAGACCGACCCGCTGCTGATCAAACAGAAGATTATGCAGACCAGGCCGACTATCAAAGTCGGCGGGCATGGTGCTGTTGTTGATTACTACGCAGAGAAGGACGGTGCGTCTTTGATCCATCTGCAGGGCTTCCCTCAGAAGGTGCTTGTCAGGGTTGAGAAGGAGCATATAGAGAAGGCCGTGACTATTGCGCACCTGCTCAAGTCTCTTGATGAGAAGCTCGCCAGGATAGCACCTTTCAAGATATCAAGCCTCGGAGCAGCAGTCACAGCGGACAGCAAAGACATCCTGCAGATACCTGCGTTCAGCAATGAGTTCAGTCCGGAAGATGTCTCTGCTCTGCTTTTCCTGAACGAGAAGAGGGGAATAGTGATAATATAGACCGCTTTAACATCACTGAAAAATAACAAAATTTATATACGCACAAGCCAAGGATATGCCATAAAAGAGGCTTTACGCTCTTTGATCACGATTAAAAAAGCAAGAGGTGCTGAATCATGGGAATATTAAGTTTCTTTGGTAGAGGCCGGGACAAAAGGCTGGCTGAGCTGGAAAAGAAAGTCAAGGAAGCGCAGGGCAAGGTCCATCTTGGCGGACTGAAGGGCGAGAGGCTGAACGCCTTCGTCAGGGCGGCTATCACAAGTATGCATTTCAAGTGGATCCAGAAGAAAGAGTCCCGTGCAGAGGATGATCTGGATAAGCTCAAGCAGGACATCGCTCAGCATCTTGTCATCGCTGCAGAGGATGAGGAGATGAAGGCCGTCCAACTGATAGTGCAGGACTATATGTATCTCTATCTGACGCTTCACAGCCTTCTTCTCTATGAGAAACACGACCTTGAGGAATTCGGGGTATTCGTCGGCAAGCTGGCGAAGTTCTGCGAGAAGAAGAAGATCGATAAGGCTGTTGTCCAGGACATGACCAAGGTCCTGCACGATGTTGCTGAGGGCTGGAAGAAGGACGTTGAGGAATTGAGGCAGATGATCAACGCTGTCTTCGCGAAGACACAGGACAGGAACGGCTGGAGCCTTGGTATGTTCAACAGGCTCCATAAGGAAGGCTACTTCATAAGGTATCAGGAAAGGAAGCGTTTCAAGGATACCATAAGGGATGAGAAGAAAGTGGCCACTGCATTGAAGACCGTCGAGGCCGGGCACATAAAGAGCATCGATGACCTGAAGAAGATCGTCGCCGGTGTCGGGACGACTGAGAAGGAGATCAACGTCGATTTCGAGACAATCTATAAGATGCTGCTGAACACCTGGAACCACATAACTTCCATGATGGGTGAGCTGCTCAGGGTGACCAAGTCTGCTGCAAGCGCGCACGAGCTTCCTGAAAGGGACATGGATGACATGCTGAAGCTCCACAACATGATAGTGGAGAATCTTGAGGAAGGCTACTTGCACGCGCTCAGGCTGGATGACAAGCAGCTCGAGGGGACTTACTCCGAAGTCATGGACAGGATTGAAGAGCTAAAGAAGGCTGCATAAGCCTTTTTGTTTTTTCTTTTTATATTTCTATTTGCTGCAGCGCTGCCAGTGCCACCACCATTACTATAAGCAGCACCACCGCCAATTTGCGGAGCGACTTTCTTCTGATTATTCAGACCTGACAGGGGGATGCCTCCGAGCGTAGCGAGCGAGGTGCCACAAATCCGCAGGATCTGTCAGCACCCCCTACGGGGACGCTCAAAAATCGAAGATTTTT
>JAGVOD010000005.1 GCA_020052935.1 archaeon | reverse complement strand
TAGAGGAGAAGCATGGCGGCAGGCTGATATCAATACAGAACAAGAAGCTGAACTCGATATCCATAATGAGCGTGCGGCCTGAGCTCACAGACAAGCAGAGGAGAGCGATGGAGCTCGCCATAAAGCACGGCTACTACCGTTCGCCACGCAAGATAGACGTGCAGACACTGGCCAAGATGGCAAAGCTCAGCTTCGCGACATTCCAGGTCCATCTCAGGAAGGCTGAGGAGAAGCTTATACCCTACTTCTTCGAATAGACGATATATATCGCCATAAAATAAATATCCTCGTCGGGCTCCCATTTTAGAGTGGTGATTGTGAAGAAGATTGAGGATGTCTTGGCTCCTGAGGAGATCGCTAGGTATCAGGAAGGTTGGAAGGGATTCAGAGGCAGATACATACCAAGTGACCAGTATCACACTCACTCAGGCATGCCTGTGCTAGGCAAAGTATACCGATTTGAGGACAAGAATGTATTCAGGTCCCACGTCATCAACAGGAGGCTGAGGAGGTTTGACCCGTATCACGTCGCAGACGAGTATCTCCAGCCATTCTGGCACGCGCTGCATTACATGATGGTCGCAGAGCAGATGTACAGCGCATGCATACGGATGATCATAGGCAGCAGGTACAGCCAGATGATGGCAAAGGACGTGCCTGTGGAATTCAACTGGCGCAAGCCATTGTTCTGGAACGACAACATATCAGTAGAACTGATAATAGAGCTTCTTGGAAAAGCTGGCAGATATGAAAAGCAAGCAGGCTACGCGACATTCATCTCGGACAAGACAGGCAAAGTGCTGTCTAGCATAAGCGCCGAGTCATATTGGCAGCCGCGCGCATATGTGTCAGATATCGAGAGGCTGAAGCAGGGGGATGTTTCAGCATTTGGGGGATTGGAAAGGAAGATATGCATGCAGGCGGTGAGGCAAAGAAAACTAAAGGAGCCTAGAAAGACGCTGATTGCAACAGAGGAGCAGCTCATACAAGCATTGAAGGAAGGCAAGATGCCAGAGGAAGAGCTGCATGACTTCTTCTCGCTGTGGGACAGGCCGGCTAGCTGAAAACAGCCATTTTTCTTCCGAAATCTTCGCAACATTTCCGAAATTTCTCTTGTTTTCCGTAAACCCCTCCAAAGATTCCGTAAGCTCTCCGCTTTGCTCGGAAGATCTCCGTATTCTCGACGGAAACTTGTATTAAACTCAGATGCGTATTACTTCTCAAGGATTTTTGCGAGGTGGTACTATGGTTGATTGGGGCAAAGCGGTTTTATACACCGGCCTGTTTGTTGCAGGCTTCGGTACCTGCTATCTTTCTTGCGTCGACAGGAATTATCGCGTGTTGCAGGAAGAAGGCAGGATGTATGTTGAAGACAAGCATAGCGGCAAGAAGGCAGAGGTGGATGATGATTTCTGCGCAGGCCCTTGCCCGCAGCAGAGCAGCAGCGCAGACCCGTCTGACAGGGACCTGTTCGACCGTGTCGGCAATGCTTACGATGAGCTTACGAGATGAGGTGGTTGGTATGGATGAAGACAGAAGTAAAAATGCGTTGGTTGTTCTAAGAAAGAGGACTCTCGCGGAGATATCTGACCTTGGCGTCGACAATGGTTTTCCTGAGCTGGTCATCCCAGAGAAGGATGATCTGGTCTGGACGCCTGACCAGCAAGGTTACGAGAATGGTGGTCTGATAATGCCTGTCAGGGGGACAGGTGATGCTGCGAACCTTCAGAAGTTTGAGGATGTCAAAAAGAGGAATACAGAGATAAGAAGCATCCAGATGCGAATAAACCGGGAGCTATACTGCGATGAGATCGGCGGCATCGCAAGGCTCGGTTATGATGCTATGAACTTTGTCAAGAAGAAACTCGGCATGAAGGTCCGTACACTAGAAGATCTGTTCGATGAGGAGCAGAAGAAGGTAGAAGAGATGACCGGCGCACTGAACAATCTTTATGGTTTATGTGACCAACACTACCTCAGCTTGATGTCATTCGTTGACCGAGGAGATAAGAGTCTCGAAGACATCTTCAAGGCGCATCCAGGGATAGTCGCGCATGCGCAGGGCGCAAGGAGAGATTTTGAGGGTTCCCGAGCAGTTTGGTCCCGCCATAACCCGACCAATCCTGAGTATTACAGGATGCGTCGCAGTGTCAGGCACGCGCGTGACGCATATCTCGACGCGCAAGACGATATCCGCATCAGCAGCGACACATACCAGCAGACCAACATGTATCTTATAAGTCTCGATGTTGCTTCACAGATACTGCGCGGTGGCAGGAGGACTGTCCAGGTGCTGGGAAGAAGGTACAAGCTGGCCGGGGAGTTCCTCCAGGCTTGGCCTGCTTTCGTGACTGTCCGAAACCTGTTCAAGTACTTCACTGTGATGAAGAATGTATCTTCAGCTCTTAACACAACATATGAGCAAGTGAGGCAGATTGAGGCGGATTTTGAGAACCCGAAGCTGCTTGGTCAGGTGTATCACGCGCTGCCTTCTCTGCAGTCGCATAACGGCATGGCTGGGGCGGTAGACACCCTTAACACTCAGCTG
>JAGVOD010000049.1 GCA_020052935.1 archaeon | reverse complement strand
TGGCGTTGCTAACTGTTCTTTTCATCATCGCCACACTCCAGAGATGCTCTCACCGCAGGACTTGCAAGCTCCGTCCTGGAAATTATCAAGATTGGTATCGAAACCAGTCCTCTTCATCACTGCCTTGCCGCACTTCGGGCAATACGTCGACTCATACTGGTTGCCAGGCACGTTGCCTATGTAGACATACTTCAAGCCGGCGTCCATCGCGACCTTTCTCGCTTCTTCAAGCACACTCACCGGAGTCGCAGGCAGGCCAGTGAGCTTATAGAGAGGTAAGAACCTCGAGTAATGCAATGGGTAATCAGGACCTATGTTCTTGTAAAGCCACTCAGCGCCTTCGCGTATCCCATCCATACCGTCGGTCCAGGTCGGCACGACAAGCCAGATGACCTCGGTCCAGACCTTCCTCTCGACGCAGAGCTTAATCGAATCCAGCACAGGCTTTAATGCGCCGCTATTGAGCTTGGAATAAGTATCCTCTGAAAAGCTCTTCAGGTTTATGCTGGCAGCGTCGAGATAATCACACAGCTTTCCGAGCGGCTCAGGGTTCAGGAAGCCATTCGTCACCGAGACATTCCGCAATCCCTTCTCTCTTGCTATCTTTGACGTGTCGAACATGTACTCATAGAAAGCATTAGGCTCAGAATAGGTATAGGCGACAGACCTTGAACCCGCACTCAGGGCGTTCTGCACCACAGCTTCGGGAAACATCTCTCTGTTGTCGGTATCTTCAGGCCTGGACTGCGATATCTGCCAGTTCTGGCAGTTCAAGCAGCGGAAATTACAGCCAGCAGTGCCGATAGAAAAGACATTCGTGCCAGGAAGGAAATGGAACAACGGCTTCTTCTCGATAGGATCATTATTCACAGAGCAAGGATTGCCATACGCAAGGTTATACATCTTCCCGTCGATATTGATGCGGACACGGCAGATCCCTCTATCTCCTGGCTTGAGCCTGCAGTGATGCGGACAGTTCAAACATTGCGTGTCCTTGCCGAAGTTCATGTAATGATAGCACTCCCTGGACCACTTCCATGGAGCTGAAGGTGCGTCGCCCTTGAAGATGCCAGACTCTGCCTGCAAGTCATGCGAGCCCTTCTGGAACAGCACACGATTCAATGCATACGCACCTACGCCTATGCCAGCAGCACCAAGAGCAACTTTCTTTATGAAATCACGCCTGGTTATCTTCTTGTACAGCGCTGACTCTACAGGATTTTCATGCTTGGCCTTCACAGCGGACTTACTAGAATGCTTTGTACCACCCATTTTGATAAAAAAAGAATAAAAGATTTGAGTTTAAATAAGTTACTGCAATTCAAACGTATCTCCTCAATGTTGTAAGTATGCGCAGACACCTATGCGCGTTATCGAGCCCGTATAAGACAGCATGCACCGCACCATGACGACCAACAAGCACTCCGGGAATCGTCGGATTCGTAAAATCAGGTATCTCCGCAAGCGGTGAATACAATGCTCGCTCGCGTTCTACCACTTCCTTCCTTTGCGCATACCACGCCTTGAACTCATCTTCAGGCATAGTCACAACCCTGTTCACTTCTGGCCTGCTCAGCACATCACTAAGCTCGTAACGTCTTCCGCTCTCACGGTCTTTCCCAATAACCAATTGGAACTTCCCGTGACTCACGCACTCGACAGCAAAACCGTCACCAACGACTTCCATATCTTCTACCATCTTCGCACCCTTCAGATATCATTCGCATCGCACTCCCTTTTAGTACCAATGAGTAATTATCTTTATTGTAAACATTAATATTCGTTGTTGACATCATAGTAATCTATTTATAAACAAAACCTGCTTTTTGTTGACATCGGCGCAAACTATTTAAATAGGAACCTGCTAATTTTTCACATGATAGAGAACTGCACAGAGAACGACATACTGCCCTGCTCTGTCAACTTCAGGCTGGGAAAGGTGTTCAAGATGAAGACAAGCGGAGTAGTGGACCCGCCCAAGAACATGCCCACGCCGCAGGAGGCAGAGCTGCCTTACGTCATCGAACCGGGCGAGTACCTCCTCGCTTCTACGATAGAGAAGATGAACCAGACAAAGACAAAGTACGCAGCGATAATACTCCCGCGAAGCAGGACATTCAGGATAGGGCTCAGCATACAGTCAGGCATTGTCCAGCCAGAATACAAAGGAGAGATCATCGTAGGGATACAGAACATATCAGGCCACAAGATCAGGCTCAGGAGAGGGATGGACCTCGTGCACCTGTGCTTCTTCGACGTCAAGTCAGACATGCTGCCGATACACAAGGGATACCAGTACGGAAGAGTGATATGATGACGATGATAGGATACTCCCAGCTGATGAAAGACATATTCAACGTCGACAAGGACTCAGTAGAGGCGCTGCTCGAGATGCTGGCCAAGCACAAGCCGAGCGAGCTGCGCATGAAAGCGCTGAGGATGCTGGCAAAGGCAGAGGAAGAGACGATAAGCGGCCTGCTGAAGCTCGCAGGAGAGAACAACACCGGCGGGACGTACAAGACAGTCGGCTCATTCTTCACGTCGCTGGCAAAAGACAACATACTCGGCGTCGAGAAACGGGGCCAACGCGAATATTGGCGCTTCACAGAGAAATCAAAAGACCTGCAGAGCTACCTATACCATTCTGAGTGAGTGGCTCTGTAGAAAACTTCCTGCTCCGCAGGGTTGCCGCCAAGCTACGCTCATTGCATAATTAAGCAAGACAGGACATCCCCGTAGGGGGCAACCCCCTGTCCTGTGTGAATAATGCAGCAATAATCTCTTCGCAAAAGGCGGCAACGCAGTTTTCTACAGAGCTGAGTGAGTCAGACCAGCTTATCGATATTATGGGCTGAAGAGCACCCTCTGCCTCCTGGCCGCAGGCCTCACAGAAGCGATGATGGCCTTCATGTACCTCTTAGCGAACCTGTAAAGCGCATGCTTACTCTCGAATCCAGGGTCAGGGACGATGCTGTAAGGGGCAGGCCGCCTACGGAGCTTATAGTAATGCGCAAACATCTCAGCAAACGCCTCTTCAGGGTGGAGGTTAAGCGAGTGCGCATCTGCAACCTTCGGAACCCGCCTACGATGGAAGTACTGCTGCTTGTCACGATCATCGACAGGATACTCCTGGCCTACAAAGCCGCGCCAGCAGGTGAATCTCGGCTCGTCATCCCCGTCCAGAAAGGCCCGGTCAGAGCATAGGTACTTAGCAACACGCACAGGGTCACCGCCCGCCCTCACACGACCTATGAAGTTGTGGAACAGACCTGAATAACAACGGCTGAACGCGACCATGAACTCAGAGGACATCCGCTGATAAACGCCGTGGCCTATCTCATGCCAGTAATCTGCAAAATCTATCTTCCTTGCCCCTGCGCCCAACCTGAGAGTCATCTCTGAGCCGATGACTATCTCTGCATAAGAGCAGTTGGCATCCTCATCCTCCAACTGCAGATAGAACGGCTTGCCCTCTATGACCACCGGGCTCTCTGTGACAGGCATCCGCTTCTTGAGGCTCAGCTTCTCCTCAAGGTTGACCTGGGAGAACAGCTCCCTCCGCAACGGCCTGCCGATGACCTTGTCAGTCGCGGCAAGCAGCTGTTCGAGATCATGGAAAAGACAAGGGAGATTCTTCTCCAGACCCCTGAACACGCTGACCGCGACATCACCGCAGATCCTCGTCTCCCTGCAATCAGTGTATTGTGACGCTACCATGGCCCTGGCGCAACAACCTCTCCTTTATGAAGGCTTCTATGACACAGAACAGCCTCGAGCCTTCCCTGAAGTCAGCAGGGAGCGTGTGGTCCACGATGCCGTCAGAGAACATCTGAGACGCGACATGGGACTTATGGCGGGTCTCAGGGTCAAAGACGCATATCGACAGGCCTTTTCGGTTCTTGACGAACTTGAACGCAGGCAGGTCGCTCTGGCCATCACCGACATATATCATGTCCGAAAAATTGCCCATGCCAATCCTGCGCAGCTGCTCCACCTTCTTCGCAGTCACGACAAGCTCGACAAAAGAATCTATCTCGCCATCCTCTGAAGCGAGGCTGCTGAACCTCGTAGCATAGACAGAAGAGAGATAAGGGAAGATGCTGCTGCCCTCTATGACCTCGCGGAAACCAGAGCTTATGACGTGGAAATTCACCCTAACATCATCATTCTCGAACCTCAAACCCAGCTTCCTGAAGAAATCAGGAAGGCCTGGGAAGAACTCCAGCTTTTCGCCACTCTTCCTAAGCTCATCCTTGGTGAGGCCTTTCAGCGGCCCGGAGCGGATGAGATGGAGAAAATAAGAGACAAAAGTCGCCTCATCACCGCCCTGCTCGCGCTCTATCTCCAAGACACGGCTCCAGAAATCGCACGGCTCGACACCGCGCGCCCTAAGAATAGAGTTCTCCATGAATTCAGTGGTAAGGGTATAGTCGAAGTCAAACACGATATTTATGACTCGCTCCCCTTTACCCACCATAGACATCCCTCAACACCTGGATGCAAGAATATGCTTATAGACGCCAAAAACGTATTAATATTTGTGCGGTGAAGAAGTTCACCGCACTAATTTATCCTTCTGGAATAGAGACAATTCCCCAATAACAAAGAGAGCGTCATTGAAAAGCTCATGCTCCGCATGGTGCCGCCAAGCTCCGTGCCGCGACATCCATGCTCAAACCTGCCATCCCCGTAGGGGGCTTCCCCCTGGCAGGTCTGCTTGTGAAACTGGAGGGCACTACGCAAAAAGGCGGCACTTCACTTTTCAATGACTCTTTAGAGGGGTGTTGAGATATGGCAACTGATCCTGTAGAAAGAGCAATAGCGCTCAGAAAAAAGCTTTTCTCTGATGGCAAGATACTTGCAGTGGATTTCACAGACACGCTGCAGGGCCGCGACACATCAAGGGTGGTCGAGCTCATGCCAATAGTAGGCACACAGACCTACCCCTTCAGGACAAAGGTCAATGTCAAAGAGATAGACCCGCTCGCGTCAAAAGAGTACAAGACAACATTCGCAGACACCACGCAGATGAGCGACGCAGATATCGAAGCAGTCGTGAGGAAAGCAGAATTCGACTTCCCGCTCTGGTACAAGCACTCCCCAGGCTTCAGCATGCGTAAGATCACGCACTACAACCTACCATTCACACTGCAGGTCGCAGGATGCAACTTCCACGACGGCACTGAAAGAGGAGGCTGCTGGTACTGCTTTGTCGATGACCAGAGCAATGACGGCGAACACAAGCCCGGCAAGACACACCTAGGGATAGACGAGACCATAGCGAGCATGTTCGCAGCAAGGGAGATGGTAAGGGCACAATACCGAGAGAGCGGCCATGACATGGACCTACGCATACTCAGGACGTCAGGCGGCGAGCCTACAATAGTCCTTGACTGGATACTCAACCTGTGGAGAGAAGCATCGAAAAGGAACGGTTTCGTCGGACAGATAGACAGCAACCTCTCGACAGCAGACGTCGTCGAAAGGTTCGAGCAGGAAGGCATATTCGAGCAGCACACGCTCGAGAAGCTCGCAGAGTTCCCTGTCAAAGTACTAGCGGCGATAAAGGGCGTGAATGAACAGAACATACAGACAAACGTCCAGTCCACATCCACCATGGAAGCCCAGGCAAGGTCGCTGCGCAGATTCCTCGCAGCAGGATTCGACGTGTACCCGCAGAGGTACAACCCCGACCCAACGGCACTGAGAGCATACCTAGAGAGGATGGACCAAGAATTCGAGAACTTCTCACTCAGAGCGCACCTAGGCCCGCTCAAGGTCTACAGCCCGACGACAAAAAGGCTCATACTAGAAGCAGAGAGACGCGGAGAGGACCCGAGACAGCTGATAGACAAGACAAAAAAGCAATGGGCAGACAACTATGCGAGAGGATGCGCAGTCATCGACACATACCTCCGCGAAAGATTCGGCGTAGGCTACAAAGAAGTGACCAGGTCGGATGTCGAGATGAAGGCAAGGTAAAATACTCAGATTGCTACATTATTCAAGAGAAGCTTCCTCATGTCTCCGCCTTCCTTGACATAATCTAAGACTATGTCACACAGGCCTGTCTGGATGTAGAAGCAAGGCTCGCCTATTATTAGAGACATGCACTTGGACTTGCCGTCCTTCCTCGTCTCAGACATGTACTTCCCGCGCAGCCAGACGAAGAAGTCAGGGTCATCAAGAAGCTGCTTCCTCAGAAGATAATTCTCCACGATGCTGAAATCTATCTTCCGCTCCAGCTGAGAGCCAGGATACATCATGGTGAGGTGAGGGCGCGGGATCTTGAAAGCCCCGGGAGATGACTTCCTGCTGCGGTTGACAGAAATGAGTATCCTGCCTGTGAACTGCTCCTGCAGTAGCTGCTCGACCGCGAGGGCGTAAGCGCCGAACTGCAGCTTGTTGGAACGCTTCTCATAGAAGCCGTAAGCGCCGCGCTTGAAGTCCAGCACGACGAGGAAAGGCCCTGCGCGCAGCAAGGCGTCAGCGCGGCCATGCAGGACGAGCTCACCGACATCAATGTCTGTGGGGTCGAGGGTGAAGTGCCGCATCTTCTTCCGCTGCTCGCCAAGGAACTCATCCAACTTGTCACGGTCAAGACTGCCCACATCAACAACATACTCAAGGTCGCGCTCGCAATACATCGAACGCGGCATGTTGCAGTCCAGCGAAACATGATGGGCGCAATCCTCTGTAGCGACAGAGTGGCGTATGTGGCCGGCGGCAGAGAGCTTTGTCTTCGACGGGACGCGAGGCATCTTCAGCTCGTCCATCATGGTGTAGAGCAACGATACAGGGCACTGGCGGTGGAACTCTGATCCGCGAGAATGATAGCGGATGCGCTTGAACTTCGGACGCAGGTCGCCGACAGGAAAAGGATCAAGCTGATAGCTCTGCAGCAGCACACGCCACGACGATACCTCGAAATCATCCGTGACTATCTCTGAAGAACGCTCCCTCAGCCTGAGGATCTCGCCCTCGATGCCTAGCACAGCATATCCATACTCATAAGAATCCTCGACAAATATCTTCTGCGAAGATTCTGGCTGGCGCTTGAACACGTCAGCCATGCAATCCCTCTCTTCATGAGGCCGACTACAATATCCCTGGTCGAGCTCGCACGCTATGCTCAGACCTTCAGCACAAGGCCTAAACTGCACCACTTTTGAAGACCACCCTTTTTGGAAACTCGCAGCGCCGCGTGAGGCTCGGCGTGCGATTCTATCTGCGACATCTGACCACCCCCGTAGGGGGCAACCCCTGTCAGATACTGATTATCATACCATAGCGCCTGCACATGTCAGAAATGCTTGGCATTTCTGAGCACGCTCAGAAACCCGTAGGGTTTCTGACGAACTCACGGCGGCGCTGCTAGAGTCGAGAATCTGAACTTATATAAAATTATCTGTGAGGTTATAAATGCTCAAAAGACGGTTTAAAAATCACTTGAAGAACTCGCTTAATGTCATTCTATTACGCCTGCCCGCCTGCTGGCCCTGGATGTAACCTCCGACGCGGTTCATCACTGTCTTGTTGGCCTCACCGTCGAGAGGTATCATCGTGCCCTCCATCACCTTCAAAGGCACGCGGGACTTGTCGGCCATCTTCAGGGCACGCTCCATGATAGACATCGCGTATGAAGACTCCGACGCTATGACAAGGAACTCCTGCTGGTGAGGCATCATCCCCAGCAATGACTTGTACATGTACGAGGCTATCAGGCGGTTATAGAACGTGTGCTCTGCGCATGCCTTCCTGAAATCTGAAGGACTCATGCCTTTCGGCAGCTCCAGGACTCTTGACGCTTTCCTACCGTCGAAGAACGCCTCGCTGAAACGATAATGCATCTTCTGGAAAGAAGGATCGCGATACTTCTCCATCTGCCCAAGCTCGTGCTTGCCCTTGTCAGCCAGTATGGCATCGACAGTCTGCGCGATGTTCGTCACAGCACCGTCCTCTGAAGGAAGGTCGTCCAGCAGAAGATCACGGAAACCACCATCAGAATAATACCCCATGGCGATGAACGGACCGACGACGACATAAAGCCTCGGCTTATCCACTGCGTCGGGGAACGCGCTCTTGTCCAGCTTCTCAAAACCATCTTCCAGTCTATGCTCAAGGCCGAGAAGGCGCGACGAAAACGCGTTGTTGTCAGAATAGAACGAGAAACCCATCTTGCCGGAAGCATGCTCTTGCTCGGCCAGTGTGCCGAACTCTGTCTTCTTCTTCGGGCTGACTGCGACGATGTCTGTCGAGACTCCAGTGACGAATATGACGTGATAATCACTGAGACGCCGGCTTATCAGCGCAGCCTCCTCGCGTATCTCAGAATGCAACAGTATGTAAGGCTCCAGAGGGCCTAGCCTGCGCTTGTCTTCAGAAAGACCTTTTGCAGCCTCGTGTATCTCTCGCATCCTCGACTTCTTCCAGTTCGGGAAGACAAGTGTGTCATCCTCGAGCTCCTCTGACAAGGCAGAAGCTACAGCAAGAAACCTTCCAGGACCCGAGTCCAATGGATTCGAAAAACGCCTTGCAGGATGCGGAGTAGACATTTAAACACCTTATCCGCAGCACCATGCCCTACTCGCCTCGCAGAGCTCGGCTCGTTCGTTGCCGGCTCGCGCCCTGAATGGTCTGACAAAGCGTGACCAGCCCCCGTAGGGGTACTCAGAAACCTTCGGTTTCTGGTATCTCGCTCCCTGCGGTCGGAGACAACCCCCGTCACGCACCGACGCATATTGTGATTGGCGCTCGCAATATTGGCAACGACGGTCATGGTGCTGCTTATATTATAAAGGGAACGATAGAAATATAAATATCTTTCCTATTTTTCTCTACTTAATGAGAGTAAAAGATTATTATACTGTCAGAAGCGGGGGGAAGCAATATCTTCGGATGTTCTTGAGAGAAGAAGGCGTGCTGCTCGGCGGCGTAGACCTCGCGATACCTACTGTTTTCCAGAGCAAGCTTCTTGCCAATACAAACATCGACTTTGTCATAGGACTGATGTATGAAAGGCTCGGAAAAGCGAGCAAGGCGCGCGAACACTACAAGAAAGCAGCAGCACAAGACCAGCCGCAACGTGAGATAGCACGACAGAACCTTGAGAAGCTCGGAGACGCAGAAGACAGCCCTAGCAAAGCAGAGATAGAACAGGTCAAGCTGAACGACACGTACTCAGTACTGCATGTCAAGGGAGAGCGCGACACGATAGAAGAGGCGGTGAGGCGGCATTACAGGGACGAGTTCGTAGGCAACGAACCATTGTCGGCGACAGAATACATACGCGCAAAATACGACCTCGAGAAAGAGGCCGTGCTGCCAGACAATCTCAGGGAGGCGATGCTTGCCCAGAAAAGAGCAAACACCCTCCTTCGTAGGATAGACAACGCATACACGTTCCTGTTCCTGCACAGCCTGATATCTGCGAAAGAAGAGACTGCTGTAGCGACGCTGGAAGGCCAAGACACACAGACACCGCAGAAAACGATGAAGCTCGCATCAAGAGAGCTCGGCGAGAAAAGAAGGCTGCTACAGGAGATATACAAGTCAGGCAAGACAAAAGAAGATCTCATCGAAGAATACGGATGCGGCGCGATAAGCGAAACGCTCGGACATGCATCGCAGGACTTCTCGACAGCATTCAAGGGCATAGACAACTGCGCAAATCCCGGAGACTTCCAGGCCATAAAGCAGCTCGGAGCCGAAGACATAAGAGCAGCCATAACACAATACAACAGCAGCGCGGCAAAAGAGGACAGGATAAAGATATCAGACGCAAGAGTGAGGAAGCTCCTAGACGTGCTTTCCGTGCCCGACAGAGTATACGCATGGATGGCAGAGCTCAGGAAAGAAGAAGAGCAGGCAACAAGACTTTCTTCAGAATACGACGCAAAGATAGCTGTTGACTGGGAAGCCAACAGCCTGGAGATGAGACTCGACGCATTCACACTCAAAGACATAGACTTCACAAGGCCTAGGAAGAAAGAACGCGGCACATCATACATATCATATGACATCGAGACACTGAACTGGGTCGGCAGCCACAACGACCCCCGCGGCACAAGGCCAGAGATATTCCTCGCAGCGATATGCTCAGAATCAGAGGAGTTCGACGACAAACATCTCCTCCTCGGCGCGGACGCACCCGAAGAGACCATAGAGCAGATAGCAGCAAAGTACAAAGACATCGTCGTCGGCACGCAGGACATCGGGACAAGGCTAATCGACACGAAGCTGACCGGAAGGAAAGCGCGCTATGTGCTGGTGCCTGACCAGATAATGCTGCGACGCGTAGTATCTGACATCATATTCTACAAGAACCCGTCCAACACAGGCGGGAACAACCACGACGCATTCGACCTGCCGAGGAGCATGAATCCCCGCAGGACGCTCACAGCCAACGAGAAGAAGATGTACCAGAAGATACTCGAGCTGGCGAACGAGCCCGACGGAGCCTTCAACCCGAACCCTGACAACTCAGGACCACGCTATGTCGGCCAGACCTGGAGACAGGAATGCAGGCTGGCGGCGAGGAACAAAGATTTCCTCAACATAAGCAAGAACCACCTCGGCATACTCACGACAGACAGCAAGCTCGAGACCATCGGAGCATTACTAGATTTCTTCGAGGGCTTCGGCCTTGAATACGGCAAGGTCTTCCACTCATACAAGGAGATGGAACTCTCTGCGCAGAGAGGCAAGGAGGGAGATACCGACGAAGCGTACAAGAACGCGCGCTACTGCTACGAAGACAACATCGCGCAGCTGAGGATAATGATGTTCCTCGACAGGATAATGCAGAAGGCAGCAGACTGCCTGCAGATGGACTCAGCCATAGTGTTCGGCGACTCAAAAGCCAAAGTATCGCGGCTGTTCTGGGACAGGGAAGTGTTCGACAGGACAGGAATGATGCGACGTGAGGATGAACGTGCGCCGTACCAGGAAGCAGACATCGCAGAGGCGAAGAAAGAGCTGCTCGCGTGGGCCGCCAAGAAAGACGAGAGGCAAGGCAGGCAAGTCACCGAGACGCTGACAAAAAAACTCGCGACAAGACCCGGGCTGACAAAAGGCTGCCAGATGTACATGCTACCGACTCTGCCAGAAGGACTTGAAGAGATCGTCGTGAGGAACCACCGGCTGAACAAGCTGTACAGCCGCGCGATATTCTCGCACGACCCTATCGAACGCGCGATACGCATGCAGATAATCGACGCCATACTGATGGAGCCGAGGATAGACCTGCTCAGGGTGAAAGAGAGAAGGCTTGGAGAATCCGAGTTCCTGCAGAAATACGGCGTCGATGCAGCGACAGTAAGAACCACGATGAAGACAAGGCTCGAGGAGGTCGCAGAGAGGCTCAGGGATTTTGACGTCGCGGCTTACGACGGCAACATCATCGCAGTCAGGCATGCAAGAGACCCGACGGAAATAATAGAGAAGTACATACCTATCACGGGCTGCGACGTGCTCAATGTAAGCGAAGGAGAGTTCGTGTACAGGATGAGACGAGAGACTGAACGCGGCGTGTCAGAGATAATCGCGAGCAGGGGCGTTGGAGTACCGAGCATGAAGAAGAGGCACTCGCAGGATTATGTATTCGACGGGTTCCAGCCTAACTTCCTCATCGACCTGGAGCACGACTTCGTATTCGCATGCTTCGAAGACCCGCAGAAGGCAGAGAGGATGGTGGACGAGACCATGCAGGCGATCGAGGACGAGACACTACCTCCACAATCATACTTCATGACACTAAAACCAGGCCACGACATCCATGAATACAGCCTGCCCTACCAGCGCACGAAAAGGTTCAAGGTCATAGACCTGACAGGGGTGAAGAAAGGTGAGAAACGCACATTCGTCTGCGTGGAGGGCGAGGGCGATGAGATACAATTCCAGGAAGTAGCCCCTGGCGACGAAGAAGCGCTGAAAAGCATCATGCCGAACACTGAATTCTACGCAAAATGGCTGAAAGACGCTGCCGAGAAGATAGCAAAGCTGAGGAAAGCGCTTAAAGCACAGGCAAAGAGGGATAAAGAGACGCTGCCGTTGTTTTAAGAGACAACAAAGGTTGCATTGAAAGGCTCATGTCTTTCAGCACCTCCGGTGCTGTAAGCCTTCATGCCGCAAGCGTCCTGAAGCTCCGCATGGGTGCCGCAAAGCTATCCCTTAGAAATCTGAAAGAGGAAAAAGCGGGATTTGTCTACATGAGAGTCTTACCATATCTGCCAGAGTCCACCCATCAAATGGCAGGACGACATGGTCAGATTCTTGAGCAAGATTGAACTCCTTTATTATATCCTGATGCTTATTTTCCACACAGAAATTATACACTTTTGCAGGTATCCTCTGGAGTGGAGCATATTCCGGGTTCCAGTCTTCTCTGCCATTTCCGTACCATGTTGAAATGAATTGGGCTAAACGCGATACTGACAAGCCTCTTGCAAAGCCTTGTGCAAAGAAGACAGGACTGCCCGTCGGGATTCCATACCTATCATGCAAACCAGCAAGTGCTTCTCTATACCATTCTCGGACATGAGGTTCATACACATACTCCTCTGATTCAACAGTGTCTCCTCGCCCATTGAAATTCATAGTCTGCAAGAGACAACCTAAATTTTCATTCATGGTCAATAATCTTTCATCAAAAAGTCTCATGAACTGTGGAAAAGTCTCAGTGTCATGGAGTCTGCTAGACCACCTCACAACATAGAAGTCGTCCAATGTCCTTATGTTTGCGTATACGGAAGGAAAATCCCATCTTTCCAGGAATTCCCGAACACATTCAATGCCTAACGAGTCAATACTCTCAAATCCAAAAGACCGCGCAAAGTCCAGCATTGAAACTCCCTTATCTGCCTTGTCATATTGCGACCTGACCCACGCGCGTCTCTGTTCCGGATTCGCTCGCCTGATCAGATTCTTGTATATCATCGGAACAAAGCGATCAACAGCCTTCCTGACAACCCTCAGCTCGTTTAACGATGCTCTTTCAGGCATCGCCCCCAGCGCCAGATTTGCCCGCATCGCGTCGATATCCATCCTTTCTGAAATAGGTTTCGGGCAGAGCCTCCAATAACCGCCAAAATGATGGATTTTGACCTGTCCACCCTTCTCCTCGACAAAGACCACGTACCTCATGCAACCATCATGGAATCCATATTGTGATAGGATGCGTTTTGACGGGATGAACGATTCCGCTATGTACTGCCGCGAATAGTCTGGTCTGTTGAATAGATCCAGGACCATCACCCCGCTGCCTCGGCTTCCGTTCCTTGGTTTCAGCATTATCGCTCCAGGTCTTTCCTGACTGATGAGCATTTCAATGCCCCTTTCTGTGAATTCATACGACTTTGGCTTCATATCCCTGCAGTCATCGAACAGCATATCTGTATAGAGTTTGTCATTCAGTATACTTTCAATATTTTCGCGTGTGGCACTCGCTTCTCCAGCCTTTAGCCTGGCAAGTGCGGCATCCACCATGTATCTCAATCTTGCTTCAGAAAACTGGTCGCCTGTCTCCTTGAACCCTCGCATCCCAGAATTGATGCCGTTTATTTCAATGACCTTCACATCACCCCCAGGGGTGATTTTCACATCCAATCCAAAAACAGCAAATGATTCAGGTGCGTCTGAAACAGCAGGCTGAAATTCCGCGTGGGATAATTGGTATGCCATACCTCGAGTTACTACTCCACAATTATAAAGTTTTTGTTATTATCTGAACAGAGACCATGCATATACCGCCAAAACCGCAAACTATTTAAATAAGCACGTCTTATAGTAAGATAGTAAGATTTATGGAGGTTATGAACATGAATGTCGAGACGGTCAGGATGTCTTCGAAAGGGCAGATAGTGATACCGCAAGATATCCGCGAAGGGCTTAATGCCGGAGAAGGCACGGTTTTTGCGGTCGCAGGCAGCAAGGATACGGTAATCCTCAAGAAGATATCAACGCCCAGCAAGGACGACCTAATAAAATCTTTGGGAGCAATTGCTAAGATTGCCAAGGCAAAACTCGAGAAGAAAGGGATAAGCGAGAAAGACCTGCAGGCAATGTGAGATGGCCGTAACATTCGATACGAACGTCCTCCTCTCTGCTACGCTGTGGGACGGCAGCGTCTCCCAGAAACTGCTGTTTGACCTTATAAGGCAGGATGTCAAGATATTCTCATCACCGAGCATCCTGGAAGAATACCAGAAGATTCTAAAGCGTGATTTCGAGTTCTCAGAGGAAGAAATCAGCGACACCATGCAAAATGTTTTGGCATTTGTTGAACTGGTCATACCCGCGATAAAAGTGGACGTGGTCAAAGATGATCCTGATGACAACCGCATAATAGAGTGTGCTTTAACTTCAGGCTCAAAATACATAATCACATACAATAAGCACCTGCTCGACCTCAAAGAATATCAAGGGATAAGGATGATCAGGCCTGAGGAGGCAAGGGCAATATTTTAAGTCGGTCTGTAATAATAGACAGAAACCAATTTAAGAATCGGCTCGGGACATCAAATCATATCTAATCTTCCCGTAGGGGGTACTGAAAAACCTGCGGTTCGTCAGAAACGCAGCGCGTTTCTGAGCGTGCTCAGAAATCATAGATTTCTGACATTTGGTACCTCGCCCCCCCCTGGTCGGAGGCTTCCCCCTGTCGTGAGTGAAGAAGGAAACGAAAAACGCTTCGCAAAAAGGCGCTGGCTACTCTCCGGACAGAGCCAACCTCAACAAAACCTTTTTAAACCCCTGCTTTCTCCATACCCCTAACATAAGATTTGTTTCTACTAACTGAAACAAACACATCCGAGGTGTTTCGTCAATGGCAAACAATGCAAGCTCATACAATTATAAAGAGATAGAAGAAGGAGTGATAAAGTTCTGGGAAGACAACAAGGTCTATCCTAATATCAAGGCCAAAGGCAAAGGGAAAAAGAAATTCTTCTTCATACAAGGCCCGCCTTACACTTCTGGCAGGATCCATCTGGGACAGGCATGGAACAACTCTGCCAAAGACATGGTACTAAGATACAAGAGGATGAACGGATTCGACGTCTTCGACCGCGCAGCATACGACATGCACGGTCTTCCTACCGAACGAAAGGTCATGGAGCTGCACAAGCTCAAGAACAAGGAAGACATCGAGAAGTTCGGCATAGAGAACTTCAGCAGGGAATGCCTGAAGTGGTGCCTCGAGGGAGCAAAAGGAATGGACCGAGACCTATGGCGGCTCGGCGTGTGGATGGACTTCCCGAACGCATGCTACCCGATAAACCCTGAATATACAGAAGGCGTCTGGTTCCTTGTCAAGAAAGCGCACGAGAAAGGACGCCTTTATGAGGGCCTCAAGACAATGAGCTGGTGCGCAAACTGCCAGACAGCGATGGCAAAGCATGAATGCGAATACAAGGAAGTCAAGGAGAACTCCGTCTTTGTCAAGTTCCCTGTCAAAGGGAAAGAAAAGGAATTCCTCATAATCTGGACGACAACACCGTGGACAATAGCATACAATCTCGCAATAATGGCAGGCCCTGAGATAGAATATGTCAAGGCGAAAGTCGGTGATGAGGTGTGGATACTCGCAAAATCACTCGCAGCGCCCGTCATCCAGATGTTCACCCAGCACAAGCTCGAGATACTCGAAGAGTTCCCGGGAACACAGCTCGAAGGCCTAGAATACGTGCACCCATGGAACAAGAAATGGGACCACTACAAAGAGATCAAGGCAAAGCACCCCAAGGCGCACACAGTCATACTGTCATCAGAATACGTCGACACTTCTGCAGGCTCAGGCCTCGTCCACTGCGCGCCAGGCTGCGGACCAGAGGACTATGAAGTCGGGCTCAAGAACAACATACCTGCATTCAACAACCTGAAAGAGAACGGCGTATTCCCGGAAAGCATGGCAGAATTTGCTGGCCTCAAAGCAAAAAAAGACGACTCGAAGTTCGTAGAGGCAATGAAGAAGGACGGCATACTCATAGCGACAACAGAAGTAGAGCACGACTACGCACATTGCCAGCGCTGCCACGAGCCTGTCATCTTCAGGACGACAAAGCAGTGGTTCTTCAAGGTAGAGGACCTCAAAGAAAGGATGGTCGAGGCGAACGAAGGCACATACTGGGTACCTGAAGCGGCAAAGAACGCATTCAGGTCATGGCTCGAGAACCTAAGGGACAACTCAATCACAAAACAGAGATACTGGGGCACGCCGGTCCCGATATGGAAATGCCCGACTTGCGGCAAATACGAAGTCATAGGCAGCATAAAAGAACTCGAGGAGAAGGCAGGACACCTGCCTGAAAACCTCCACAAGCCCTGGATAGACTCTGTCGAGATAAACTGCAAATGCGGCGATATGATGAAACGCGTACCAGACGTGCTCGACGTGTGGATAGACGCAGGCACGCTGTCATGGAACGTGCTCGACTACCCGCAGAGAAAAGACCTGTATGAACACTACTACCCGGCAGACTTCATCATCGAAGGAAAAGACCAGATAAGAGGCTGGTTCAATATGCTCACCGTGACATCATTCCTGGCACTCGACAGGCCTGCGTTCAAGAACTGCTACATGCACGGCTTCGTCACAGACGTGGAAGGGGAGAAGATGTCGAAATCGCTCGGCAACATAATCTCGCCTTTCGAGGTCATAGACAAGTACGGAGCAGACACGCTCAGGCTATACACGATAAACACGCGAGCAGCAGAAGACATGAACTTCAGCTGGGATGAGGTACAGCTCCGCAACAGGAACCTCTCTGTGCTTTGGAACACGCACAAGTACCTGCTGGAACTCGCGAAGCTGCACAAGATGGAGCCCAAAGACATCAACAAGATGTCGAAGAGGTTCACTCTCGTCGAGAGATACATCCTGTCGAAGACGCACTCAGCAGTCAAGAAAGCCACAGAGCTGTTCGAGAGCTACAACATACAGGACATGCCCGCACTAGTGACCGACCTTTTCCTAGAGCTGAGCAGGACATACATACAGATGAACCGCGATAAGTCAAACTCAGACGATGAGGAAGAACGCGAGGTCGTGTTCAACACCATCCATCACTGCCTGCTTGAGACAGTGAAGATACTCTCGCCCGTATGCCCATTCATAGCAGAGCAGATATACAAGAACATGAGGGAGCAGTTCAACGGGAAGCACGGCCTCGATAAAGAGAGCGTGCATGACCTCGACTGGCCAAAGCACGACGAGAAGCTCATAGACAAGGCGCTCGAGGAGCAGTTCGACCTCGTGAAGACAGTGCTGCAGAGCATACTATCTGCGCGCGAGAAGGCCGAGCTCGGAGTCAGGTGGCCTGTGAAGGAAGTCGTCGTCGTCACCGGAAGCGAAGACGCGAAGAAAGCAGTCAAGGCGCTCGAAGAGACCATACTCACGCAGACCAACACCAAGAAAATCACTGTGCTGGAAGAGTTCGACAAGATAAAGATGGCTGTCAAGCCAGACTCCACCAAGATAGGGCCTGCATTCGGCGAGAAAGCGCCATCAGTCATAGCCAAGATAGCTACGACAAGCCCGCAGGCGATACTCGCGAGGCTGGAGAAAGAAGGCAAGTACAACCTCGAAGTCAACGGCGACAAGTTAGAGCTCACAAAAGAGCACTTCATCATCAAAAGAGAGGTGCCGGACACGCATGCAGAAGGCGAGTTCAGGCAAGGCTACATCTACCTCGACAAGACAAGGACGCCAGAGCTTGATGCAGAAGGTTTCGCGCGCGAGCTCATGCGACGCGTGCAGGCGATGAGGAAAGAGGCTGGACTCGTGAAGTCAGACAGCATATCGCTGTTCATGCAGACAGACCAGGCGACGTGTGAGATGCTCAAGAAGTGGAACGAAGCGATACGCGACAGGGTCGGCGCCAAGCAGATGAACATCGCATTCAACGAGCCCGCGAAGATGCACCAGCACAAGAAGAAGATAAAGGTCAAAGACAAGGAATTCATGGTGGAGTTCGACAAGGTGTGAAACAAGACATGGAATACGCGCTCACTGTAAAAGGGGTGACGAAGAGCTTCTCCCACAGGGGCAAGAAGGTCTACGCGCTCAGGGACATAAACCTCGAGATAAAGAAAGGAGAGATATTCGGACTTCTAGGACCAAACGGCGCGGGAAAGACGACGCTCATGAACGTCATAACAGGCATAGTGCTGCCTGAAACCGGCGAGGTGAAGATACTCGGCGAGAGCAACACCAACAAGGCGGTTTTCGACAGGATAAACGGGATATCCGCAGAGACATACTTCCACTGGGCGCTAAAACCCCTGGACATACTCAGGTTCTACTCGAAGGTATACGGCATCGAGAAGAAAGAGGCAGAGCGCCGAATCAAGGAACTCGTTGAGCTGTTCGAGATAAAAGACATACTCGACACGAAATTCGGCATGCTATCTACAGGCGAGGCTCGCAGGCTGGCGTTCGCCAAGGCCTTGATCAACGAGCCGGAAGTACTGCTGCTCGACGAGCCAACGCTAGGCCTCGACCCGCACATATCACTAAAGGTCCGTAAGATGATAAAGGAAGTCAACAAGGAGAAGAACATGACAATACTCCTGACGAGCCACTACATGCAGGAAGTCGAGATGCTGGCAGGCAGGATAGCATTCATCAACAAAGGCAAGATAATAGACACAGGCAATGTCGAGAAAGTGAAGATGAAGCACTTCAACACGTACGACCTGTGGATAAAGCCCAAGACCATCAAGGAAAAGACCTTCCTCAAGGACATCGGATTCAGGATAGAGGGAGAGAACATCTTCAAGCAGATGAAGAGCAGCGAGGACCTCAGCGTCATACTCACACAGCTGCACTCGAAAGGCATGGAGATAAAAGACATCAAAGTGAAAAGACCGACGCTGGAAGACTATTTCATAAAATTGTCAAAATGAAGCAAAACAAGGCCCTGTTGAAAGTCTCGCACTTCGTGCGGTTGCCGCCAGGCTACGCTTGTCGATTAATTAAGCGTAACGTGACGTCCCCGTAGGGGGCAACCCCCTGTCACGTGCGAGTAATTGAC
>JAGVOD010000104.1 GCA_020052935.1 archaeon | reverse complement strand
GTGAATAGCATAATCAGTCCAAAAGAATCAGTATTTATAAAGCTTTTTTACTTCTGGAGGAGTAAGATTACTCTTCGATGGCGTTCATCACCTGTTGTTCAAGTCTTTTTTTGTCAGGGAGGTATAGCTTGTACTTCGAGACGAACATCTTGTTAGATATGCCTCCCAGCGCGTATTCGACCTCGACGCCGCTCTTTTGTGCAGATAATATTACGCCTATGGGGTCATTGTCTCCTTCTGAGCCCTCTTCTTTCTTGAAGTAGTTGAGATACATATTCATCTGGCCGATGTCTGCGTGGTTCACGCCTTTTGTCTTGAGATCGATCAGGACAAAGCACTTGAGTATCCGGTGGTAGAACACAAGGTCTACGTAGAAGTGCTTGTTTCCGAGAGTTATCCTGAATTGTCTTGCGACAAAAGAGAATCCCTTCCCAAGCTCGAGCAGGAAGAGCTGCATGTTGTCGATTATCCTCTGCTCGACCTGCTTTTCGGAGTATTTGTAGTCTTGGCGCATGCCGAGGAACTCGAGGACGAAGGGGTCTTTCACGACGTCTTCTGCTTTCTCTATCCTCTGGCCTCTTTTTGCCAATTGCAAGACGCCTTTTTTGTCCTTGCTTAGTGCCACCCTGTAGAACAGTGCGGAGTTTATCTGCCTTTCCAGCTCTCTTACAGACCATCCTTCATTGAGGCATTGCTTTTCGTAGAAAGACCTTTCGAGGTCATCATCGACGCTGAGCAGGGATATATAATGGCTCCAGCTCAATTGGTCGGACAGTGTCCGACTTTTTGGGTATTTCAGGTATAGCAGCCTCATATATATGATATTGCTCCTGCCGAATCCTCTGCCATGGTTTACCTTGAGGTCGTGTGCTATCTTTTCGAAGAGGCCACTGCCATATTCAGTTTTCTCTTTGCCGCATTGCTCAAAAAGGACTATTTTCATTCCTATCTCCCAGTATGTCCTGACCAGGATGTTATTGACTGCATAGCTTGCGCTTTTCCTTCCTCTTTCGAGTATCTCACCTATGTTCTGGATGAGGGCAGAATAGCCTTTTTGTTTTTTCATAGTTAAGAAAAAGTCTTTGTCCTTAATAAACTTTTGCCAGAAAAATCCGGAAGATTTCCGACGAGAAAACATAATTTTGGCATCCATTCTTCCTTCTTCCAAAGGAGCATGAGCTTTAGCGTACCCGACCAGGGATCAGGCCAGTCTACCGCCAGCCTTCACGAAAGATTATTAAGCTAGTAAAATATGCTTGACGGTATGGATATCAAGATAAGACCGATGCAAAAAGAGGATTTGCAGCAACTCGCAGAGGTTTACTCTGTTGTCTATCAGAAGTTTGACATCGGGGAACGATGGACTCCCGGGACAGCAAAGAGACTATTGTCTTATTGGTTTGATAAACAGCCTGATTTGGCATTTGTTGCAGAATTTGATGGAGAAGTTGTTGGCGCATTTGTTGCCGGGATAAAACCCTGGTGGGATGGAAATCACATCTCTGACGGGGAGATTTTTGTCCACCCTGACCATCAAAAACAGGGCATTGCAACAAAACTATCAATTGCTCTTTATGAAAAAGCATTAAAAAAATACAAAGTTGTTAGTTTTGATACTTACACATTCAAGAAAACAAAATTTCCCCTTAGTTGGTATTTATCACAAGGTTTTATTCAAAATGAAGAGTGGACCATGATTTTAGGGGATGTAAAATCCATATTATCAAGATTGAAGAAAAAATGATAGTTCAAATCCTGAGTCTCTTCAGCTTCCCGAAATGATAAATCTTGTCCGCGACAACATAGACCTCGAAATTCCCCAGGTTTTTCTGCAGGAATGGGCTTAGCAGTCTCTCTTTTTTTACGTCAGTGCCTTCTGTCATCGGGTTCATTGATGGCTGAACTATCAGCGTCTTCCGCCCGTGCTTCCCCACGATGAATGCCTTGAATGTCTCCTTGCGTAGGTTGTCGTATATGCTGACAGCAGGATGGTCATGGCCGATTATTATGGTCTTGATGCCTGCTGGAATCTCAGGTATCTTGTCTCCATGGCATATCAGCTTATCTCCGACAATGAACTCGTCCACGAACATGACGTTCCTCTTCTCTGCGATAGGGCCTAGTATCGTGTCGTGGTTCCCGCGCACGAGAACTATCTTGGAGCCTTTTCGGGCCAGGTAGTCCAGCATCTTGAGCGTGTTTCTCCACTCCTCGTCTGATATCCTGCCGAACTCGTGCTTGAGGTCTCCGTTTATCACGACGGTCTTTACTTTCTTCTTGCCGCGTTCCAGCGCAGAGAATATCTTCTCGACCCGCGTCACAAGGTCCTTGAAATGGAACTTCGGCATGAGTATGCCCTGCTTCACCAAAGATTCCTCTATCCCTATGTGCATGTCAGCGAATACCAAGACTTGATCTTCAGGAAGATACAGTGCAAGGTCGATGGCTTCAATGCCTTTTGCTATCTCCATCTAGAACCCTTTCTTCTTCTTTATGAACTCGACCAGCTCAGCAGAGACGAATGGCTTGCCATCGACCAGCAGGTACTTGAACGGGAGTATCATCTCTTCTCCTTCGTCAAGGTCTATCGTGAGGTTATGCGTGAACTTCAGCTCACTAAGCTTCTTGCCAGAGATTATCTCTTTTGCCACAGCTACCGCGTTGTCTGTGGAGAACTGTTCCACGCCAAGGTTCCTTCTCTCTGCGCATCTTATCTGGAGGTCTTTTGTCCTTGCCTCTGGCGGGTCGTTGCCGAGTATCCCTCCGAACACGAGGTAGTCGAAGTTTGCGGAGTCAGAAGGATCCAAAGTCTTCTCAGCTGCGGGGTCAAGTACGCATACCTTGTCAAGCTCGAGCTCGTCTGTTGTCTCGCTGTGCACTTCGCAGAAGTCTATCTTCTTGTGGTCTTTCACCTTTACATTGGTTATTATCAGGTTATCCTTGCCGACTGTAGAAGATATGTGCCTGTATTCTATTATGCTCCAGGGCCACAGCTTCTTGTCCATGTGCTCGATGATGTATTTCATTCCTTCGACCGTCTCTTCACTTCTTCTATGACTTCAGTCCAATAGTCTCCGTGAGGCACGTACCTATTAGGATTGTCTTTCAGTTCCTCTTCGATCTTCTTGAGGGGCAGGAACCTGATTTCCTGGACTTCCTCTGCCTGCAGTTTGAGTGTCTTGATGTCCCCGTCGAATTTGAGGAAATAAATGTAGTCGAACTCGTTGTTTTTTATTTGTTTATAGACTTCCTTGATTTTTTTGACGCCGAAGAACTGCAGGTCTTTCTGTCTGGCCTTCAACCCAAGCTCTTCCGCTAATTCCCTGAGGCCTGAGGTGAGCGGCTCTTCACCTGCGCTGACATGACCTGCTGCGGAGATGTCCCACATGTCAGGGTACAGCAGCTTGCCCTTTGCTCTCAACTGGAGAAGTAGCTCCCCCTTGGAGTTATATATCCAGATGTGCGCTGCCCTGTGCCACAGTCCGTTCTTGTGCGCCTCGCTCTTGAGCAGCTTGCGCAGGCCTATCAGGTTGTTGTTCTCATCGCACATGTCAACAAGTTCATCAGTCATACTGTTTAAGTTAGAATGTATTGGTTAAAAATGTTTTGCTTTGCAGGGGGGATGTTGTGTCTTACGAATACATCATCGTCCCCACAACAACCGCTGTGTTGGATATGAGCCATAGTATGTATGCTATCACTATGGGCTTCTCCTTGTGGACTATGCCGTATATTATCCACGGTATGTTGAAGACCGCGAAGAAACCGAAGCTCAGCGCAGAGACTCCTGCTGCCGTCTTCAAAGAATATATCTTGTATATCTGCGGTATGCTCATTATCGGTCCTACGATTGCGACTACAAGAAGTAACCTGTCCAGGAAGTTTATCCACTTGTTCTCATGCGGGAATGGCTCCAGCTTCTCATGGAACCTCTTACGCTTGTGGATGTGATGCATGCCGGGCATGGAGTGCTGGTCGTCGTAATCATTTATATAGTTATCGTTCAGTAATTTATTTAAACCACCAATCCGTGTGCTGCTAAAAAGAGGTGTATGATGGAGCCAGTAACTCTGGAGATTGTCACTGCCGTATTGTTTGTCCTTACGTATCTTCTCATAGTAATATATTACAAGAAGAAAGCCTGGATCATCTGGTCTGGTGTCTTAGCCATGCTCCTCGTCGGCGCAGTTACTCTAGACATCGCCTGGAAGTCTATAAACTGGGATGTCCTCGGAATCTATGTCGGCATGCTGTTCATAGCAGAGGCTTTGATATTCTCAAAGATGCCTGACTACATCGCCATCTGGCTTGTCGATCGCTCGAAGAAGGTCTGGGTCGCCATGCTGGCTGTCTGCGCATTCACCGGGTTCCTGTCCATTGTCATAGCTAACGTTGCCTGCGTCCTGATAGTGGCTCCTATCGTGTTTGCCATCGCGAGGAAGATCAATGTCTCTCCTGTCCCGATGATAATCGGCGCTGCTGTCTCTTCCAATCTTCAGGGCGTCGCGACTCTTATCGGCGACCCGCCGAGCATGCTCCTCGCCGCGCATGCGAAGCTATCGTTCAATGATTTCTTCTTTTTCCAGTCCAAGCCAGGCCTGTTCTTTGCGGTCCAGCTGGGCATGATTGCCTCTTTGTTCGTCCTTTACTTCCTGTTCCGCAAGCATGAGCATATTGTGCATTATTTCAGGGAGGTCGAGGTCAAGAGCTTTTTCCCGTCAGTGATGCTGGTCGGAATGGTGGGTGCATTGGCTGTCAGCTCTTTCGCAGGCAATAAGAACGGGTTTTCATTAGGTACCATCTGCATGATTTTCGGCATCGCCTGCCTTTTCTGGCTTCTGCTGGAGAAGCGAAGGAATGAGAAGAGCCTTTTCCGCGCGATAGTGGGTTTTGATTGGGGCACAGGCCTGTTCATCATCGCAGTGTTCATACTTATCGACTCATTGACCCAGACAGGCATCATCTCTGACCTTGCGATGTTCATCTTCAGCATCACAGGCAGCAATCTTTTCGTCGCTTTCCTCATCATAACAGGGCTTTCTGTTTTTTTCTCTGCTTTTGTAGATAACATCCCTTACATCGTCGCCATGCTGCCAGTCACGCAGCTTGTCGCGGAGCAGGCAGGGGTCTCTCCATACGTGCTTTACTTCGGCCTTCTCATAGGGACCAGCGTCGGCGGCAACATAACACCTGTAGGCGCGTCAGCGAACCTAGTCGCTGTCGGCCTGCTGAAGAACCGCGGTTACCAGACGACATTCTGGGAGTTTGTAAAGATAGGATTGCCGTTCACGATAATATCCGTGCTTGTTTCTGCAGGATTCATCTGGCTGATGTATGGGTAATGATTATCTAGATTCGGTCTTAGTACCGGTGACCTATTGTATGCGCATTCGACAGCAACGTTTATATATCACTTAACAGTAACAGATTAAATGGAAACCGCAGATGCTAGTATAGACCAACACGTGCTTTTGAGTGAGATTGACAGTGTTGTACTGAATCTGGAAGGAGTACCTGGTCTTGATTACCTTGCTGTATTCGTAAGAGATCCACAGGACAGCAAGCAATACTGGTTCAGGCTTTTGAACATCCCTCTTCAGGGCACTGGCGGGGATGTATCGGACCTGGTATTCACAGACCTTCCCCTGGATGAATTCAACTCGATTCCTTGCCCGGAAAGACAGCTCAGGACTGCTGTCAGGAATATGGTCCGCAACCAGATTGAAGTGATCTGGAGCGAGGATGAAGACGTGAAAAAACAGCAAGCGCAGGTAGGGGTTGCAGATCATATTGGTAAAGTAAAACCCGACCTTGGTGTGCTTGTGGCGTTGGCTGCTGTGAAATACAACCGTATGAGGCTGGCTAATTATTTCAAAGGTGGTATCACTCTCTGTATGGCTGGTGATCCTGAGGAAAGAGTGCAGCAATTGACTGCTCCGGGTTCTGCATTGAGATTGAAAAAAGGGGGAGATGGTGTTTATTGTTTGACTTCAAGAGACCCTACCTTGACGAGAGACTTTTCGTATTATGCCTCTGGCCCGGAGAGGCGTTCCAGAGAGCAAGTTCGTGAGGAAGCACAGCGCAGTCTGGGTTTTGAGGCTGGTAGCGAGCTGTGTTATGCAGGTAGTATCTTGGAACCTGAAAAGACAGCGGCGTTCAGGAAAGTGGTCATGAACATAGCTGAAAAAGGAATCCCGTTCTACATGGTCGCAACAGATGGAGGTATTAATACTGCGCTGGTCATGGGTTATAATCCTATTACAGGTGCAAATACAGTTAATCCTGTCTTCAAGGGGACAGTGCCTGCCCTGTTATGATTTGTTTTTTTGTGAATCAGATAGGCAAGGAAGCTTATGCGTCTTGCAAAGCGTATTTCGTGCTTCTATGGGCATTAGGGAGCTGATGTTCCACTCCCCACTGGACACGCTCGCGTGGAGTTTATAAACAACAGGTGATTTTCTTGTTTCAGGGATGGTTATGGACCAGCTGACAATAACTAAACTTCAGAAGACATTTGAGGATTATGCTAAAATAGCAGATGGAGTGGAGTTCTGGTTTGCAAGGGATTTGCAGATTCTTTTAGGGTATGATAAGTGGGATAATTTCTCTAAAGTGATTGATAAAGCCAAAGAATCCTGTAAAAATGCAAATTTTGAGGTGAATGATCATTTTCCCGAGGTCAGGAAAACGATAGGCATGCCCAAAGGCGCAACCAGAGACATAGACGATTATATGCTCACAAGATACGCATGTTACCTGATTGCCCAAAATGGAGACCCCAGAAAGGAAGAGATAGCATTCGCACAAAGTTATTTTGCGGTTCAGACGAGAAAGCAGGAATTGATTGAGCAAAGGATAGCACTGCAAGAACGGCTTCAAGCAAGGAACAAATTAATCACTGCCGAAACAGAGCTCTCTAAGCTGATCTATGAGCGTGGCGTGGATGACGCTGGTTTTGCAAGGATACGGAGCAAGGGCGATGAGGCATTATTTGGAGGGAATGATACGAAACAGATGAAGAAAAGATTAAGCATTCCTCAAAGCAGGCCGATGGCTGACTTTCTGCCGACAGTGACGATTGCTGCGAAGAATTTCGCTACAGAGATAACAAATTTCAACGTGAAACAGGATGATTTGCAGGGCGAAGGCAGGATAACTGGCGAACACGTTAAGAACAATAAGGAAATGAGACGAGTATTGGCAAAAAATGATATTATCCCTGAAGACTTACCTGCTGAAGAGGATATAAAAAAGCTTGAGAGAAGAGTGCGTAAAGATGAGACTGCGTTGGCAGCCCTTTCAAAAAGAAAGAGATTGGAAAGACACAACGGATAAGGTTTCTGCGTAGGGGAAATTTCCCAGAAAACTATTTAAACATACCCTGCCATTTGTCTTTTATACTATGTCAGATAAAAAAGAGTGTGTGGCTCTTTGGGCTGCTGAGCCTAAGGAGGTGTTTAGATGCCTCTCTACTTCTGAGGATGGCCTCACAAGTGAGGAAGCCAATAAAAGGCTTGAGGAGCACGGCCACAATGACCTGTTCACGAGGGAGCACCGCCACGGCCTCGATATCTTCTTGTCCCAGTTCAAGAACCCGCTTGTCCTTGTATTGATAGGCGCTGCCATTATCTCTTTCTTCCTTAAGGAAGGCATTGATGCTGCAGTCATAATCGCTATCGTCATGCTCAACTCAGTGCTGGGATTTTTTCAGGAATACCGTGCAGAGCGCGCCTTGCGTGAGCTCAGGAAATACGTGACTCACAAGGCCAAGGTTATGCGTGGCGGGGAGATGGTGGAGATCGATTCCAGGGAGATTGTCCCTGGTGATATCGTGCAGCTTAACATCGGCGACATCATCCCTGCAGACATCCGCCTGATCCATGTTGAGGAGATGAGCACTGACGAGTCTTCCCTCACCGGCGAGTCTGTCCCTGTCATCAAGACCTTCACGACAGTCAGCACAGGCCGTTCTCTGCCGCAGTACCTGCATAACATCGCATTCACAGGCACTTCTGTCGCTACCGGCTCTGGCCATGGCGTAGTGATCGCTACCGGCAAGGAGACTTTCTTCGGCCGCACCGCAGCCTACCTGAAAGAGGAGCACCATGAGGGTGATTTCCAGAAGAGCATAAGGCAGTTCGGCAATTTCCTGCTCAAGATAATACTCGGCATGACTGTCTTCATCTTCATCGCCAACACGATACTGGGTAAGGATGTGTTCGACTCTTTCCTTTTCGCTCTTGCGCTGGCTGTCGGCATCACTCCTGAGATACTGCCTATAATAATGACGATAACCCTCTCCAATGGCGCCATGAAGATGGCCCGCGAGCGTGTCATAGTCAAGCGCCTCACTTCTGTGGAGGACCTGGGCAACATCGACACGTTGTGCTGCGACAAGACAGGCACGCTGACAGAAGGCACCGTGACCTTGAGGGACTATGTAGACCTCGACGAGAAGAAAGACCTGAAGATGGTGCTGTATGGCCTCCTCTGCACGCCTGCGAAGGGAGGTAAGGCGAAGAAGTCTCTTGAGAACCCGATAGATAAGGCTATATGGCAGAGCGGCAAGGTAGAGGTGTTGGGCAAGGAGCTGAAGAGGTATTCTGTCATCGATGAGAATGAGTTTGATTTCCAGCGCAGGAGGATGAGCGTCGTGGTCAGGACGGGCAGAGGCAACATCATGATCGCCAAGGGTGCCAGCGAGTCCATCCTGGAAGCCTGTGATTCTGCGTTCATCAAGGGCAAGAAAATCGCGTTGTCACGCCAGCTGCTAGTCAAGTTGAGGAAGAATATCGACAGCTATGAGAATGACGGCTATCGTGTGATAGCCCTGGCAGAGAAGCCGACGAGGAAGAGCGAGACTGTCCGTGCCGACGAGCAGGGCATGACACTTATAGGGTTCCTGCTTTTCCTTGACCCTCCGAAGAAGACAGCCAAGGAGGCGTTGCAGCTGCTGCAGAGGCTCGGCGTGGACATCAAGGTGATAAGCGGCGACAGCCCGATAATCACGAGGAAGATATGCGGCGAGGTCGGTCTCAGGATACATGACAGCAGGGTCGTCACAGGCGATGAGCTGGATAAGCTGGATGATAAGCAGTTCGAGCATTACGCGCACCTATACACTGTCTTCGCGCGCGTGACGCCAGAGCAGAAATACAGGATAGTCAAGAGCCTGAACCATGAAGGCCACATAGTCGGCTTCCTGGGTGACGGGATAAATGACTCTCCTGCATTGCGTGCCGCTGACGTCGGCATCTCTGTGGATTCTGCCGCAGGCATAGCCAAGGAATCTGCTGATGTGATCCTGCTGAAGAAGAGCCTGAGCGTGCTTGCCCATGGCATCATGGAGGGCAGGAGGACATTCGGCAACATCACTAAGTATATACTCAACACCATAAGTGCGAACTACGGCAACATGTTCACTGTCGCCATCTCTTCATTGTTCATGAAGTTCATCCCGCTGCTGCCGTCGCAGATACTTCTCAATAATTTCTTCAGCGACGTGCCGAACCTGACGATATCGACGGATAATGTCGATGCCGAGCTGCTGAAGAAGCCGAAGCGGTGGAACATAAAGCTGATATCCCGCTTCATGGTGTTCTTCGGGCTGATAAGCACGTTCTTCGACCTTGCGCTGATCCTCCCGTTATTGTTCATATTGCATGTCAGTCCTGAGATGTTCAGGACGGCGTGGTTCGTGGAGTCCATGTTCTCCGAGGTCATCATAGTGTTCGCCATCAGGACGCATCTTCCTTTCTTCAGGAGCAGGCCCAGCAATTGGCTTATCCTCTCATCCTTGGCGACCATGGTTGTCGTCATGGGCATAACCTACACAGTGTTCGGCTTCAAGCTGTTCGAGTTCATGTCCCTGCCTGCCAACGTGCTGGTGCTGATAGGGGTTGTCCTGGCAGCATACTTCACAACAGCAGAGATCGCGAAGCGTTACTTCTTCAAGAGATTCGAGATGTGAAGCTTTGTAGAAAACTGAGTTGCCGCCTTTTTGCGGAGCGAGTTATTGCTGAATTATTCACACAGGACAGGGGGTTGTCCCTTACGGGGACGCTCAAAAATCGAAGATTTTTGGCGTGCCAAAAACGCAAGGCGTTTTTGAGCATGTCCTGTATTGCTTAATTATACGGTGAGCGTAGCTTGGCGGCAACCCTGCGGAGCAGGAAGTTTTCTGCAAAGCCAGATGTGAAGAAATAGATATGAAAGAAAAGAAGATCAGAAATAAATTATAAAATATTTCTATGCGGATATCGCATCTGCTTGTTCCAGAGGTCGCTTTGTCTTTGGCTCAGACCTCTTCATTGTATATGCTGTGTGCTTAGGGTAATTCCTCAGCTGCGCCATCACAGCAGGCACGTCAGCCTGTTCGACTATGATGTTGTTGGGGAATGCCTTCAGGTCGCGGACGATGTATTGTTCCATGACCTGGTCGAGAGTTCCGCTATTTTGGGGGAAGTAATCTATGATGCGTCTGGCTGTGTGTTCCCCTGTGGCAGGATCCTTTGCGTATACCAGGAATCCGCCTCCGCCTAGGCCTTCAAGTCCGTTGTGATCTTCCCTGAAACCATCTGCCTGAAGGGTCTTGGTTATATCTTCCTCAGCATCTATTGCCAGGAATCTAGAAGCATCTTGTACAGTAAAAACATAGACTTCTTTGCGGTTTATGCTCATTAAATGCTCACCCCAAATCGTTATAGATTGTTGTCACTATTAGGTAGTATATAAATCTTTCGCCTAAGGGGCGTTTATAAAGGGTTTGCCTGCAAAAATGGCAGAAAAGCCCATTGTAAGGCTTCCCGCTAGGTTTATAAAGTTAGAAGCTTAAGAGTATGAAAACGGTGATGAAATGGGTTTCTTAGGAAGGGTTTTTGGTCGGAAAAGGCAGGAAGACACGCAGGTTGCTACTACAGAGGTCCAGAGGCTCTGGCAGCAGGTAGCGGGTGATGTCAAGGCCCATCGTGACCTGGCTTATCTGTGGTTCCACAGGAATGAGCTAGATAAGATAAAGCAAGATGTCAAGGCCTTGGAGAGCAGCCTGGACAG
>JAGVOD010000061.1 GCA_020052935.1 archaeon | reverse complement strand
GTCACAACTTGTCTCTTGCAAACCTCTGGTTTGCAAGCTCAATAATGCCGACTTCGTCGGCATTATTTTTGTCAACACCGACTTTCGCGCCGCTTCCCTGTCATTTTCGCAGACAACAGTGATTGAAACGAGTGATTTGATTGGTAAAGCTGCAGTTCGACAACAACAAGCAGTACAAGATCACGCTCCCTAAAGCGCTGATCGACGCCAAAGGTTGGAAGAAAGGCGCGGAGATAAAGATAGAGCTCGATTCTCAAGGCAGCATAATTCTGAAGCTTGTGGAAAAATGAGAAAGCAAGGTAGACCAGTCTGGAATCCGGAAAGACGGAAGGATTCGCATAAAGGGCAGAACGGGACTGTCCTGGTTATAGGAGGCAGTAAGGACTATGTTGGTGCGCCGGCTCTTGCAGCGCTATCTGCGTTGAGGGCCGGCTGTGACATAGTCAAGGTCGCAGCTCCAGAAAAGGCTGCATGGGCGATAAACAGATTATCGCCAGACCTGATTACGATAAAGCTCGACGGGGATTACGTGGCGCGAAAGCACCTGAAGCAGCTGGTGGCGTTGAGCAGGAAGTTTGACGCGGTTGTCATAGGGCCAGGCATGACTCTCCTTGACCATAAGATAGTCAATCAACTCCTTGTAGGCATATCAAGATCAAAAGTCCCTATCGTCGTCGATGCAGACGCGTTGAAGGTCGCGAAGATATCATCTCTGAAACAAGCGATCATAACCCCGCATCACAAGGAGTTCGAGCTTTTCCTCGCAGCGAACAGGAAGTGCCTCCCCCGTGATTTCTGGACGCTTCCGGATGCCGGGAAGGTGTTCTGGATAAGGAAGTCCCTGTCCGGATTCGTCTCAAGAGGCAATGTCATCCTTCTGAAAGGCGCGAGCGATATCATAGTCTCTAAGGAGAGGGCATTCATCAGCAAGGGAGGTAATGCAGGCATGACTGTCGGCGGTACCGGCGACATACTTGCTGGCCTCTGCGCAGGCTACCTCGCCCAGACGAGGCATCTCTTCGAATCAGCTGCGATGGCTTCGCATAACTGCAAGAAGATAGGAGACTCGTTGCTGAAGAGGTCGAATTTCGGTTTCGGTTTCATCGCAAGTGATTTCCTGAGGGAGATAAAGAGATTGAGGAGGTCTGGCTGATGGACGTCTTCTTCGAGATAGGGCTGCTTGTGATATTCGCTGGCCTGGGAACTTATATCGCTAAGCTCACAAAGCAGCCTCTCATCCCCGCGTACATAATTGCCGGCGTGCTGATAGGCAAGGTCTTCGGTGTCGCGACAGACCAGGAGATCATCGGCAAGCTGAGCGAGATAGGCATAGCCTTCCTCCTGTTCATGGTCGGCCTGGAGCTTGAGTTCAAGAAGCTGAAGGATATAGGCCTGGTGTCGTCGATAGTCGGTGCAGTGCAGATGGCAGCGGTATTCATCGCTGGCTACGTGGCCATGGCGCTTTTCGGCTTCACGAGGTTCGAGTCGATATATCTCGGCCTGGTCATTGCGTTCAGCAGCACCATGCTCGTCGTGAAGATCCTCTCTGATAAGCTCGAGTCCAACACCCTGCATGGCAGGCTGATAATAGGAATACTGGTCGTGCAGGATATCTTGGCCATAGTCGCATTGTCTTATCTTGCCTCGGCATCCAACACGTTAGGCGGCATGTTCTATGCAAAGATCGCTGCCGTGCTCATTGTCGCGGCTCTTGCCAGCAAGTTCATATTCCCGCGCGTCTTTGAGTTCGCAGCGACGTCACGCGAGTTATTGCTCAGCGTGTCGTTGAGCGTCTGCTTCCTGTTCGCGATGCTGTTCCAGTCCATAGGCCTCTCGCTCACTATCGGCGCTTTCGTCGCTGGCGTCCTGCTCGCGAACCTCCCTTACAACATAGAGATAGTGGGCAGGATGAAGCCCCTGAGGGACTTCTTCTCCATACTGTTCTTCACCTCCCTGGGCCTGCAGCTGGTTTTCGACGGCATGTCTGCCTTGTTGGCGCCTCTCATCGTGCTGCTGTTGCTGGTCGTGATAGCGAAGCCTGTTGTCATCTATCTTGCGCTGCGCGTCTTGCGCCATAAGGCCAGGACCTCTTTCATCACAGCTTCATCGCTTGGGCAGATATCTGAGTTTTCGCTCATACTCGTGATGCAGGGCGTCGTCATGGGTGTCGTTCAGCAGGGCGTGCTTACCATGACGGTGATGCTGGCGCTGCTTACCATGGCCTTCACGTCCTATTTCATGAGCTATGAGGATTGGGTCTACCGGAGATTTGTCGCTGTGCTCAAGGATTTCAGGATAGACCCGCGGGGCGAGAAGCATCCGGATTCCCCGAAGGCTGCGTATGATGTCGTGCTCTGTGGCTATGACCGCATAGGCTACAGCATACTCAAGTCCCTCAAGGCCCAGAAGAGGAGCGTCGTTGTCGTGGATTTCAATCCCGACGTGATAAAGAAGCTCCAGAACCTGGATGTCAATTGCATCTATGGGGACATATGCGACCCCGAGGTGATGGACCGGCTGGACATGTCTCGCGCCAGGATGGTCATCTCGACTGCAAATTCGTACGAGGACAACCTGCTGCTGCTGCACAAGGTCAAGGCCAAGAACAGCTATGTCCCGACGATAGTCACTGCTCACAAGATAGACCAGGCTCTCGAGCTATACAAGAAGGGTGCAGAGTATGTGATACTGCCGCATTTCCTCGGCGGTGACATGGTGGCAGATATGCTGCCTGACTTCGAGTCGAACCAGCTGAGGATGCTGATGATGAAGTATCGTCATATCAATGATCTTATGGAACGGAAGGGCATCGGCCATGATCATCCGACCCACGTGACTGGTTAGGTGAAGATGATGACTCCTGCTGAAGCTAGGGAATTGAAGGACAAGGCGAGGCTGCTCGAGCCGATAGTTAGGATAGGCAAGAACGGCCTGACTGACCCTGTCGTAGAGCACATCTGCAAGATGCTGGTGAAGAGGCACCTCGTGAAGGTGAAGTTTTTGAGGTCATTTTTAGAGGATAACGATCGGAAGGAGGCTGCATCGAAGCTCGCGAAAGCGACCGAGTCAGATCTGCTGGACCAGGTCGGCTTTGTCGTGGTGCTGTACAAGAGATGAGATTGAGATGGCATGGCCAGGAATGTCACGTAATATATGACAAATCGACAATAATGTTTATAAACACACATGCATGATGTGTGCTTGAAAAAGAGGTAAAAATCGTATGGTTGACTGTACCAAGTTCGGCTTCAAGGAATGTGATTTTGAAGAGAGGGCTAGGGGCGAGAGGCCTGCCAAGATAGAGAACTTTCCCAAGCCTGCCCAGAAGTACAAGCTGGTATATCAGTCCTTCAACCAGTCCATCGAGGAAGTGTACTTCTGGCTTCTCTCAAGCCTGAGGGATGACTGGGGGCTCTATGATGTGAAGAAGATAACAGATGTCTTCACAGCCTCGGAGCAGTCTGCGTTCTGGGGCCAGGCGCAGCAGAGGATGTCTATCCAGCAGGGCCAGGTCTCGAATTACCTCGCCACGATAGGCAAGCTGGTGAAGGAGCTTTTCCAGATAGTCCGCGAGATGCGCATCCTCGACGAGAGGATTGAGATGTATACCCAGAGCAACAAGGCCATAGCGTCGGTGGGAGATGTACATGCAAGGAAGATGAGCCAGTCTGCTGAGATAGTTCTCAGGGGGTACTGGGTCGACCTGAAGGATGGCGGCGTGAAGTCTCCTGGCTCCGTCTATGGTCTCGCGAGCACGCTAGGCTATACTGCCTTGCCGGACCTTTTCTTCGCCGCGCCTCCGATGAAGAAGGAGGAGGTGGATTCTTACGTCGAGAGGCTGAAGTTCAACAGGAAGCTGAGCGATGTGCTGAAGAGGAAGCTTCAGGCATACATCGTCTGGAAGGAATTCACGTTCAAGGAGATAAGCGAGCGCCGCAACTTCACGATAAAGTTTTTGCGCCAGCATTACAATGCAATCCAGATGTACATCGAGTGGGTCAAGCCGTACCTGAAGAATGTCAAGCGCCTGTCTCAGAACATGGCGAGGAGCGACAGCGAGGAGCTCATCGGGGCGTTTGAGGGCAGCCTCACAGAGATCGAGGTGGTGTTCAGCAGGAAGGTGACGAATCGCGATAAGGAGGACTATCATGGTGTCGTGGTGCTGAACATCCTGTTCAGGACGCAGCCGCACATGGAGTTCCACCAGGACGGCTACCAGCACAAAGGCCCTGTCCACGTCGGCAGGAGCGAGATAATAATGCGCGGCTACGGCTGGTCTGACAAGGACATTGATAATTATGTCCGGATGAGGCAGCAGGAGACCTTCGACATGCTGGGTGACATCGACTCGTCGCTGAAAGCGGCGATAGAGGCCCTCGGTGATGACCTCCGCAAGTACCTGAAGGAGGCTGGCGAGAAATTCCCCGAGGATGTCAAGAAGGACGAGGACGATAAGGCCGCTTCCAAGAAGAGGATGTCTGAGATGAAGGGCGCTGTCGAGCCTTTCATGGCATTGTTCGGCGGCTTCAAGGACATATTCACCGCATTCATACCTGCCCGCGAGAAGAAGGACAAGACAGCGCCGAGTGACTGGCAGAAGGGCAAGGACGAGAAGAACGCTGCCGGGGTCATGGCTAACCCGATGTGGAACACCTACAAGAACTTCAAGAAAGCGCATAAGATGATCACGTGGTAAGATGGTGGATGAGAAAGAGATTGAGGACATCAAGAAGCTTCCGCCGAAAGAGCGCCTGAAGCGACTCCAGGATATGGAGACGAAGAGGAAGAGGCAGGAAGAAGAAGCGAAGAAGATGATCGAGCAGTCCTTGAAGGAGATAAAGCTCGACGAGATGCTCCAGGAGATAGAGGTCCCGAAGCAGGAGAAGGTCGATATCAACAAGCTGTTCGCCAAGTCTGCTGACATCGAGGAGCAGGTGGCGCAGGCCAAGAGGTCTGTGTCTGGCGGAGGCACTGATTACGGCAGGAGGATACAGCAGCTCTTGCCGAGCAACACCATACAGGAGATCCAGGGATGGTATGCCCAGGGCAACCGAGCGCCGTCGAGGGAGGAGTTCCTCGAGGTGTATGAGCATGCGCGTGAGGCGTATGATACGCTGCGGCAGAGCATGGAGGCGAGGCCGGACCAGGAGATGTACGTGAACCTCTCTGACAGGCTGGTCGATAATGTCGTCAGCTCCATGAAGATGCTCAGGTCGATGGGATACAAGATGAAATGGTTCGAGCACAGTCCGTGATTTGGATGCTGTGTCGAGGATGTTATTGAGGTAATGTCATGGAATTGGATATGGAACGGAAACCTTTGCACAATGTCCATCGTATAGGCAGCCAGAGGTACGGTGAGATACGGGTCGTGGCGGAGAAGCTGATGAAGAAGCACCGCAACCTGTTCGCGTCCATACTGATAAGCGGGCATTCGCCTGATGGGCTGGCTGAAGTCCTTCTCTTGGTAGATGATTTCAACAATGTTGTGACTGATCCTCAGGTCTCAGAGGCCAAGATTTCTGCGTCGCAGCTGGCTTACGAGCAGAAGCTGCCGTTGAAGTTCGAGGCGATGCTGTCTTCTGTGTTCTGGGACGGGATGAAGACGCGCGACGAGCCTGTCATGCAGCTTGCCCGCGGGTCTGTCGTCGTGCATGACAATGGTTTCTTCCTGCCGATGCAGGATCTTCTTGTCACAGGCAAGATACGCCCGTCCAAGGAGAGTGTGGGGGTCTATTTTGTCAAGGCAGAGCAGTCGATGCGCTCGTCTGGCCAGCATGTCTCGCGCGCTGTCCTGGACCTTTACTGGGCTGTGACTGATTCTGCTCACGCAGCTGTCATGATTGCAGGCATTACCCCTCCTTCGCCGAAGGAGCTTGTAGGCCTTGTCAAGGACAGGCTTGTCGCCGGCAATCTCGTCCACGCAAGATGCGCAGAGATAATTGCGAGGTCATACGACATCGCGAAGAAGATAATGCACAAGGAAGTGTTCGAAATAGCAGGCAGGGAATTTGATTCCTATCTTGCTGATGCTGATTTTTTCGTCAAGGAGATGGATGAGTTCATCCAGGGGAGGCTGAAGTAGATGCAGTTCAGCTCAGGCGGCTACTCGCCGATGGACCGTGAATATTATTCCGAGAAGGAGGAGCCGAAGCTAGAGAAGCCTATCATGGCTGTGAATGAGCTGGGCATAACTGTCCTCGAGAAGGATCCAGCCACTGGCGGGAACATAATCCAGAACACCGAGGCTGCGATAAGGATGGGCGCGAGCAAGGTCCAGCTTGTCTTCAACGTGTCGCATCAGAACCCTATCGGCGGCAGGGCCAAGGCATATGGTGCTGAGGTGAGGGAGAACTTGCGTGAGTTGGCGCGTGCCAACGACGTGAAGATAGAGGGCGTCGAGATGCCCGCCTCGTCGATGAGTAACCTCTCTGGCTTTGACCCGCAGCATTTCACCATAAATGAGCAGAAGAGGCAGCAGGACCTGCAGGAAGTCAAGGATGCGATAAAGTTCATAGCAGATGTCTCTGGCGGTGGCGGAGTAGACGTGTACTCTCAGGAGTTCTACCGCAACATCGTCGATGCGCCATGGAACATCAAAGGAAAGTGGGCTGGAAAGTTCGAGGCCTATAAGGAGGAGGACAAGTTCGCCACTGAGTATCTCGTCGACAGGCGCACAGGCCACGTGATGCAGGAGATCAGGCATTCTACAGAGATGTTCGAGCCCGAGTTCAGGGTCGCTGATAAGGCCTATCAAGGTATAGATGTGGATGGTAAGCCTGCTGAGATACAGAAGGGTGACTGGATAGATGTCGACGGCAGGTGGGTCAATCCGCTCAAGAAGGAGCAGCTGCTTCACCGTGTTCCCGAGTGGGATAATGAGAATAAGAAGTTCAAGGTCAATACGCTCAGGTGGGATGATGTCGTGAAGAGGACGAGCGAGTTCAACGATCGTTTCAACGCAGGCCTGGACCCTGCAGAGTACGCGCTGCAGCTGAATCTCTCGAACAAGTGGGTGCAGGCGCGCGGCAGTTCATTGTTCTATACGAACACTTATACTGATGAGATGCGGCGTCTCGAGGCATTGAAGAAGTCGCTGGAGTATTACAAGAAAGTGGAGTCGACAATCCCTCCAGAAGAGCAGTGGAAGATGATGCATGAGGACCCTGCGCTCCATGGCATGTTCATCCCTCCTGAATACAAGAAGCCTACTGAGATAATCGAGCACAACATAGACCAGATGCGCCACCACCTGAAGCACGTCCACGAGGCTTCGTCTGCTGCTGACGCCCAGGCTGAGGAGGTCATTAAGATGATGGAGGCTGCAGTGCCTCTGAAGGTGTATGCCAAGGAGATGGCTGTCAAGTCTTATGCAGAAGCTGGAATAGTTGCTTTCGACGAGACGCGGCAGAACAAGCGTGTCGAGCGTCCTATCCACGTCGGGCCTGAGATAGGCTGGCCTACTGGCTATGGCGGCCATCCTGAGGAGTTCATCGAGCTTATCAAGGAGTCCAGGAAGGAGATGGTCGAGCGTCTCCATAAGGAGCGTGGCCTGTCTAAGGATGAGGCGACGAAGTTTGCGCAGGATCATCTCCAGGGCTGTTTCGACACGTCCCATCTTGGTATGTGGCTCCAGCATTTCAAGAAGGACAGTCCTCAAGAGAGCGAGGAGCAGCGTCTTGTGAGGTTCAAGGGCTGGTATATGGAGATGGTCGCGAAGATGCAGAAGGAAGGTGTGATCGGCAGCGTTCAGGCTGTCGATTCAGCGACTGGCGCGCACGGCCACCTGCCTGCCGGGCAGGGAATAATGCCTGTCGTCGAGGCTGTTGATTATCTGAAGTCGCATGGTTTCACTGGCTTTGTAGTTTCAGAAGGCCACGAGGAGGAGCAGTTCGGCCGAGGCCGCATATTGCTTCAGACCTGGCGCGCTTTCGGTGCTGACATATCAGACAGCTACTTTGCAGCTCCGGCAGGGAGGGCGAAGTGGTCTGATGTCGCTGACTCTTACTTTGGCCACGTCAATCCCCCGCCTTATGTCGTGGGAGACTACAGGCCGACAGATGATTGGGTGTTTTGGAGCGGAGTGCCTTTGGAGTGATGATGTTTTTAGTTTAGCAGCAGCGCCGCCGTGAGTCGGTGGGGCAGTGCCACCGCCAATTTTGCGGAGCGTTGCACGGACTAATATTTTGCTCTGACAAGGGGGACGCCCCCTACGGGGAACGTCAGATTCCCGTCAGAGAAGCTAGAAGCGGAGCCTGGCGTGGCACTGCCTGTGTTATGATATCACGGCGGCGCTGCCAAGCAGTGGAAAAGAGGTTCAAAATGCAGTTCAGGACAACAACGTCGAAGGATTACATCGCTGATCCGGCAGAGATAGAGGGCATTGTCAAGCGCTTCTCAGACGCTCTGGTGAAGGAGCTGGACATACTTGTAAAGTCTGTCGTGTGGTTCGGCTCTGCTGTCAGGGGCGGTTTCGCTGCTGGTAAGAAGTCCTTGCGCGACGAGATAATGTTCGGCAGCGACATTGACGTGCTGATAGTCCTTGATGACACGATAAATGTCCTTACGCCTGAAGTCGTCACTGCGTACCGCGTCGTGACTGAGAAGACTGCTGCAAACATATCTACGAGGCTGCACATCACCACCATGCCTGTGACAAAGTTCTGGGATTACTCGCTGAAAGGCGACCCTATACTGATCAACATGCTGCGCGACGGCAAGGCAGTGTATGACTCTGGCTGTTTCGGCATGGCGCAGAGGATGCTTGGCTCTAGGCGCATTGCTCCTTCGAGGGATATTGTCTGGATATACATGGCCCGCGGCCCGATGTCCATCGCTAATGCGAACTGGAACATGAAAGAGGCTGTCCTTGACCTATATTGGGGTGTCTTCGACGCTGCCCACGCCGCTCTGCTGCACTACGATGTCGTGCCTGAGTCTCCCGAACAGCTCGTGCCTCTGGTGAAGCAGCAGTTGGTGCTGAAAGGCATCATCGACAAGAAGTATCTTTCTGTCGTCGGTGAGTTCATGAACATAGGCAAGATGCTGATGACTGGCGAGGTGCATAAGATATCTGGTGATCACTACGACAGGTACAGGAAAGAGGCAGAGGAGTTCATCCACGTAGTCAAGGAATTGATAGCGACGAAATGATATAATTCTATGCAGCAGCGCCACCGCCACTTCGTCAGAAACCTTTGGTTTCTGAGCGTGCTCAGAAATGCCAGGCATTTCTGACATGCGAAGCGTCTCTCAGTAAGATAATCAAACGTGACAGGGGGTTGACCCCTACGGGGATGTCACGTAGCACAAAAAGACTAAAGAAGCGTAGCTTGGCGTGGCGCTGCTGCGGATTGTGAAATGATAATATTAATAAACAATCAGTTCTATTTTTATTTCCATGGATGCAGACAGATTCCAGATCATCAAGCAGTTCTACAACAAGCGGCGTGGCTCTCTGCTTATTGACGGCAAGTTCCAGCGCCCTACTTCGCTCGGCTACTGGGCTGCGTCTGATCCTCAGCAATTGTTCGAGCTGTTCCAGCAGCTGCATCTCGAGAAGTACAAGAATTTCCTCGACCTCGGCTCTGGCGACGGCATTGTCGTGGCTGTAGCATCATTGTTCACCAGCGCTGCAGGTATAGAGATAGACGCGAAGCTGCACAAGGATGCGTTGGATATCAGGAAGAAGCTCGGTCTGGATTACTCTTTGAAGTGTTCAGACTATCTTGAAGAAGACTTATCAGCGTATGATTTCATCTTCATAAATCCTGATAACTATTTCTACAAGCTGGAGAAGAGTCTAGTCGAGACTTTCAAAGGCACCCTCGTCCTCACAGATAACATCTTCAGGCCGCTTACATTGAAGCCGGCGAAGGATGTGTCGGTGAAGGGAATAATATTCAGCGTCTATAATATAAAATAAAAGATTACTTCCCTCCTCCGCTTCCGCCTCCTTTCCCTCCAGCAGCTGCTGCGTAGTTGCCTCCGCCGCCATATGCCTTGCCTGCTTTTCCGCCGCCTTGCGCATAGCCTTTTCCTTCAGCAGTCATGAGCGCGTAGAGTCCGAACAGCATGTTGCCTAGCGCGTAGTTCCTGCCTTCTTGCGGTGTGGTCACGCCCATCTGGTACTGTGTCCCGTCGGGTGCTGTGTATTGTATGTTTATCTGCGACACTCCTTCGCCCTGCTGGCCAGGCATCCCTTGCGGCATCATCGCCGGGCCGTATTGTGCTCTCTGCATCTGTGATGCTGGAGGCATTGCTGGCATGTACGCTCCTCTTCCGCCGAGCATCGGCCTTCCATAGCCTACTCGCGAGTCGAGGCTTGGTGTGAGTGGCATGCCGAAAGGCGTGCTGGGGAACGGAGTGTATAGCTTCTTCCTCTCTTCCTCCTTGTTCTGCAGCAGTCCGAGTGCGTAGAGCATGTTCTTCTGCTCTTCATCAGCCAGTTTCAGCGGTGCTGACGTGTTCTTCTGTTCTGAGTATCCTCTTGATTGGTGTTCATAGCTCATATTCTCACCTGTGACATTAGTGCAGATGTTTCTCTGCCTGTAGCATATGATGTCAGCAGGGTTTATAGCCATTTATCGACGGGAGTGGAAGAAAACGTGACATTTCTGGCCGGGGTCGCAAAGTCACGCTCCACTTCGTTTTGATCCGCCCAGGCCGCAAAACCGAGGCCTGACTCAGCTCACCTAGTGAGCCTCGTGACGCCGCGCCCGCATGATTCTTTTTTACGAAGTTAGTCTGTAAGATAACTATTATTTCTGTAAATTAAGTTTCTGTTGTGGCTGGCTAAACAGGCGTCACCGGCCTCGGTTTTGCTGTATCTATTAAGAGATCTAGAAATTTTATGTCTGCAGTCTCACATGCTCCATTCCGAGCCAGTATCCTGTGTCGTATATCGCGTCCTGGTGCATCCTTATGAAATCGCGGTGTCGCAGCTCTTCGTGCGCGACCATCTTGAGGAAATCCGCAATCTTCTTGTTCTTTATCTTGCGTGCGAGTTCCATGTACAGGTCGTGTCCTCGCTGCTCGAACTCTATCGCCTGGTTGAAGAGGTGGTATATCGTGGATTTTTGCTTCACGATCTTGTTGAGCTGGTCCATGCCGAACAGCGGGTTCTTGACGGATTTCTGGCCATGGTACTCTCCAGCCTTTTTCGCAGCATCGAGTATGCCGCGTCTATTCTCTGCTTCGTATATCTCTGTGAAGAACTTAAGGTGTATGTGTTCCTGCTCCAGCAGCACGTCCATGAGCCTTGTCATGTTGTAGTCATCGACCGTCTTTTTGGCTTCAGTGTAGAAAGCGATGCCTCTCTTCTCGACCTCTATCGCGAGGTGTATATACTTGAGTATATCTGATTTGTCGTCTTTAGAACTCTTCTTCACCGTCTTTTTCTTTTTTGCAGCCACAAATCACCTCTTAAAGGTGCTTATGGGTGTGTTTATTTAAACATTTTGCTTACTCTATCCCTTTCCACTGCACCTGTTTCTTTTTCTTTGTCTCTTTCTTCTCCCGCTCGACTTCTCTCTTGGCGTTGTATTCTCTTACGAGCTGCTGGAACCTCTCGATCTCGTTGACTGCGATTGCTGGCTTGTCTGGTTCGAGCTTCTTCTGCACGAACTCATCTATCCTTGCGATGTTGTCCTGCTTCTGCTCGCCTGTCCTTGCCTGTTCTTCTATTCCCAGCTCTGCTATGCGTCTGTTGAGCGTCCTGAGTGAGTCTCCGAGGTATTCTGCTGTCTTCTTCTTGTCCCATCCTGTGGCTGATAGTGTGTCGTAGATGACCTGTCGCTCGAATGCCTGGCTCGCCTGGTTGTAGTTCCTTATGCCTTCTGTGCTTTGTACTATCTCCTTGAGCCTGTTGGCTGGCGTGGGCGCGTATGCTGATATCTTCTCTGCCAGCGCTGGAGATTTGTCCCTTATCCTTTCGCTCAGTCCGTCGTACAGCACGGGATTTATCACGTCTTTGTAGCCAGCAAGAGATTTGGAGAGAGTCTGTTCTACCCTGTCTGCTGGTATGTAGATGTTCTCGTCTACGCATTGTTCCAGCGGCTTTGGCTTCCATGGCCTTGCCAGGTCTACCTCTTCGCCAAGACCGTATCGTTCTATCTTCCTGTAGACGTTCCTTCTGAGGTTATTCACCTCGTTCTCGTCGTCGACAGAGAAAGCGTTCCTCACGACCTGGGTGATGTTGCCTTTGGCGTGTCTTATCTCGCGCTGCAGGTAGTTCTTGTCGAACCATTCCATCGCCTCCCTTCTTGTTGGGTGCGGCTCTTCTGCTGCGACGTCGTATACCGTCGACAATAGTCCTTGCGCGAGCCCGCGGGACATGTCGCCGAACGGAGGCTGTATCGTGGAGGCAATCTCCCGCTCTATCCTGTAGGCGAGTTCCTGCCTCCTGTCTTCAGGGTTCTCCGTCCGGTAAGCTATTGCCTGTTGCATCTTAGTTGAAATTTGCTCCGTGCTTGTACTGGTATCCTTCTCTTGTCGATCTTCCCATGAATGAATTGGCTAGCGTTTGTGCTACGTCGTCTATGCTCTCGAACTTGCCTGCGTCGACTTTCGCGCCTGTGCCTGCTAGGATCGGGTCCTGCTGCAGTGCTGCGATATAGTTCTTCATGTTGTCGCCGAAGCTTTTCTCAGGGTCGTATGCCTTCTGCCATGCCAGCGCCATCAATTGCCGTGCTTCCATGCCGCTGTAGTTTCTCTCTACTGCCGTGGCTATTGTCGTCCTTTGCAGGCCTCCGTGCGAGTCTATGATTCCGTTGGTCCTGACGAAGCTGTCGAGGTTCATGCCGAGCATGTGCTCGTACAGCTGTTGCTGTTCTGTTGAGCTCTTCTCGCTGAATCCTTTGTACATCGAGTCCTTCATCAGTGGGTTGAACTGCGAGTTTCCGAGATACTTGCTGCTGAACATCAGTTTTGCTACTTTCTTGGCTTTTCCTGAGTCGAGCAGCTCCTTGTCAGACAGTCCGAGTTCAGCTACCGCTGCCTCGTATGCTTTCTGCACGATGTTGGCCTTCTTGCCGTATTCTGCATCGAGCTTGCCTGCCTCTTTGACTCCGCTCTTGTATAGTTTCTCTTCTTGTTTCATATCCTGTGTCTGTGTCATTTTGATTTCCTCTAAGTGTTAGTGTGGTGTGACATCTACACCACCCGTGTCATCATATGTCACGGCGGCTTTTAATGATTGTTCGGCTCGACAATCGAATAGTGTGACATCTGTGACCCTGCTGTCTAGAAATCCTCTTTGGTAAAGATTAAGATTGAAAAGATTTGAAGCCTACTTGAGCTTCTTCTCCAGCGGTGCTGTCTTGGCTGCCTGTGCCTGCTTGGCTATCCTTTCCAGGTCGACTCCGAGGTCTTTCAGCGCTGCGACATGCATCTGCATGAGCTGTTCTACAATGTTCAGGATCTTGAGCATCTCCTCGCGTTCCTTGGCGAGTGTCGATAACGCGCCTTTGTGGAAACCTACCTGTTCTTCCCTGCTGGCTGTTGATTGTGCTGGTGCAGCAGCCTTTTTCTCTGCTGGTTTTACTTCCTTAAGTGCCATGATACCGTCCTCCATTGATTATGATAATAATCTCTTCTTTAGCCCATTAAGCGCCTTTCATTTATAAATACTTAGGGAGAACTGCCTAACATTGTGGGACAGAAAAGTCAGTCCATAGCAAAGTATTTATTCCGGCAGTTTATGCTTGTTTTCGGGGGTTTGACAAATATGGGAGAAAATGATCAACCAGGTTCTTACGATAAGAACGCGATGCTTTACCGTTTTGATGTTCCGGATATAATCGGCGATAAAAGGCCTTGCAAGCTTGTGCTGGGCGGATTCGTCGATGGCATTCCGACAGAACTCATGGTTTCTTTTGACAAGCCTCGTGAAGAGTATGAGGCAGGGATGCTAAGCTGCATATCTACTACAGCTTCGCTTGTCTTGAAGGCAGGCACTCCTTGGGGGCGGGCAATGATTAATTTCGGGAGATCCCGTGAGCCTATCTTGCGTGAGGTTTTTCATTTTGCAGGAGGCCTGCCTGTAGCTAGGTCAGATGTCCCGCCCAGGCCTCGTCTGGAATATGATGCTGGTAATGGTATTACTTTCAGGTTGGGCTTCGCCGGTGATGATAACATGGCCTACTTGAATGTTCTTCAGGATGGCGCATCGAACGTTGCTAGTGTCAGCCTGGTGGTTGGTGCTGATGGAGGCTTTCCTCAGGAGGTTACGTCCTGCATAACCGCTGTTGCTTCAGAAGGCCTGAAGCACGGGCTTCCTCTCGAGAATTTGGTAGAGTGCTGGAAAGGCACTTGTTTCGGGCCTGCGGGCATAACTAAAGACCCAGAAATACCGGTTGTCAAGTCTTACATCGATTACGCTGCGAGGTATCTTGAGAATAAGTTCTTGCGCAAAGAAGAGAAGGCTGAGTGAAGTCACTTCCTTCCAAGCCTTGTCAATGCCTTTGAGACCTTGACTGGGTGCTCTAGTACGCGTGCGGTGTGTTCAGTCACGTTTCTTCCATGCTCTCTTACTTTGCACATCGTCTTGTCGCCGTACTCCTTGTACTTGTGCGTCACGAGGAGCCATCCTTCTTTTCCTGCGAGGTAGAGTCCTGGTAGGAACATCGCCCATGAGAAGAGATATGTCCAGAACATCGATACCTGCCAGGTCTTGTTGCCTGGGAAGATCACTATTGGTATGAGCACCAGCTTGCCTAGCGCGAGTGATGCTGCTATGAGCGCAGCGCCGATGACGAACTTTGTCGTTACCTGCTTCTTTGTCTCCATGCTAGAAAGAGAACCTTGTTCAGTATAAAAGTTTTTCCTCTACCCTGATATCTCCTTTTGCCAGCTCCAAGAATAATCTCAACGCCTCTTTCCCTTTCCTGACGATGTTCTGCACGAACGCGAATGCCTTGTCGTGCAGGCCGTTCGCTGCAGGCATGAAGTCTGGGTTGAAGTTGGATGCAAGGCCGCCGATGTTGTTTTCGACGATGGTCCTTGCCCATGCTAGCTCGAAGGCGAATGCCTTGGCCTCTTCATCTACATCATGGTCGAGCCGTGGCGCTATGACGTGTCCGAGCTCGTGGCCGACAGTCAGCATCAGTGCGTCAAGATGGTTCTTCCGCACAAATATTGTGCTTGGGTAAGGATGCCTGTTCAGCGCGAATCCCAGTATTCCTGGGTTCCATTTCCCGCCGTTGGCAGAGTGCGCCTTCCTCAGCTCAGACTCATCACAGACTCTTACGACTATGTCATCAGGGAATGCCTGTCCTGTCACTGCTTCGAAAGCCTCGCAGACGATGTTCTTTATCTCTTCTGCTTTCTCCACGAACTGGGTCGCAGGACGTCGAGGGCTGAGCAGGCCTAGTGTTATGCTGCTCTGGTACTCTTGGCTATTGTCGTATTTGCCCGTAGGGCCAGTAAGAAGATAACTATCATTCCGATGATTATAACCTATTTTGCCTTTAGCACCGTCACCCATGTACGGCGAGATGAACTCGACTTTCCTGTTGTCGAGATTCACGACGTAGTTGTTTGTTATCCCTATCCTGCTCTCTATGTTGTTCTGTACGAATATGTCGCCGGTCCTTTCTGCTGCGATAGAGTGTTGTATACCGTGGTTTATGCTGCCGTTGTTTATGTTTATGTCGCCGTTTATGTAGAACTTGTTCACTACCTGCTCAAGCCGCCTCGATGAGGCTGCGCTGTAGCAGCTGTTGCATGGTGCGTAGCTCATCTTATCCTAGATAGCTCATGGACGGGAACCTGCCTGGCGCAGGCATTTGAGCATAAGCTGCTGCGCTGCTGTTCAGGCCACATGAGGAGTCGTAGCTGCCGCGTGCTGGCTGGTACATAGCAGTGTCTTTTCCTGTGGCGAGCTCCTTTGCCTCGCTCATGCTGGTATAATTGCACTTTCCGCTGCAAGACGAATATGTCATATTGCAGTCAGATAATACTCAGGAATTTATAAAGAAAATCAAGCCGCAGGATAGGTTACTGGGACATTTTATGCAATCTGACCGCACAACCTTTATAAATCACCAAATCCAAGGCAGTCTCATGCCAGAGCAACAGAAGAAGGATGTCGAGGATATTGTCGGCGATGCCATGAAGCCTGTCTTAGGCATCAATATAGATGAGCTGAATCGCGACATCTCTGCAAAGCTGGAGAAGAGTCCGCTAGTATCTTTCGAGATAGACACCGGCGTCAAGTTCAAGCAGGCCAAGAAGAGGTTCAAGCAGCAGTTCCTCGGCAGGCTGTTGAGGATCAGCTATGGCAACATCTCTGATGTCGCCAAGAAAGCAGGAGTCGATAGGCGCAGCATCCACCGCATCGTCAAGGACGCGGGCATCGATGTCTCCAAGATAAGGGAAGAGATGATCAAGCCTTACCAGATAAGGCAGAAGGCTGTCGAGGGCATAATCGGGGATGTGCTGGAGCATTACCGCACTGTGATACATCCTGAGCGCATCGCAGAGGTCTACAAGAAGGTAGATACTGTCTCGAAAGAGATACTCGATGAGCTGCCAGAGAAGCGCATCACTCTCAAGCAGGCAGAGGAGGAGTTCGAGAAGGAATACCTCACAAAAGCATTGGCAGACAGCAAGGGCAATGTCTCTGCCGCGTCCAAGAAGATAGGCCTGAGATACGAGACTCTGCTCAGGAAGCTGAAGTCGCTGGGATTGAAATGAAGGACAAGGCCAGGCACACGCTCATAACTGCAGAGATCCTCGGGTTCTTCCTCATAATAATAGGCGTGCTCGCGATGCTGACTGGCAGGCGTGTCTTCACCATTGCTGCGATAGTGCTTTTCGCCTTGATTGTCCTTGTCGCTGCCATATTCGCGGTGTTCTTCACGCTGGCTGTGAAAGAAGAGAAAAAGAAGCCAATACGTCACAAAGCGAAATAAGCTTTAAATAGTGCCGCTTGATTTTTCAGTCAATACGGGCGCTTAGCTCAGTAGTAGAGCGTTCCCCTCGCAGACGGTTACGCTGAAGCGTGATGTCGAGTGCGGGAAAGGCCACGGGTGCGACTCCCGTAGCGTCCATTCAATAAGACAATTTTGCCGATGAAGTCGACAAAATTGGCTTTTGAATGCTCAACAATCCCAGACGAGCTTGCGAGTCGGGATTGTTTTTGCAGTAAATTTTTTAGTTCCTTGATTCACTATGCAAGAGGTCCCGTCCCGAGAGTCTCAGTACATCAGTATGACGTGCCACCGAACGAAGTGAGTGTGGCACTGGATTGCGGGATCAAGGAACAAGACCCTTGTGGGGCTGTAGTCTAGCTTGGTAGGACTAGCGGTTCGGGGCCGCTCAGCCGGGGTTCAAATCCTCGCAGCCCCATTTTTATTTACTTTCGACACCAGAAAGAAGGTTGTGCTCTGGGACTATTTCTTGGTTTCATTATGCTTATTATACTGATCTTCAATAGACTTAATTATGGGTTCTCCTAAGAAATCAATTAGCAGTCGGTTTTCCTTTAGCTTGTTAATACCACCTGGATGAAGCTTCCTGTCCTCGAAGTCGAGAGAGTATTTTGCAACCCCCTGTATGAGTTTCTGTGACAGGAAGTTGGACTCTTTCTCGAGTTTGTTAACCAGTTCTAGCACCATCACCTCGGCAGTGATGCCTTTCTTATGGGTTTCAAGCTCTTCAAGCACGTTCTTGATGTTGTAGATGAAGCCCAGCACTGCCCGGTCATACTCTTCAGAGTCTTTAAGGTCTATTCTTATCCTTATTGTGCCTATTTCTTCTGTTATGAACTTGAACTGTATGTGCGGGAAATCGTGCGGTGGGTCTGGATGATGTTCAATCGCATAGTTTCTGTGTTTGGGCATGTATCTTTCCGATCTGGTCTTCACTCTAAGAGAAAACCCCTCCTCAGTTATGTTGACATTTCCCCCTTCTGAAACTTCCACACGGACCCCCGACTTGGAATCTTCGTATGTTGTCGTGTGGAAGTATTTGTTTGAGTATTTCCCCCACTCCATTTACTCTCTCCTCTGGATATTAAACTGCATCATTAGCTGTTGTTCATAAGTTAAGCGATTCCATTCCGAACTCATCTTGTTTGCAAGAGATGACTGAATACTGCGCTTCCACTCGTCAGTAACCGGTTCTTCCTCACTTAATCTTAAAGGATCTTCCACGTCAGAGGTGAAAGAATCTTCACTGAGTCCATGTTCATAGTATAATTTGCGCCATAGAACCAGATTCTCATAATCATTTCTGAGTGCATTCTCCTTAAAGGATATCCTGAACTCTTTACGCAGAGCAACAGTTATTGACTTCAAGTATAATATTAGATAATCCTTAGAGTAGTGTTTATGTGTGTTGTCAACCCCGAAAAATTCAGAAGCAGACATGGTCTTTTTCCCGATGAAAACTTTTTTTATCTGTACATCGAGCGTGAAATCATTCTTTACACCCTTCGAATCATTATATTCAAATTCACAACCTAATTGTTGACCTGCAAAAGTTGTCGTAAAGAATGCCCTTTTTCTTTTATACTTGATCGCCAAAAGGTTCTTATTACCTTTTGTTTGTGTTGTTGACCCTAGCATTTTTGCAATTACATCGTTGAATGTCTGATCCCTCTCTTTCAGAACATTCAGGGTTTCCCAAACATCTACATCGACTTTGATGTTTTTTGTTCTTTTTGGCAGGGCAGCAGTGTCAGATACATTTTTGAAATCTGAACTTAAGCCTTTAAGAAATAGCTCGAGGTCTTTCTTCCTTGAATCCTCCATGTTTTCAACTAACTGTTCAAAAAACTCTCTGTTTCTATTTTTTACATTATTGTTTGAATTCGCTTGTTTTTGCAACAATTGAAACACCTTAGATACTAAGTATACCTAGTACTATGGCATACTACTATATAAAGATTACTATTTATTTATAAATAAACTGTGTAAAAATTCGGAAATTAGGTACTTTACAGGCAATTAGGTAATATCCTCTCGAACCCCTTCAGACTCACCCTTTTTTGTTTTCTTTCGCTCAGTTTTTGATGGTAACTAATATCACCACACTATTTTAAATAACACCTTTGCTTACAGGTACGTTATGACAGACATCAATCCAGACAAAGTCAGGGATAAGCTGCTTGCGCAGCCTGAGAAGCAGGATGTAGTCCTCGGTGCTATACACAAGTATAATGCGCGTCTCGCTGTCATGCGGGACCGTCTGAAAAGATACGCAGGCAATGAGCTCCAGACCATACAGAAAGGCATATCTGAATTAGAGATGCGTGTCGCTGATACGTCTCGCATAGTCGACCATGCTCCTTCAAATCTCGCTGCCAGGAAAAAGCTTGACGAGCAGCGTTCTAACAAGGCAGTGCTGGAATGCATTGTCGCCCAGACAGACCGTGGAGTTCCTGTCGTAGATGCTCTTGCTGCTTTGCCAGAGCCTTCCAGGGTGAGCAGCTACAAGAAGGCGATGGATTACCTGAGGCAGAGAGGCATTGTCATCGATGTTACTGACCGCGCCGATGTCGCAAAGACAGTCCGTGATGCTGCTGATTTCCAAGTCCCTCTCCTGCACAGACAGTTCGAGCTTCCTGCTCCATTCTCGCAGAAGCTGTTGAAGGACCCGATGATGGGCAAGGAAGAAGCGTTCAGGGTATACATCAATTATCTTGTCGATGAGGAGATAAAGAAGGTCTATGATGTCGATCTCGATACTATCTACCACGACAGGAATGATTCTCGTCATGCGAAAGCCCGTCGTCACGCCAGGGATTTGTTCCGCAGCCCTGAGTTCAGGCACAGGGCTTATGATGTGGCTTCTGATCTTATGCAGTTCCAGCCGGTCTATCTGCTGGAGAGCAAGAAGACCAAGGAGGAGTTTGAGGAAGCCAAGAGGACTCCTGAGGCTACATTCAGGCACGCTTTTTCGCAGCTCAGGCCTGACGTGAATTACCTTACCATGATCTTCCGCGGCTTCGACGTCTTTCATCAGAAGACTTTCCTCACGACGAACAACTCTGTCGGCATGCGGATGCATCTTTATTCTTCTTTCTTGGAGGATCTGCTGGCGCATGGCCAGGATGTGCGCGTCTCTGACGTCACTTCCATAAGCAAGCTTTATGCGCACGGCGCAGAGGGCGAGACAATGTCGCGCTCAGGCGCGAGGACAAAGTATGATCCTTTGGTCAATTACATATCTGATTTCCGCAGGCCTCTGCCTCCGAAGGCGTATTCCTTGTGGGCTGACATAAGTGGTCTGTGCCACTGCAAGGACTTGAAGTATATCGGAAGGCTGCATCAGCGCAAGGAATATGACTTTGTGTATTTCTGCATGCATGTCGTCGCCCTGGCCTGCACTTACATGGACCGGGCTGTACATCAGGGTGATACTGTCTTGAGTCCTTTCCTGTTCCCGCTCGATGAGCAGCTGGATTTCGAGCAGCGCACCTCAAGGTCATTGTTCGTCAGGAAGGATGGCGGTGACATAAAAGTGGCTAACCGCGGCGAGAGGGAGTGGCTCAACATGGCGAATGCGTCAGAGCGTGGTTATGCTCGGACTTACACTACTGACTTCGCTGTCGCTAGGGATTGTATGAAGAAGATGTTGCTTTCTTGATCTCACTGCGAGAAATTGACGCAGACGAACACGAATCCCAGCACTATGAAGACGAATATCGTTCCCAGGACTTGCTTTGTGAATATGGGCGAGAAGTCTATCTCTACAGGTTCCTGCGATGAGGTCGTGGCGTCTGTAAGGGACACTGACTTGTCTTGGAGCAGCTTATCGCCGTAGACATGGCTTATCGAGAGCGCGATTATGCAGAATATGAATATGTACACTGCGATCCTCAAGGGGCCGACGTCCTTAAGCTCTGGCCAGATCTTGTCCTTGCGCATGCCGAGCACGAACATGATGGCGCCCAGCGCGAACAGGAACACGACGACCATTATGAAGTAAGGGAGGCCGTAGCTTATCATGCTGAGCAGAGGCCGATATGCTATGAGGAATATGACCAAGACGATCAGTATTGGCAGCATGTATGCCTCTTTCTTGCCTGCGAACCACTTGCGCTTGCTGAGCCATATCTTTAGTACTGATATGACGACTACTAGGGCTAAGAAAAGTGCTATAGGATTGTCGCTTGCGAAAAATGCCATGGTCTCAATAAGCCCCTGAACGGTTTTTTACAGGTAGATGAAGCAGTTATTTAAATATATCGAAAATGACTACCAACGAGTGATTACAAAACGAAAGTTTTATATAATCCTGTTTAGAGAATGGATGAAGGTGATTGCATGGCTGAAGATTCTGTTGATTCGGTTACCTTTGGTGTCTACACGGAACGTTACGGTGAGTTGACTCAGGAAGAGTTTGTCTCTGTGCGCAAGCACGACTATTCTCAGGCATCATACTCTCTTGCTTTCGCAAGGCTTACGTTGGCTGCCCAGAAGGATAGTGCTCCTTACCCTACCCACTCGGACATAGAGGCTGCCGCGAAGCTAGTGGGCGCTTTGGGCGAGCGTGTTCCGCGGGATCTTGAGGGCCACCCTCAGGCTCTTTGGCTGCTAACAGAAGCCTATCTGCTGCAGGGCAAGGACACTGAGAAAGTGCTTGCTGCTTTGATAAAGGACCTGGTAGGTAATCCATAGGCGCCAGTGCTGAAATCTTTGATAGGTGAAGCAGTGATAAGGAACGTGATGAAATAGAGAATATGAGTCGGTGGATCTACGCTGCTTTTCTTTTCACTTTTTTCTCTTTGTCTTCTTTGCCGCTTTCATATTCGCCTTGGTCAAAGGAATCTTCTTGTGTCTTGTTTTTGCCGAAGGCTTCTTGGTTATTATTTTTTGTACTGATTTCTTCTTGACTGCGATCTTCTTTATCGCCTTCGCTTCTTTCTTCTTCGGTTCCGGCACATTTATCCCCAAGAATGCCCCAACTCCCTCGACGACGCTGTCTGGGTTGTATCCTCCTTCCAGCACTGCGAAGTAAGGTATTTTTTCCAGCATCTTCTTTAGCTCGATTACAGTCTTCTTTGTCAGGGAGAGTCCGCATCCCAGTGTCGCTGAGTGTGTCTCTTTGTCTTTGGCGAATGAGTCGAACCCGGCAGATATCGCTACGATGGTGGGCTTGAAGCGAGACATCAGCGCCGGCACTTCTTTCTTCAGCACTGTGATGTACTCATCTTCGCTCGTGCCGAAGTCAAGGTAGATGTTGTGCACGTTGCCTTCGTCTATGCTGGCTCCTGGGAATATGCCGTGCTGGTTTATCGAGAAGTAATATAGCCTGTTCTCCATCTCTTGGTTAAGTCTAGTGACGCAGTCTGATGTCCCGTCTCCCCTGTGGAGGTCTATGTCAAGTATCAGTACGCGTTCGTCTTTCTCTGCGAGGTAGGCAGAGGCGATGGCTATGTTGTTGAACACGCAGAATCCGTTTGTCCAGTCTGGGTGCGCGTGGTGTCCTGGCGGCCTGACCAGCGCGAATGCGTTCTTCTTCTTGCGCGCGTATTCTGCCGCAGCCACTGCTGCCCCGACAGCATAGCACGCTGCCTTGTATGTCTCAGCGCAGGCATATGTTTCACCAGCATCCAGGAACTTGAATCCTCTGCCTGCTTCAGCTGACGCTTTCTTGACTCTGTCTATGTATCTCTGTGTGTGGATCTTGGTGAGGTATTGTTCTCCGTTCTTCGCAAGCTCGTGCTTGAATGTCTTCATCGCTTTGGCTATCCTGGCAGCATTTTCAGGATGCCCTGGCATGTCATGTCTCAAGAATATTGGATGTGATATAAGCTGCATCTTCACCCCTCTTGGTGGCACCGTACTAAATGGAGCCAGCGCCTTTTGTGAGGCGACTTCGCTTATTATTCGCGGGCGTTGTCGGGGGACGCCCCATCCGGGGGGACAGCCCACTCGGCAATAGACTTGCTCGCCGAACCTGGCGCTGGCCGAGCCTTTGGCGAGATTTAGGACGGTGCCTTTATTGGTGAGATATGTTTAAATATGTATTTATATCTTTCTCATCTATGTTCAAAAAGAGAGCAGTTAAGCTGAAGAACAAGATAGCGACTTCTAGTCATATACTTTCTTTATACGATATCCACGAGGCGATAGACATCCTTGGTAAGGCCGGCTATGACGCGATAGAGATGTGGGCAGAGGAGCTTGACCTGCAGCTGAAGCATAAGAAGACCTCTTTGCAGAAAGTACGCTCCGCGTTGAAGCGGAACAGGATGGTAGGTGTGGTCCACGCGCCGCTTTATGACCCCGGCTCTCCATCGCATGACAAGTATAACCTCTGTTCCAAGGACGAGGCAGTCCGCGCACGTTCAATAGATGCTCATCTTCATGCTCTTGACCTCGCGAAGAGGTTCGGCTTCAAGGTGATGACCGTGCATCCTGGCCACACAGACGATGCTGGTGAGCGTGCTGACAAGGCATATTGGTATCTCCAGATAGCTGCCTTCAGGAAAATAGCAAGGTACGCGAAGAGGTGCGGTGTGAGGATTGGCATGGAGCCGATGGAGAACAAGCCAAGGGAGTTCATCACAGAGTCGAAGCACGTCTATAAGATACTTGACGCCGTCAGCATGAGTAATCTGGGCGTGACCTTCGACCTCGTCCATACTTATACTCATGGCGAGCACGCGCCGTTGGAGTTCATCGATAAGATGCATAAGAGCAAGATATTCCACGTGCATATCAGCGGCCACACGAGCCAGAAGACTCATGTCCCTTTCTTCATGACCCGCATCCACCACAGGTATTTCGACAGGGTCATAGGTTCAGTGATCAAGAACTATTCAGGCATAATCTCCATAGAAGGCGCGATAAAAGGAGTCCTTCCAGTCACAAAGTCAAATCAGAGGATGGTTGTCAGGAAGAACATGGAATACATACATAAGGAGATGACGTCGCTCCACCTGAAGTTATAAGAGATGATTCTCAGATATCTTCTACATTCAGCACATTGACATCTTCCATCACTCTCGGGCACATCGTGTTTAGCCAGCATTCGACAAAAGGGAAGTTAAGAAGTTGGTTGTAGTCCAGCGTGTCGCATATGAAGTGGTAGAACTTCTTGTCTGGGAACTTCTTCTCTAGCTCAGACACTTTCTTGAGTCCGCCTTGCACCATGCTCTGGCCTTCTTTAGTGGTGAGTAAGACGCCTATTATTTTCGATGAATGGAATTTCGCCAGCATGCCTCTCTTCTTCTTTTTTATCCTGTCGACGTCGGCTTGCTCGACCTTGCTCATCTTCATCGATTCAGGATGTAGCACAAAGACTTGCTTTCCGGTCCGAAGCGCGACCCCGATCGGGTGGAACTCCCCGCTGCCGACATACAGGAACGCATCCACCTCGTCTTTCAGCTTGTCTGCGGAGGATGAATTGCATCCCAGCACCTGCCCTGCTACGACTGCCTTCACGTCTTTCTTCCACAGGAAGTCGACTATCTTCTTCATCTCAGAGAGGTATTGTATCGTCGTGACTATGCCTATCTTCTTTGGCAGGGAAGAAGTGTCGAACTCTACTTTGCCTATGCTGGCCTTTGCTTCGATGAATATCCGTTTCATTTGTGGTATTCCATCCCTGCGAGTATCGTGAATGCGCGGTATATCTGCTCTACGAGCAGCAGTCTCACCATCTGGTTTGTGAAGGTCATCCTTGAGAGTGATAGCTTGAGGTTGCATCGCTTGAGCACGTCGTCGTGGAGTCCCAGCGCCCCGCCAATCACGAATGTGAGCCTCTTGTTGTCGTCGCCTGCTTTCTTCAGCGCCTTGGCGAACTCAGGCGAGTCCAGCGACTTGCCGTTGGCATCGAGTGCTATGGCATAGTCATCCCCGAGTATGTTGAGTATCCTCTCTCCTTCTGCCTTCTTTATCTTCTCGTAGTCGCGTCCTAGTATCTTCTCGTCCTTGACTTCGTCTATGTCTATCCTTATGAAGCGGCCTATCCTTGTTACGTATTCCTCTATCTGCTCTCTCAGCCACTCTTCCTTGACCCTGCCTACAAAGATGATGCGTATCATTATATTATATAGGGCGATGGGGATTAATAAATGTTATCTGGGATTTTTTAACGAAATGCTTAAATAACCGCCCTTTGCTCTTCTACGTCATGGCTGCGGAAGTATGGCTCTATTCATTGCTCAGCGTCTTGGTAGTGAGCCTTATGTCCCTTGTCGGCGTGTTCACTTTAAGCATCAGCGATAGGCTTCTGTCAAGGTTCCTTTTGTTGATGGTGAGCTTCTCTGCAGGCAGCCTTTTCGGCGATGCTTTCTTCCACCTTATACCCGAGGCTGCTGAAGATGGGTTTAAGATCACGATACCTGTGTACCTGCTCACAGGCCTTGTCCTGTTCTTCATACTTGAGAAGTTCATACACTGGCGCCATTGCCATGTCCCGACCTCGAAGTCCCATCCTCACCCTGTTGGCATGATGAACCTGGTAGGTGATGGTTTCCATAACTTCATCGATGGGTTGGTCATCGGCGGCGCTTACCTTGTTTCTGTCCCGCTCGGATTCGCTACCACCCTTGCAGTGGTGTTCCACGAGATCCCTCAGGAGATCGGCGACTTCGGCGTATTGCTGCATGCCGGCTTCAAGAAGAAGAAGGCTATCCTGATGAACTTCATCTCTGCACTGGCCGCTGTCCTCGGCACTGTCATCGCGCTGGTCATCGGTTCTAAGATACAGGGCTTTTCAGAGTTCCTCATCCCTTTTACTGCTGGCGGCTTCATCTACATAGCTGGCTCTGACCTCATCCCTGAGATGCACAAGGAAGTGGCTCCCTCGCGTTCCCTGCTGCAGCTGCTTGCCATCGTAGCAGGCATGGTCCTGATGATGGCGCTTACGCTGTTAGAATAAAAAATAGAAAATCAAAAAGATTTTGGCTTAGAGCCCTTCTACATCTGTTATCTTCTTGGCGAGGATGTCCACGTCCTGGGACATCGTCAATGCCGCGTTCCTCGGCCTGAACAGGTCGTAGTCAGATGGTGCCGTCTCGAAGACTATCCTCCTGAAGTGGATATCCTTCATGGCTCGCTGCATGCTGTCGTATAGCAGGACTGCCTCGTCTGTAGAGTCGTATCCTTCTGCAGACATGGCTGTTGTATCTTGCCCTAGGCCGTACGGCACCGATGCCATATAGTCCAGCTCAGAATCCTCTGTTCCTGGAGCATCTTCAGTCTCTTCAGGGAGGTATCTGGTCTCATCGTCTTTCTCATCAGATGTGTAGAGCGATGGCTCTACGACCCAATCTATAGAATCGCCACTACCTGGAGGCGGGTCGTCTTCTGAGTCAGTGCTGCCAGAATTTGCGGCTAGTGTTGTGTCGTCTGCGCGAAGGTTGTATGATGCCTTCTTACCTCCTTCCTGGAACATCTTGTTCAGGAAGGATTCGCTCTTCATGGGCGGCTTGAATCCGCGTTTGTTGTTGCCTATGTTTGTTTTGGCGATTAATCTGCCAAGATTTTTCATTTTTCAAAGACCTCTCTCTCGACATACGAGAAATACGTTTTTCATCGGTTGTGATGACTCCTTGCTATTTAAGAGAGTTCTCTCCTCACCTCAGTATCCTATAGCTAGGTGAAACTTGTTTATATACTTAATGTTTTTTGGGTTTTCTCGTCGGAAGCATGATGCATCTGGTGTATTAGTGGCGGCTGATATTTTTTGGCCTCGTCGAGAGGCTTTTTTCAGTAGAAACATTTTAAAACCCTTTTGCATTATTGCCCGACATTAAAGAGGTGATTGCTTGTTCAGGCTTAAGCGTGAGATCGGGCTTTTCGGCACTATATCTTATGTTCTTGGCGTCATAATCGGCGCCGGCATCTACGTGATAATAGGCAAGGCTGCAGGCATAGCTGGCAATGAGCTGTGGTTGTCTTTTCTCGTCGCTGCCTTCATCGCCGCGTGCACTGGCCTGAGCTATGCAGAGCTCGCCTCGACTTTTCCTTATGATGCTGCTGAGTATGTATATACAGAGCGTGCTTTCCGTGATAGGAGGTTCTCTTTCGGAATAGCGTGGCTTAAGCTTGTCACGACGTTGATCGCTACTGCTGCTGTCGCTTTGGGCTTCGGCGGCTACCTCTCTTTCCTCACTGGCTGGAATATAGTATTCTGTGCATTGCTGCTTATGTTTGTCCTGACCGTGTTCAATCTTGTGGGTGTCAAGCAGGCTTTGTGGTTCGATTCCGTGATGGTCATACTTGCAGTGGTTGGCTTGGTATTGGTCATCGTTGTCGGCGCGCCTCACATCAAGCCTGTCGAGTTCTACTTCGAGTCGCCATCTGGCCTTCCTGGCATCTTCACTGGCGCTGCGCTTATCTTTTTCGCTTTCCTGGGCTTTGAGAACATAGGCAACATAGGTGAGGAGGTGAAGGATCCTAAGCGCACCCTTCCTCTGGCGCTTATCCTGTCTGTCATCATCTCTACAGTGCTTTACGTCGCTGTCGCGATAATAGCTGTCAGTGTGCTGCCCTGGTCTCAGCTGGCAGCTTCCAACTCTCCTTTGTCAGACATAATGACGTCGTTGCTGGGTACCAAGGCAGGCATAATGATGGCTGTGATGGCCCTTGCCGCTACTGGTTCTACAGTGATAGGCCTGCTCATCGCCACGTCCAGGATGATCTATGGCATGGCTGAGCAGCACTCTATGCCGCAGTGGCTGCTGAAAGTCAGCAAGACCCGCCGCGTGCCTTATGTGTCTGTGCTCATCATTACAGCTATATGTTCTGTGTTCATCATCTGGGGCGATATTGCTTCTATTGCTTTCCTGACTGACTTCGGTGCGTTGTTCATCTTCCTGGTCGTCAACCTTTGCGTGATTGTCCTGCGTTATTCTCATCATCATGTCCCGAGGGGCTTCAGGGTTTGGGGTAACATAGGCAAGTTCCCTGTCATTCCCGCGTTAGGCCTTCTCTCCTGCGCTGCCTTGCTGTTCAGCTTCAGCAAGAAGCTGTTCTTTGTTGGCATGATGCTGTTCTTGTCAGGCATGCTGATCTATTCTATATTCGGCGAGAGGAAGTTCCACGCGCACATGAAGGAGAAGCTGAGTCTGAAGGAGCCAGAGCAGCCTAAGCGAACTAAGATGCTTAAAGCAAAGCCCAAGAAGAGAAAGTAGTTCTAGTCTAAGAGGCAGTGCCACGCCCGTCGTTGCCAATATTGCGAGCGCCAATCACAAGCGCCGTCGGTGCGTGACGGGGGTTGTCTCCGACCGCAGGGAGCGAGATACCAGAAACCGAAGGTTTCTGAGTACCCATCCGGGGGCTGGTCACGCTTCGTCATATCCTGCAGGGCGCGAGCCGGCAACGAACGAGCCGAGCGGGTTTATGTTGCGAGCGAAGCGAGCAACTAGCGGTTTCAGCGAGGCGAGTAGGGCGTGGCACTGCTTCAAACGTATAAAAAGGCCGAGATAATTTTAAATACCCATTATGCGCTGTTTCTCTTATATCACAATCGGGGGTGTTTAGATGAAAAAAGCATTGTTTGTTCTGTTGATTCTGTCTGTGTTGATAGTAGGCTGTTCTGGCGGCGAGACCGCTGAAAAGCCAGCCAAGACATCGAAGTATGCTGGCTTCATGGAATGGAAGGCCGGGATGTGGTCTGAGACTGTCTCGAAGCAAGGTAGCCAGACAGTGACTATGCGCACTGAGCTGATTGAGAACTCACCTACCCTGGCGAAGTTCCAGATGAGTACAGAGACTGGCGGGCAGGAGTCTGTCATGCAGGTCTGGATGAATCCCAGCACCCAGAAGGCATCGAAGTATGTCATGAAGACCGGTGACCAGGTCCTGTGCATGAACATCAAGGATGTGCAGGGCAGTACAGTGCCTACCAAGGGAGATTCTTACAATGCAGACATGCCTGGCTGGGCGCCTGGCACTTACACGACTCCGTCAGGCAAGACGCTTGTTGTCGCTAAGTTCTCTCAGGCTGCTGGCGAGTACTGGGTCTCTTCACAGGTTCCTTTTGGCATGGTGAAGGTCGTGCAGGGCGGAAAGACCGTCTTGTCGCTCAACGACTACGGGACTATCGGCGCTCAGAGCAAGATCTCTGATGAGGAGATTGCGGGCTGCACAGACATGTCCAAGTTGGCGAGCACGTACAGCGCTCCTGTCAGGGAAGCTCCTGCCGAGGAAGAGGCTGCTGAGCCTGCTGCTGAAGAGCCTTCAGAAGCTCCGGACTACGAAGCAGAAGCCACGAAGTGGAACACCGACGAGAGGGCGACTATCGGCTGTGATGCCTGCAATGGCATGCCTCCTGCAGCAAAGGCTGCTTGTTTGGCGGCGTGCGGTTAGATTTTTTTATTTTTTCTTCTTTCTTTTTTCTATCTTGCGTCTAGGATCAAGTGCTGTCTCTCAGCCCGTCGAGCCTGTACTCTTTCTTCCTTAGTCTTTTCTGTATCTTTGCCTGTATCTGCCTCACCCTCTCCCTGGTCACGTTGAGTTCTTTGCCGCCTTCTTCGAGGGTCCTGTCTTCAAAATGTCTCAGGATTATGACTCTCTTGTCCCGGGAGTCGCAGCCGGCGCCGAGTGCAGCGTCGACTCTATCTGTCAGCTGTTGTCTTTCTGCCCATTCTAGCGGTGCCGGCGATTTCTCGTCAGGTATGAATGTGAACAGGTCGTTTGCGCCTTCTTCATCCTTGACCACCGGGGCGTCCAGGGATATGGGGTATCTTAGCAGGTCTATCTTGTTGCATTTGAGCACTTCCTTGAGCTTCAGTCGGGTCATCCGCGCCATCCTCTCAGGGTCTGCGTATCCTGTGTCTGTCGGGTAGCCGTACTGGTTGTAGTATACTGCTCTCTTCCGGGATATCCGTTGCATCTTCTCCACCACGTGTACCGGCAGCTGTATCAGGTTGAGCTTGTCTGCTATTGATCTCTGTATTGCCTGTCTTATCCACCATGTCGCGTATGTCGAGAACCTTCCTACTTTTCGGTCGTACCTCTCGACGGCCTTCATCAGTCCGATGTTGCCTTCCTGGATCAGCTCTTCCAGCGGCATGACTCTCCACACGCTCCTCTTCGCTATGCTCACGACCAATCTGAGGTTGCTGCATGTCAGCTTGTCTGTGTCGCGCTTGAGCCTCTTGTCGATCCCGACCAGTTCGTTGTAGTGTCCCTCTGCTTCTGATGGATTGACTCCGAATTCTTGTCGGTATGCCGCGAGCTGTCTGTGGAGAAGTGCCTTCCTTTTTCTTTCTGGGTGTTCTCGCACGTATCCTGCCAGCTTCACGTATTCCTCCAGCCTTTTGTAGAATTCGTGTAGTAGTTCTCTTCTTGTCTGTTCTTGCAGCATGGTGCTCTTCAGGGCCGCTCTTATGCTTTTGAGGGGGAGTTCTTGCGCCAGCCCTTTCATCAGCCTGTCGAGATCGCTATGGCGCAGCTCTTCATTGTTGTCTTCTCTCTTCATCCTTCTTATTACAAGCACACTGCTTGCGCGGGTCTTTCCCAGATTTACTTCTTCCCCCAGCCCCAGCAGCAGCCTTCTTCCGTATCCTGTTGCGTAGAGCTGGTTCTCGAGATTATCTCTTGCTTCTGCTATGCTGCATGCCAGGGAGTTCTCTTCTTCAGCCGTGAGCAATGGCCAGCGCGCTATCTCGTGCATGTATTTTTCTAGGTTGCTTCTGCTATCTCGTGTGCCTCGGTCTTGTGCCTGCTCTGCATAGTTATCGATAGATTCCATTGTTTCATCCTTTGAGGAATAGTCTCCTTGCCCCCAGATATAGATACTCAAAGAAATATGCAGAACTGGTTTAAATACTTTTTCTGGGCTTTATAGCCAGTTTAAACGAATATGATTTTTGTTTGGCAGCAGTGCCACCGCCATTTTGCGTAGCGTTTTTCGAGAAGAGGGTCGCTGCTTGACGGGGGATGCCCCCTCCGGGGTGTCAAGCAGTTGCTAGAATAATCAACAAGCGTAGCATGGCGTGGCACTGCTGCGGCCATCAGCTGAACAAGTACCAAATGTGGGTTTTTTGGTCTGGTGCTTCCTGTCAGCGGCCGCAGGTCTCTATCTTCATCTTGCCGCTGTCATCAAGCGAGAAATAGACCTCTTCTCCCTTGTGGAGGTTCAGCGCCTCGCCGACCTCTTTTGGTATCCTCAGTATCAGGTTGCTGCGCACTTGGCTCAGCTTGAGCTTGAATCGCTGCCGCTTCAGCTTGTTGAGCAGTAATATGAGCTGTGCCTGTTCCGGGTTGAAGTATTCTTCTCCGCAGATGCATCTCCAGCCATCTACTTTGTGCTTGTTGAATGTCATCCCCTTGGCATACTTCATGGCCTTTCCGCACTTGTGGCATCTCATCTTATTTCCTCTTCGTGAACTTTCCGATGTGTATCAGCACCCAGCATTCCTCATTTCTGGTATCATCATAATCTTTCGCGATGACTGCGTTGAGTGTCTTGTTTCCCTTGTCCAGCCATCTTTCGATGGTGTCTTTGGCCCGTTTTCGGGGGGAATACCCATCATCTAGTATCTCTACGCAGTCCTGGAGGTCAAGACCAAGCTTGAACAGCTCCCTTTGTGCGGCCCGCGTTGGTGCTATCCTGAGTCCTGCATACCTGACTGAGAGCATATCCTCAAAACGTATGTTATTGGAGTATGTCATATTATTTAAACCTTTCTGTGATGTGATTATTGTTTTCAGTCTTAAAGAACCCTTCGCACGAAAATCCGGAAACCTTCCGATGATGGCGGAGATTTTTCAGGATTCAGAGCGGTTTTTGCGAGAATTTCGTTTTTGGCCGAAAATCCTCTAAGAAATCCGTAATATTTCCCGCAGACTTTCCGGAATTGACTATGTGAACAGCTTCCCCATCACATCCAGAGTATATAGTATGGTGGCCTGGGCCTGGTTCTTGGATGGGACGAAAGCATCTTGTTTTGTATGGACTGAGAATATCCTTGCCTGGTTTATGAAGTGTATCTGCTGCGGCAGCGCAGGGTCGAGTTTGATGTTCTGCTCGCTCATGCGCGCGATGAGCTTGCCGAGTCCGATGCCTGGCTCTTTCTCGAGCGCGTCATTGCCTGTTATCTCGAAGTACTTGCGGTGCAGCGCTGTCTCCATTATCCTTCCGCACAGCACTATGCTGCTGCGGTAGCATCCTGAATAGAAGCATTTCTCGAGCTCTTCCACGTCTGCCTTTATGTTGTCTGATATCTCCTCTGGCAGCGGGGGCAGCTCGAAGTTCATTTTCGTTTCCCCGGATTTGGGCCTCTGCATCGGGGCGGCTGCAGCTTCATGCTCGAATTCATTTATCTCGTTCTCCAGCTGCTCTGTCTTCTCGACCTCTTTCAGGTCGCGTTCGATCTGCTCGATTATCGGCAGCACCTTGGCGGGCTCGAGGTATAGTTCCTTCACGAATTTGGAATTGACCATTATCTTCGTGAGCGTGTCTCCGAGTCTCGGGTTCTTGTTGGCCTTGTGCAGCTTCTCTATGACTGTCACTAGCTCCGTGCTGCTCCTCTTGACCTTGTCCGCGAGATACTTTGCCTTGTTGAACTTGTAGTCATAGATGTAGCTCCCGGACGACACGACCTGCTTGAGGTTTATCTTCTGGTGCGATGCTACGAGTACGTTTTCTTTTATCTCATTCAGAAGGAGTCTAAACTGCTGTGTGTTGGGTTGGGTGGTGGCCATGACTGTCTATTAGTCTTGGTAGTTTAAATAAGTTTTGTCGGTCATTCCCCTGCAGCGCCATCTCTCCTGAACCTGTCATTGACGAATACATCCATTATGGCGGGCAGCCTTCTCCTGTCCCTTGCGAAGAGTTTGTACGTCGCCCTCAACAGTTGTGGCAGCTCTTCTGGTTCGTATATGAGGTTCGCCCTGAATTTCATGTCCTTGAACATTCCCCATTCTGGTTGTATGGACTCTATTCCTCCTTGTTCATCGGGTTTCATGAAGAGCAGTTTTCCGTCTTTCAGGTAAGGGTAATGGAAGTTATGCGAGTCATCCGCTATGAATATGGGGTGTTCTTGCATCTTCCTTCCTTCGATGAGCAGCTCTCCTTGTACGTGCCAGAGCGCGAAGTCTGTGCCGAGCTCGGCCTCTGCTTTGTGTGTGGGGACATATCCTGTCTCGCGCAATACATCTTGCCAGTCTTTTATCTCTGGCATCTCTTTCCTTCCTGTCGCTTCTGCGTATCTCAGCAGGCTCATGAGGAACATGTCCCAGTACGTGTCCGGCGCGAACATCGTCCTTATCTTGCCAGGGTCCAGTCTGACCAGTCCTGTGAACTCTGCTGCGTTGAACAGGTACTGTTGTGTGTCTGGGATGGAGATGTCTGTCTGTATCACGTGCAGGTCTCCGTGCCACTCATTAGATATGCTGTTCTTGTAGCTGCCGTGCACCCACCTGTACGTCCCTTCGCGTGCGCAGAATGGTTGGTCTCCGAGGCAGAATCCTGTCACGCTCTCTGCGAGGTGTCCTAGCGACTGGAAGCCCAGCTCTTTGTATCTTAATACTCTGTCACCTAATGCTATGTATGGCATCACGAGGGGGTATTTCAGCCAGAGTTCCTGCCTTTCGCTGCTCGGCATCGCTTCGTCATCGCATTCGTCGAAGAAAGCCAGTATCTGTCTGTACAGCGTCGTCTGTTCTGTTGGTGCTGTCAGCGGTCCGCCGCTGTTGAAGAAACCTTCAGCTTTCTCGACTGCGTCTGTGAAGCCGTCTTCTGTGTGCGGATAGAGGCTCGTGGCAGCTCTGTGCCATGTCTGTCTTGTTGTGTCAAGTGTCTTCTCGAGTCCTGCTGTGTGTAGCAGTTTCAGCGCGTCTTTTGAGCATTCTACTTCCATCATGTCACCCCGTGATGTATTTTTTTGTGGGTCGTATGTTTGATACGTGTTATTTAAGCTTATTGTGTGGATTATAAACCTTTAAATAATCGTCTGATAATCGCTTGTTGATGATTGAGAAACCTCTCCCCACGAACTGGATCATCGCTTCTATAATTGCGCTCGGTATCGCCGAGATCCTTACCCAGCTGGTCGTCATGCGCGAATTCCTTTCTGCGTTCTATGGCAATGAGCTTGTCATCGGCATCCTGCTGGCGAATTGGCTTTTGATAGGAGGCATTGGCAGCTATCTCGGCACAAGAGTCGTGAAGATCTTGGACAAGCAGCGCATCCTCATACTGTTCCACGTCCTCATCGCGTTCATCCTCCCTGCGTCGATACTCATAATAAGGAACCTTTACAATTTCGCATTCATAAGAGGAGAGCTGGTCGGCGTGACGCAGGTCTTCATCGCAGCGTTCCTTATACTCCTTCCGATATGCCTCATCACAGGCTTCTCTCTCCCTCTTTTTTCAGTCTTGTACTCGAGGAAGCAGCATGCGAGCCAGGTGGGCAGTGTTTATTTCTTCGATTCCCTCTCCAACATCATAGGCGGCGCTGTCTTTAGTTTCGTGCTGATATATTTCCTGACTTCTTTCCAGGTCGCGATCATAGTCCTCATCATAAATCTCGCTTTCGCAGCAGTGCTCTCCATCAAGTGCAGGCGCTACGTCTTCGCGGCGCTGGCGGCTGTCCTGCTCGTCGCTGCTTTCATCTCATCCCTTTTTGTCAACCTCGAGTCTATCTCTGTCAGGCAGCAGTATCCTGGGCAGAACATCGTCTTGATGGAGGATTCTGTGTATGGCAGGCTTGTTGTGACTGCTGACTGGGCGCAGCTCAACTTCTTCAAGGACGGCATGCCGATGTTCTCGACGGATTCTCCGCAGGTCAACGAGGAGAAGGTTCATTATGCTATGCTGCAGCACCCCGACCCGAAGACGGTCTTGCTCATATCAGGCGGAATATCCGGCACTACAGATGAGCTGCTCAAGTACAACCTCACTTCCATAGATTACGTCGAGCTCGACCCTGTGCTGATAAAGGTCGGCCGCGAGTATACCTCCAGCCTGGACGACCCGCGCGTGCGCGTGCGGAACATTGATGCGAGGCTTTTCGTGAGGCAATCCACTGTCCGCTACGATGTTGTCATCATAGATTCTCCTGAGCCCAGCACCGCCCAGTCCAACCGTTATTATACAGAGGAGTTTTTCGCAGAGCTGAAAAGTGTGATGTCCCCAAGAGGGATACTGGGCTTGCATATACCTTCTGGCGAGGAATACATGAATGAGGAGACGCGCATGCTCGACGCTGCTGTGTACAACTCCCTGAAGAAGAGCTTCAAGAACATCCTGGTTATACCTGGCGACACTGCGTATCTCATAGCCTCGGACGCAAAGTTGGATTATGGTTATTATGATTACCTTGATGTTAGGGGGATAGATAATGTCTTTGTCAGGAAGGAATACTTGAAGGACAAGCTCGAGAAGTCGCGCATAGATTACTTCAACTCAGCGGTTTCGCAATACGATGTGACTAACAGCGATTTCCGTCCTGTTGCCTATTATTATCATCTCCTCTACTGGCTGCGCCAGTTCGAGGCAGACTATTTCGTATTCATCGCAGCTCTTGTCCTGTTGTTGGTGCTGGTGATGTGGCGCATCGATTCTGTGGGGTTTGCGGTTTTCAGCTCCGGTTTCGCAGGCATCTCTCTCGAGCTGGTCATCCTGGTCGGTTTCCAGGTGCTGTACGGCTATGTGTACGGTAAGATGGGTGTCATAATCACTGCTTTCATGCTTGGCCTTGCTCTCGGCGCGTTTTACGTGACAAAGCGCCTCGAAAAGGTTTCGAAGAGGACAGTCTCTCTGCTCAGCATCTCCATCGCAGCGTATTCTCTCCTGCTTCCGTTGTTCTTCTACTTGGTCCATGCTGTTGAGAATGATGCTGTGCTCGGTGTCATGGCAAGTCTCATCTTCCCAGCCATCACTGTCATCATCGGCATCCTCGTCGGTGCGTTGTTCCCTGCAGCCAGCAAGCTGCGCTTCAAGGAGGCTGGAGCCACGTCTGGGCGGTTCTATTTCTATGACTATGCTGGCGCCTGCATCGGGGCAGTGCTTGTCACAGTGCTTCTAATACCTCTGCTCGGCATATTCTGGACATGTGCGGTGATTGCTGCTGTGGCTTTTGTTGCTTCAGTTCTGAATCTGAAAAAATAAAACAATCACTTTCTCGCGTAGAACACGAATGCTGGCGGCATGTTCCACCACACTGCTTTTGTCGTCTTGAATTTAGGGAAGACTCTCCTGAAGTTCCTCTTGAACCTCAGTCCCTTGGGCAGTATCTGGCCGTGGATGTAGGATGACATCACGAATTCTCCTCCGGGGTTGAGGCAGTCCCTCACCGCCCGTAATATCTGCAGCTGCATTTTGGTCGTGAAGCACGCCCACGGCAGTCCTGATATGATGCAGTCGCATCCTGGCGCTCCGTGCATGTCGAGGTATTTCCTGATGTTTGCTGCAGAGTCATGATACACTATCGTGCCTGGGCAGCGTCTTTTTGTGCTCCTGATGAAGCTCTTATTCACCTCTAGTGCGAAGAATAATGTTGATGGGCTGATTCGTCGTAGTATCTTCTCTGTCACTGCTCCTGTTCCTGGTCCGAGCTCGACCACGACCTTGGCTCTCTTCAGGTCGACTGCCCTCGCTACCTCGCGAGACAGCTTTCTTGACGACGGGGATATTGCTCCGGTAGTGTCAAAGGAATTGATTGCGTGTCTGAGGAACTCTGCACCCATGCTTCTCTCGCCGTCCGTGTCTGTATAAATGCGTTTCGTTTCTTTTTTAACCCTTTAAATATGGCACCATTTGGGAGTGGTCTATCTCAGTTAAATTTAAATATCCTGGCTGTTAAGCCAAAGCTTGGAAAAGGGGTTGCTGAGCTTTTAAGACTATTTGAGGTGGGTTGTTGTGAGCGGAAAAAGGGTATTGTGCATTCTTGCATTGTTGTTGGTCGTCCTGTCTTCGGCATCTGTCATGGCTGTCGAGAAGGATGATAAGCCTTACAAGTATTATTTTGTAGGCGCATACGTGAACCAGGACTCGAAGGCATTGCTGAAGGTCCTTAATCCGGGCGACGCTCCCGCTAACATAGAAGTCAAGATGTATTATGAGAAGAATGATTCTGGTAAGTTCAGCTACAAGATAGGCTCTCACAGCGCAGCCAGCATAGACCTTGCCGAGTATGCCGCTTCTGGCGTGGTATTCGGCGCAGTCGTATCTTCTGATCAGTCCATCGTCGTGGAGCATGTCCAGTTTGACGGCACTTACTCTGGCGGTTTCATCGGCACCGCATCCACAAAGCCTGGCTTTGTGTGGTATTTCGGCGAGGGTTACAGCAGTGGCATGGTGAAGACATATCTCTACATACTCAATCCTTCTGACCGCGTGGCCAACATGGGTGTCACGCTGTATTATGAGAACGGCGAGAAGAAGACGTTCAACCTCGAGGTGCCTTCCTTCAAGAGCGAGGTCATCGACCTCAAGGAGAAGACCATGCCTGAGAAGCGCTTCGGGATGAAGGTCACCAGTACAGCTCCGGTTGTCGTCGAGGCTGGTGATTTCAACAAGAAGTTCAGCGCAGGCTCTGGAGGCATGGGCTCCCAGGCCGTAGCCAAGAAGTGGTATTTCGCAGAGGGCTACACGAGCGCTGATGCGAGCGAGTTCCTCAACATACTGAATCCAGGCATGGGCAATGCCATTGTTAAAGTCACTTTCTATGACTCTGAGGGCAAGGCCAGCGGTTTTGACGAGACTGTCCCTGCGAATTCCAAGAAGATGTTCATGCTGAATAATTATGTCGAGCAGATGGAGTGGTACAGCACTGTGGTCGAGAGCGATGTCGATGTCGCTGCAGAGCTCACTCATTATGACGCGTCTTACTCTGCGGGCCATGGCGGGCTCGGCTCGACTTCGCCGTCCTCTGTCGCTTATTTCAGCAGCGGTCTTGTCGCTGATAAGGTCAAGGGCTATCTTGCATTGTTCAACCCGTCTGACAAGGACGCTGTCCTGAAGCTGGAGTTCTTCTATGCCGACGGCACTGTCAAGACTCTCGAGTCTACTGCTTCAAAGATGTCCCGCAGCACCATAGACCTGAACAGCAAGGCCGTCGCTAATGTTCCTTTCGGCATCAAGCTATCTTCGTCTGAGCCTGTTGTCGCCCAGATGGTGGTCTACGATTCCACAAGGTCTGCTGGCTACGGCACTTTCGGCATGCGTGACCTGGTATATGTCGAGGGCGAGCGCGTGCTGGACGAGGGCATAGAGCAGTCGCAGAAGTCTGCTGAGCTCAAGGGAGATGAAGGTTATGTGCTTCTCAAAGAGGAGGTTGTTTCTCCGTCGAGGTTCAATGAAGGCGTGACTGCGGGCATTGTAGATGTGAAGAAATCATCTTATTCATACAAAGGGGAGAATGTCTATGTCTGGAGGTTCAGCTATTCTGACGCTGTCGCTGCTTCCAAGGCGCTTGAGGCTGTGAATGCCGGCGCGCTGTTCAAGCTGCTCGAGGTCTCTCCAGCGTCTGTGTCTGGCAATGATGCCTATCGTTTCGTGGCTGATAAGTCTGAAGGCTACGTGCTTCAGCAGTCTGATGCTGTGCTGGTGCTGCTGGCCCAGCGTGGCAGCGCTGATGCTGCACTAGGCCTTGCTGAGATTATTGTTTCCGCGCCTTTGTCTGGGAATAGGATTGGCATCGGATGGGTGCTGCTGATACTTGCGTTGCTGGTCGTGCTCGTCGTCTTCCTGCGCTGGTTTTTCAGGAAGCGCGGCGGGAAGAAAGAGGAGGAGCTCGAGGAGAGTGAGGGCGGCTGGGAGGATGTGATACCTTCTGCCAGGCCAAAGACCAGGCATGCTAAGCCTAAGAAGAAGGTTGAAGCTAAGCATGATGAGAAGAAGGCTCACAGGCACGAGGAGAAGAAGCACGTGCCCGAGCACAAGCATGAGCACGCTTCCGAGCCTAAGCATCTTCGCCAGGTTCATCACTCCCGTGTCGATCCCAAGGACGTGCATGTCCGCGAGATAAAGGAGCATGTCGAGGGGAACGTCAAGGAAGAGATGCCTGAGGAGATCCCTGAGTATGAGGATGTCTTCCGCCATGTCAACCGCGACCAGGACGAGATAAAGCAGAAATAGGTTCTTTGTTTAGCAGCGCCGCAGCAATTAACTTCTTAGGCAGCTCCACCGCCAATATTGCGTAGCGATTTTTGCCAATTCTAACAGTCTCGACAGGGGGATGCCTCCGAGCGTAGCGAGCGAGACACTCAAACTGCATAGCAGTTTGGGTGTGCCAAAACATCTCTGATGTTTTTAGCATACCAGAAACCGAAGGTTTCTGAGTACCCCTACGGGGAATGTCAGAATAAACTCAGAGAATCGATAAGCGTAGCAGGGCGTGGAGCTGCCAGTAGTTTCTGCCGAGCCTCGCGTGCCACTGCTGTTAAGAGCGAAGCTTGGCGCGGCACTGCGATCAAAGAGTTCTATGTCAGCGCCGGCTGCATGATGTTCATCACATAGCCGGTCAGTATTATCCCTGCTGTCACAATCCCGAAGAATATCGCTATCAGTTTGAGCTTCATCGCCCTTCTGAGTATCACTGCTTCAGGCAGGCTCAGCGCTGCTGTCGCCATCATGAACGCCAGTGCAGTCCCGATTGGTATCCCTTTCTGGAATAGCACGACTGCGATCGGCACGATTGCTGCGCAGCTGCCGTACATCGGCACGCCCAGCAGCGTCGCTATCGGAACAGTGAACATCCCGCCCTTGCTTATTATGTCATGCACTGCCTGCTCAGGTATGTAGTTGTGTATCGCTGCTGCAAGGCCTACTCCGACAAGCACCCATATCCAGAGCTTCTTCAGTATCTTGCCTGCCTCTTTTACGCCGAACATCAGTCTGGACTTCAGTCCGTCGTGCTTGACTTCTTTCTTTATCTTTTCGCTGGCTGATATGAGGTCTTTTGCAAGGTGCTTCTCGAGCTTCATCTTCCCTAGTATGAGTCCTGAGATTATTCCTAGCAGCAGGCCGCTCACGACGTATGCTGCTGTTATCTTCCATCCGAAGAAGCCCAGCATCAGCACTACGAGGTATTCGTTTATCAGGGGCGATGTGATGAGGAATGAGAATGCGACTCCCAGCGGGACTCCTGTCTCCAGGAAGCTTATGAATATGGGTATGGATGAGCATGAGCAGAAGGGAGTTATCGCGCCGAACATCGATGCTGCTGTGTGCGCCGTCAGCCTGCCTTTTCCGCCGAGCCACTTCTTGACCTTTTCCTGCGGCAGGTATGTCCTCAGGAAACCTGCTAGGGCTATCATGAAGAACAGCAGTATGATTATCTTTGTGGAGTCATATATGAAGAACTGCGTTGACTGTCCGAGCCTTGAGGCAGGGTCTAGTCCCAGTGCTGTGTACGCTATCCACTCAGTTATTTTTTGGAGCATCCGCATTCACTGCAGCAGCATTTCTTTGTCTTGGCTTTCGCCTCGAGCTTCTTGTCGAGCTTGTCCATGATGTTGCCGAATATTCCTTTTTTTGTTTTCTTTGCCATATTCGCACCTCTGCCGTGGCTTTGCAGGACAATATTTATAAATGTTTGGCGCTTGTGGGCTGTCAGGAGGTATTCATCATGAAAAGGCTTGTTTTTGCTGTTCTATTGATCCTTTCTATCCTAATTGCCGGCTGCGCCTCTGTCGCTGTCAAGGACATCAATGCTGATCCTGCCAAGTACATGGGCAAGAAGGTATCTGTCTCTGGCAAGGTCCTGGCTCCTATGCAGATGGGCCAGCTTTCTGGTTTTACGCTGAAGGCTGATAGCAGTTCTATACTGGTGTCGAGCGACATGGTGCCGAAGGCGGATTCAGAAGTCGTTGTGAAGGGCACTGTCGTGAAGGGGTTGTTCACGCAGCACTATATATTTGCTGAGGATGTCAGGGTGAAGTAGGACTTGCAGTCCTCGAATATCTCCACGTCCCCTTTCCTGTTTTCTGTGTCATAGCGGTCTTTCCTGTAGAATGAGTATAAGCCCTGCCTTGTGTCGCAGTCGTATGCGTTGAGCTCGTAATAGTACCAGTCTGCGTCGTAGTCTGTCGTGAAGCCTATCTCGACAGGGTAGTTCGTGACCATTGTCTTGCTCTCTATCGCGAGCTCATCTCCGACATCCTGGTTGAATATGACCTGTGCGTTGTTTATTATCTTCATGTGGAAGCAGAGCTTTCGTGTCACGTCGTCCTTGTTCAGGAATGTTGAGGTTATGCTGTTGAAGTTTATCTTGCCTTCTGATTCCTTGTAGAATATCGCGAGGTCTGACGGTTTTTTGCCTTCTATCTCCTTGCCTGCGTTCTTGAATCCGTAGCTGGAGCGTACAGGCCTGTATAGTTGGGTGTTTATCCAGCATTCGGGTATCGATGCGTCGGGTATCGCGGCCCTTTCTGTCTTCATCACCATGTATAGCTTCTTTGTGGTGTCTGACTCGAGCGCGAAGTTCAGTCCTTCGAGGAACAGGTAGCCGAATGTCGCTATGCCTATGACATTGCCTTCCTTGTTGAGCACTGGCCCGCCCGAGTTGCCGGGGTTCAGCGCAGCGTCTATCTGTATGTAGTCTGTTATCTCCTCGTTCCTCATGCCTTCCCTGTCTTTTGCGCTGAGTATGCCTTTCGCTATGCTGAAGTCGAGTCCCATCGGCGATCCCAGGACATATATCTCGTCGCCGATCCTCGCGTCTTCTACGCTGCCGAACTCGAGGTGCTGTATCCCGTAGTCTGGCCTTTCTTTTATCTTCAGCAGGGCTATGTCATAGTCCCAGCTCCAGTCTATCAGCGATGCGTTGTATTCCTTGCCTGAGTATGTCTCAATCACATAGCTGACTTCTGTCGGGTCGTATTCGTCCACGACGTGTGTGTTCGTCAGGATGTATCCTTCCTCGTCTATGAAGAATCCGCTTCCGTAGCTGGCTATCTCTCCGTCTTTGATCACGTCGATGACCACCACGCTCCTCAGTGCGGTTGTGAGCGGTTTGTATGTCTCTGGTTCTGGTAGATTCTCTTCAGGCTGCGGTGTTTCTGTGTTTTTTACGTCGGTCGTATCCGCGTCTGTCGCGTCTATCTCCGGAATCTCTTGC
>JAGVOD010000046.1 GCA_020052935.1 archaeon | reverse complement strand
GAAATTTTTGGCATCCTAAAAATCCGCCCGCAAAAGAAAGTGCCCTACTCAGCCCTTCAGGGCTGAGTAGGGCACTTTCGGCGGATTTTTATGATTTCTCGCTCTCTATGAACGGCTGTGCCGCGCCTCCTTTCTTCTGAGCGAAGTATATGTACGCAGCTATCAGCATGATTATGAGTATGATCCCGCCGCTTATCAGGCCGTATTTTGTTATCTCTTTTGTCCTGGCGACCTTCTGCAGTGCCTCGTATTCCTCTAAGGACATCTCTTCTTTCTCGGCTTCTGGGACTTCTGCCTTCTCGGCAGGTTGTGCCGCCGCCTCCGCAGGCGCCTCGGCCACAGGTCCCAGCAGTAGCTTCACGTTCACCACCGCGCCGCTTCCTTTTGTGTACGCGTCGACTCCCTGGAAATCGAACTTCACGACAGGGTCTGGCAGCGTGTAGTTGCCTTCGGTGTCGTACTTCACGTTATATTCTATGGTCTTTGTGGAGCTTGCAGGCACTGTGATGTTCCAGATTTTATCGCCCTGTTCGACAGTCGCAGTCGCTGAATCAGTGCCGTCGTTCCTGACCTCTATCTTTATCGTGCCTTGCTGTGACTTGTTGACGACTTCAGGCACGACAGTCCTTATGGACAGCGAAGGGCCATTTATCCTGGCATCATCGACGTCCAGGCTTTCCTCGCTCGAATTCTCGTCAAATAAATTGCCGTAGTTGTCGTAGTACTCTACTCGTGTCTTGTTGATCTTGAGGCTGTCTGTGACGATCTTGGGCCTTATCTTGATGAGGTTCTTTATCGTGACCTCTTCCCCCGGCTCTAGCTTGTCTATGAAGAATGTCCTTGGGCCGATCAGGTCGAGCTCTGCCTGTATCGGGAAGTATGCTGTTATCTTCGTGACGAGCTCTTTCTCTTCGTTGTTGTGGATAGTGTATTCCACAGGTATGAGTGTTCCAGGGTATATGTTCTCTGGCTCGTCGAGCGTCATCTCTATGGAGACGTCCGGTTTCAGAGGCTCGACAGTGACTGTCTCTGTCTTTGTGACGTTCCTCTGCAGCCTGGAGTCAGGGTCGAAGAAGCTGACGGTTGTCGTTATGTTATAGCGTATCTTCTCGTGCAGTATAGGCGCCTTTATCCTGTATGTGTAGACTTCTGTCTCAGATTCCTTGTTCAGCTTGACCTTCTTTGCATGCACTCCTTCGGGCTCGAGCTCGGGGCTTATCTCGTCAGTTACCTGTACGTTCTTTATCTCGATGAGGCGGTCGTTGTTGACCGTGATTTTCACCTCGCTCTCTTCTCCTCCGTCCAGTACCCAGCCTTCCGAGGAGTCTTGGGTTATCGTGAGGTCTTTTGATGGCACGACAGTGATGTCGAACTCTGTGCTGTTCGCGTACCTCTCTCCGAACTCGTTCTGGTAAGTGGCAGAGACGTTTGTCTTGAACAGTGTGCTTGCGCCGACTTGCGGCGGTATGAGGATGATGCTGTATGGGATTCTCTGGCCTTCTTCGTCCATCTCTGCGTAGTGTACTGTCTTGAATCCTGCGAGGTCTGTTATGACCTTGAAGTTCACGTCTTTGAGTATGGCATATTTATTGATGTTCTGTGCGTATACCTTGATGTTGTAGGGGTGCAATGCCTCGAGGTCTATCGTGTCGTCATCCTCGTCGAGCCTTGTCGGTGCGGAGAAGCGCTTGCTCTGGTCCTCGACCGTCATCCTTATCCCGAGGCCGGGGTCTCCGACTGCGAAGTTCTCGTACGTGTCCTCTGAGAAGCTCATGTCATCGTAATTGTAGCGCGTGTTTATGATTATGTTCTGGTCGCCTGTGCGTCTTGCGAGGAGTTTTATCACGAATAGCCTTGAGCTCTTGTTCGTGCTTATGAGCCCTTCCCACCTGAGCTGCCTGTCGTTTATCTTCCTTACCCTGTCAGAGTACCACACTATGCTCGACCGGTTCCCTGTCGCGTTGAGGAAATTGAACCTTAGGTGGCCTGTTGATTCGTACTTGATGTCTGGCGGCAGGTTTATCTCCAGCGCATCGACGCGTATCTTGTCGTCGTAGTTATTGGTTATGTTTACTAGTAGCCGCAGCGTCTCTCCTATATTCACGCCAGGGTTCTCGTCTTCGAAGTCGAATGTCGTGCCATCTACCTCGTAGTCTTCGCGGACTATGCTGGAGTATATCTTCACCACAGGTTCGAAGTCCATGGTTATTGTGTTTGAGTATTCGTCTTTCCATCTGAACCCGTCCCAGTACTTCATGTGCGCGACAAAGCTCTGGTGGAGCTCTTTTGTGGCCTTGATGAGGAACTTGCATTCCTTCTCCTCAGTCTCGTCGAGGTGGCCTTGCCAGTATACCTGGTTCTCGTGCTGCGAGCACCCGCCTTCCATCTCTGATATCTCTATGGATGCAGGGTAGTCGTCTGTGAGGATTATCTGTGATGCTGTATCTCCTGAGTTTGTGATCTTTATCGTCACTTGCGCGTCTTGCCCGACGTAAAGTTCTGTGTCGTTCACAGTCTTGCTTATGGCAAGTGAAGGCTCGTAGCGGTATATCCTGACGATGGCGTATAGGTCGTTCTCTTCCTCGTCATATGTTGTGTTGTCGAAGCATATCTCGAAGCGGTCCATCTTCTTGCATGTCTCTATCGGCACTGTCCGGAATATCTTGCCTGCATCGACGAAGATGGCGTTGGCATACTTGTTCATCGTGATGATGAACGTGAACTCGTCTATGTCTATGTTCTCTCCGGACAGTATGTTCCCGCTGAATTCCTGCGTCTTTGCAGAGGAGGATGCGGGCAGCAAGAATAAGATAAGCATCGCTGATGCTATCATCAAAAGTACTTTGCACCTCTTTTTCTCTGACATTTTGAACGTGATTATTGTGTTGTAAGTGTGTTGTGCGTGCTTATGGCACGAGCACTTCTCTTATCCCGTGCCTGAACGCGAGTGTTTCCTTGTAGACGCTTATGTTGCCTTCTTTCTCTTCAGCGACAAGGTTCCCTGTGACATCCCCTTCCAGCAGGCTGTTTTCCACATAGCTCTGAAACAGCCTAAGCTTGTCTCCTTGTTCTGCCGCATCTATCATCAGCGCGGTCTTCTCTGGCAGCGCGTCCTTGCTCACCGCAACGACTTTGTAGTATTTGTCCAGCAGTCCAGACTCATCTTTTGATAGTTGTTCGACAGAATCTACTGATGGAGTTTCGTTGCCTCCTGTAGCGAATCCGGTTATTACGTTGCCATCCTCTTGCAGCACGAAAAGGTTGTTCGAGTCCAGGAACTTGTCGCGTATGTCTCGCTCATCAAGGTACCTGAGACCTATGACTACAAGCCAGACTACTGCAACTACTGAAATTACGCTTATTGCGAAGGATACTGCTTTTCCAAGCAGTTTGAGCAGCAATGCAACTACAACTATCACCACCAGGATTCCAACTACTGTTGATAGCTCCATTTGCTACCCTCTTTATTCCGTACAAAAGCATTTCAGGGCCAATCTGCCCGGTTTACAGCCAGTTCCAATATGATATAGTATTTAAATATTAGGGTTTTTAAAGGTAGGTGATGTTTAAAAACGTTTAGCAACAGATTTAAGCGACAGAGCTCTAAAAATTTGCATGACAGACCTTCCGAAGAAGTACGGCATTGATGACCTTGTCGCGATACACCAGACAGCTTTCGATACCGGGAAGGTATTAAGGCCTGAAGGTTTCTACAAGCCTGAATCTGCCAGGAGCACTATCCATTTCTCACTGAATGGCCTGGTCAAGACGCATAGCGGAGGCTCGTATGATGACAGGAAGTTTGCGGTCGTAATTCCGCTGAAAGAGATAAGGGACAGGGTTGTTGCGCTCTCTTCAGAGGATACGTATATCATCGGCAACTTGGATCTTGAGCGCGCAGAAGTGCTTCATCCTTCAGAAGTCAGGGATTTCTTTGTCGGCTGTGGCTATGATTGGCATGAGCTTAATGCGCAGGGGTGGCATGGATGGTCCGGCCCTCAGCAGGAACTGCTGGCGGAGTCATTGGGATTCGACTCTTCCCCCCACAAGCTGCACTGGACCTACAAGCTCGAGGATCTTTTCTATCGTCACCTGACCAGTCCTTCAGACGCGCTGGCAGAGAGGATCAGGGAGATAATCGATGTCCATGGCAAAGAGCTTCCCGACTATATCCTCAGTAAAGTCGTTGCTGTTTTATCCCAGCAAGAGAATGAGTTATATCCTCTTCATGCACAGTCTTCCTAGAGGACAGTTCTTACACCCAGGTTTTGTCCTGCAGTGCTGTTTCGCATGCTCGACGATGAGCGCGTGGTATTCCTTGTACACGTCGACGTCTTTGCGTATGCTGTCCATGAACATCTTCTGCAGCTCGTGGTAATCGACATCCGCAGCGCATATTCCGATACGGGAGAATATCCTTTTTGTATAAGCATCAATCACGAAGCTAGGCTTCTCGAAAGCATAGAGCACAATCGAGTCGGCAGTCTCTGGCCCGATGCCTTTCACAGATAGCAGCATCTCTCGCAGCGCAGCAGTGTCTTTCTTCATCAATCCTTTGATGGTGTGCTCTTTCACAAACCTCGATATTATCGCGAGCCTCTCCGCCTTCTGGTTGTAGTAGCCTGCGCTGCGTATCAGCGATGCGAGCTTTTCCTTCTTGGTGCTGAGTATCTTGTCATAATGCACCAGCTTGTTCTTGTGCAGCTGCTCGAGCGCTTTCTCGACGTTTGTCCATGCGGTGTTCTGCGTCAGTATCGCGCCGAGCATTATCTCGAATCTGTGCTGCTCGCTCTTAGGATTTCCGCTGTGGTGCTTTGTCCTAGTCTCTCCATCTGGCGTCAATGGCCACCATCCCTGCGGGCCGTATTCCTTGTGTAGGATTGCGTAGATGTTCTGAAACTTGTTCATGTGTAGCTAGAATTTGTTGGACGTTAAAAAAGTTTTAGTTTCAGAGCAGGCTCATCTGCCCAGTGTTCGGCACCAGCTGCGCTATCGTCAATGCAGGGTTCTTGCGTCCCCTGATTCCGATTGTGAATGTGTCTTTCTTGCGCTTCACTGGCCAGAGCGAGAAGAACTGGAAGTCTTCGCTGCGTTTTATGCGCTGGCAGAATAGCGCAGGATCAGAAGTCTTGTATTGTGCTGCGACGTCGTGAGTATACCTGCAGTCATGCGCGCGAGGTTCTACTGTCAGCTTCTCCATGACGAGGTTTTCCGGGTCGAAGTATGCCAGCACTCCGGAGTATATCTGCGTCAGTGCATCTCCGAGCCAGGGTCCCAGCTTTAGGTGCTCGTCCTCAAGTTCTTTGTGGTCCTTGTCATCGTTCAGCCTGTAGAGCGTGCTGTTCTTGACAAGTACCGTCGCTACATAGACTGTCCTGTTCAGCTCCCTCTTTGCGCCTTTGTCAGGCACGAATGTCTTGCGCTGTTTCCTTGCTGCGCAGTTGTCTAGGAACTTGATGTATTCTGTGCTGACAGGCACGTCGGATAATGGCAGGATTACAAAATCATTCTCTCCTGACCTCAAGTACACGACATGGTATGCGGGTTTGGAAGGCACCGGGTTACGTCCTGTCCTGTCGAGGACCACTATCTCTCGTTCTGTCATCAGCTTTTCGTCAACAAGGAATTCGAGTCTGCCGCGCTCGGCCTCCAGGCTCTGCGCCCGGGCTATATGGTAGAGCGAGTTGACTGCAACGTCCATGGAGTTTACCTTTCCTTTTGTGACATCGTATCCTGGCTGGTGCGCAAAATGTGCCCTCCTGAAATTGACATAGTCTGACCTTCCTTCAGGCACGCCTTCTCTTGGGAACAGCCTTATTGCTGGTTCGTGGCATAAGCAGTAGAAGTCTTGGTCTCTTTTGCCTAGCGCTTCCGTAGCGACTATGAAATTTCCTTGCTCATCTAGGGCGCCTTGGACCATACGACGTGAAGGCATCGCACCCGTATTTAAATCTTTCGCTTTTTACTCACCGCAGAGTAGCAAAAACTCATGGGAAAATTATATATAGGGAGACGATTCGTGAATCTCTACTCTAAAATAGAAAATATTACTAACCCAATACCATAAAACGGGGGTCTCTGAAAAATGGCAAAAAAGAACAATGAAGATGAGATGCTTGAAGATTATGAGGCTGAAGAAAATGATAAGCCTAAGAAGAAGAAAGGCGGCAAGAAAAAGAAGAAAGTCGTGAAGATTGTCGCATGGATTGTCGCATTCGTCATAATTCTCGCGATCCTGTTGTTCATCAGGTTCAAGTACGCGGCTACTGCAGAAGCTCCTGAAGAGACTACTGAAGAGACCGCTCCTGCTGACGTGGTTGAGGAGCAGTACGTGCCAGAGCCAGAGACATCTGCAGCAGAGGAAGAAGGGTCTGCGTATGAGGCGCCTAAGCACCTCGGTCCTTCTGTCGTGGACAAATCAGAGCTGCCCAATGTCCAGGAAGTCATCGACACTAGCGCTCCTCCAGAGCTTTTCTCGAATCTCAACTGTGAGTACGACGAGACTGCAGACATATTATACATCAGCATGAGGATTTACAACATGCTGGACGAGGACATCAAGATCAGCCCGCGTGGCGTGCAGAAGGGTTACAACACATACTTCCTGATAAGGGGAGTTGTCGATACTGACCCTGGATGCAGCACTGAGCTGCTTCCTCCGGGAGAGTACACTGACTGCAAGAGGATAGGATTCGACTTGCCGCGCTACTCCAACCAGCCAGGCATAAACCGCATCAGCGTCCAGGTTCCGGGCAAGACAGAGGCTTTGCTCTTCGAGTGCCCTGCAGTGCCTGAGGAGTCTGCGATAAACCAGTGGATCAACAAGGCCCAATAAGGCCTAAATATTTTCAATTTTTTTCTTCATTGTTTTAATGCCTTCTAGCCAGCCCTCCATCCCATCATCAAAACCTTTTTATAATACTGACCGAGACTATCCACATCTCCAGACTTGCTAGACAATGCGTCAATAACTTCAGTATAACGTCCCATCGAGCCGCAGCGAGATGGGACCGGATTGCGCTGTCAACCGGCAAGACAGTTGTGGGGGTGCCGGAGCGGTCAATCACGCGTCCCGCGTGGACCATACGGGCAGGGCCTAGGTGCGAAGTGTCGTTAGGACACCCTGTGGCTTAGTGCCTACTGGGGTTCAAATCCCTACCCCCACATAATAATCATTACAGCGTGCCACCGAGCGGATGCGAGTGTGGCACCGGGTGGCGATGTCAACCGGCAAGACAGTTGGTTCCAAAATCCCTACCCCCACATAATAATATACTAAACACCAACATCTCATTTACCAACGTGAAATCATGGAAGATGAAAAAAGTCCTCGTGTGCTTGTCGGCTGTGTGACGCATGACAAGGCAGAGGCCTACCTGACTGATTTTCTGGCAGCGATACGCGCCCAGGACTACAAGGACATCGATGTCCTTTTTGTCGACACTTCTGCGAATGATGAGTATGCTGCGAGGTTGAGGGGGACGAGTTGCATCGTGATGACGGGTGATGCTTCGCTCGACCACAGCATAAAGCGCGTCACGTCAGGGCGTAATCTGATCAGAGACTTTGCTATTGAGAAAGGTTATGACTTTGTGTGGTTTGTCGATGCTGATGTCTTGCCGCAGCCTGATGCGCTGTCCAGGCTTCTTTCTGCAGGCAAAGCCGTCAATGCTGGTGTCTGCCTGATGAGCCTTAATGCAGAGGGCAACGCCAAGGTGCTGCCTAACATCTTCAAGTTCAATGATGCAGAGAAGGTGCTTGAGCCGCTTTCATTGGGCGAAATGCAGGGCTCTTCCCTTATAGAGGTCTCTGCCGCAGGCTTCGGCTGTATGCTTCTTTCCAGCAAGGTCATCTCCAGTGTCAAGTTCAGGTATTTTGAGGACAGCATGGCTGGTGAGGATATCGCGTTCTGCACAGATGCGAAGGAGCTTGGCTTCCCAGCATTTGCCGACACCAGTGTCAGGTGCACCCACTTGGTCTTTCCTCCCGGCGACCCGAGGAACAAGAGGTTCATGTTCGACAGTTACGAGAAGGTGAACTAGTTTTATATTAGTACTACAGACAAAAGCAGCGGCACCGCGAATATTGCGAGGCGCATGCTAGACTAGGGTCATTCTCTGACGGGGGGTTGCCCCCTACGGAGCGCGATTTTTCGATTTCCACGCCCTTGTGTGCTACAAAGTGGCTACAAGGCTTATATTCCTAAAAGGCTAATTCTTGGAGATGAATAAAATGGATATACACCAATATGAGAAGCGCTTCAAGGAAGTAGATGCATGGCTTCAGAAGAAAAGCATCTCAGAAGGAAATAAAGAGATTTTGACCCGGTTCAAGGATGCGTTAGTTCTTGAAAATATATCAAAAGCGAGGGTTATAAGGTATATGGAAGTGTTTTATACACTCTGCCGAAGGCTCAGCAAGGACTTAGATAAAACAGAAATTGGAGATATCAAGAGGTTGATGGCAGATATAACCCAGAACAGCAAGTCTGCTTGGACTCGGCATACGTATGGTGTGATGATAAAGAAGTTCTATAGGTGGCTGTATGCGTCCAAGGATTATCCTGAGATTGTCTCGTGGATAAATTGCCGTGTGAATCGGTGTGAGAAGAAACTGCCCTGCGAAGGCGACCTGATAACAGAGCAGGAAGTGATGAAGCTGATTAATGCAGCAGAGCATCCTCGGGATAAGGCTTTTGTTTCTATCTTGTGGGAGTCCGGAGCCAGAATCGGTGAGATTGGTAACATGAAAATCAAAAACGTAGCTTTTGATAAGCACGGGATTGTTGCTTCATTGCAAGGAAAAACTGGTTCTCGGAAGATTCGCTTGATTTCGAGCACTCCGCACATCAGCACGTGGCTGGCAAACCATCCTATTAAGGATGATCCTGAAAGCCCTTTGTGGATTAACGTAGGCACAAAGCAGCATGGCATGATGATGTATAAAAACATGAAAAGCGTCTTGAAAAGGATTTTCAAGAAAGCAGAGATCAAGAAGCGTTGCCATCCTCATCTGTTCAGGCATTCTCGTGCTACGTTCATGGCCAATCACCTGACTGAGTTCCAGATGAATCAGTATTTTGGCTGGCAGCAAGGCAGCGACATGCCATCAACTTACGTCCATATGAGCGGCAGAGAAGTAGACGACGCCATCCTTAACATGAATGGTATAAAAACAGAGTCTAAGAAGGACGAGCAGAAGATGCAACCCCGTATCTGCCCACGATGCGAAACAATAAACACGTTTGACGCCAAGCATTGCAATAAGTGTGGTGGGATTTTGGATGTTCAGTATGCGATGGAGCTTCAGGAGAAGATAGAGTTGGAGCATCAGAAACGTGCTGAGTCAGATGATATGATGAATTTGTTGTTTTCTGATAAGGAGACTCAGGAATTTATCAGATGCAAGTTACGAAGGCTCGGTTTCAATATTCCTGCCTAAAATCTTTTTTTCCTTTTTAGCTTCATCAACAAGCTTTGAGAGTATGTTTATCCATTCCGGGATTTTGGGCTCTTCATCCATTGCACAGCACCTCCTTGACACGCTTTATATCCTTACACAGCTCGCTTACCTTGATATCAAGGCAGATAAGATTCCTGTTTAACGCAAGATCACGCATGTAAGCAGAAGGAGTTAGGTAACCACTGGTAAAGGCGTCAGACCTTATTCTGTCAAACTGCTCCTTATTTACACGAAACCGAATCATGTGGTTACCTGCCATTTTTGCATATCCTATTATGACGAAATGTGTTTATAATATCTAGCGGACTTTTGGGCACACAAATTGATAAGCTTTGTATCATTTTTGTATCACAGGATATTACTGGATTTTCGGGTTTATAAATTTCGTAGCCATTTGTGGCCACAACGAAAAACGCCTTTTCAAGGCTTGAGGGCCTTGAATATTGCTGAAGTTGGCAATTTCGTCCGTGGGACGTTGAATTATATTTGATGTCCCATAGAGTTCTTAAGCGCGGTATGCTATTTTCCATGACAGAAATACTAGACGCATCACTATAAAAATACCCGCCTCAAAAAGTCTGTACAGAAAAATGTACAGAATTCTGTACAGAAGTCTAGGCAACCTATTCAATTGGTATACTGCTGGTTTTGTCCTTTTAAGAGCCTGTTGATTTCTTTCGTTGACATTTCGCCCTTGAATTTCTCTTGTATCTGCTTCAGGATTTCTTTTCTTGTTTTGTGCATGTTTGCGTTCTTTGTGTAGGCGCACCATCCTTCGAGCAGGTCGTATATCCTGTCGTACTGGATTTTTTCTGCGTCATATTTTTCGCAGAGTTTTTGTAGTTTTTTCTGGAATTTCCTGATATTCTTTCTTTGTATGATTTTGTGGTGTGCGAATATCTTGAGTCCGAGAAAGTCTGTGCCTTGGTAAAGCGGGAATATTCTTGACTTGTCAGGGTGGATTTGCAGTTCCAGCTGTTTACTTAGGAATTCGCCTATTTCTTCTTTGTAGTATTCGAGTGCTTCCCTTGACCTGTGAAGTATTACAAAATCATCCACGTAGCGGATGTAGTATCTTACACGCAAGTTGTGCTTGACGTATTGGTCGAGCTCGTTGAGATATACATTTGCGAAGAACTGGCTTGTCAGGTTGCCAAGAGGCATTCCAACACCTAGCGATTCGGTCTTGTGGTTGGCAAGTATTGTTTTCACAAGCCAGAGCACTTTTTCATCCGTTATTGTCCTGCTTATTATGCCTATGAGTATCTGGTGTTTAACTGTGTCAAAGAATTTCCTGACATCTGCTTTCAGGACAAATCCTTTAATGTTTTGCGTGCCTTTTATCGTGGTGAAGTTTCTTGAGATTTTTCTTTTAAAAAATTCAAAGCGTTTTATTGCTGCGAGCGTTCCCTTGCCTTTTTGGTTTGCGTAGCTATCATGGATGAATTTCTTTTCCAGCATCGGTTCTATGATGTTGCACAATGCGTGGTGCATTACTCTGTCTCTGAAGTCTGACTTGCTTATCTTCCTCGTCTTAGGTTCACGCAAGACGAATGTCTTAAGGGGCATTGGCCTGTACGAGTGCAGAAGTAGCTCTGTCCTGAGCCGGAGCAGGTTGTCTTTCAAATTGCGCTCAAATTCAACAACGTAAGGCTTGAGTGTCTTGTGTTTTCTCGCCTTCTTGTATGCAAGGAATAGGTTGTCATATGAGCACAGTTCGGAATATAGGTTTCTGTATGTTTTCATCGTCACTACTTTTATATTTGTTTGTCGTGGTCTGAAGAAGAAAGAGTCCTCGCTTGTTTTTGGGCTATTCCACGAGCGGCGTTATTGTTGTTGAGGTTGTTGTTGGCATTGATGTTGAATTTGTTGTCGTTGTTGCAGCCGAGCCAAGCCGACCAGGTAGCCCCTTCACCTTTTCTAGCACCGCCACTTCACGTTTTCGCTTGCGCTACTGTGTGTTGTGGTTGAATTTTATCTCCCTTTGCAGGGCGCTGGTGAAGGGACGTGTAGCCCTTGTCTACTCCGCGAGGGAGCAGCGAGGACGTTACCAATGCGGGTGATGAAAGTATATAAGCGTTCTGCAAGAATATTTAAATACCCAGACTGCTTTTTGGAAGCAGGAGAGTGGTGAAATGTGGATGAGAATAAGGAACTTGTTATCTTTCAGGACAAGAAGATAAGAAGAACCGAGTATAATAAGGAATGGTTTTATTCTGTTGTTGACATAGTCCAGGTACTCACAGACAGCCCTGCTCCAAGGCAGTATTGGGGTGTTCTTAAGGGCAGGGAGCCTCAACTGTTAACAATTTGTTTACGTTTGAAACTGGTGGCAGAAGATGGCAAGATGAGGTTTACAGACTGCGTAAACACCAAAAACGCATTCAGGCTCATCCAGTCAATTCCTTCTCCAAAGGCTGAGCCTTTCAAGCAGTGGCTCGCGCAGCTTGCGAAAGAGAGGATTGAGGAGATTGAGAACCCTGAGCTTGCGCAGGACAGGGTTAAGGAGTATTATGAGTTGAAAGGTTATCCGAAGGATTGGATAGACAAGCGGCTGCGCGGTATAGCAATCAGGCAGGACTTGACTGATGAGTGGAAGTCGCGCGGGGTGGAGCAGGAGAAGGACTTCGCAATTCTTACCAATGAGATCAGCAAGGCAACTTTCGGAAAGACCGTGCAGGAATATAAAGAGTTCAAGAGAATAAAGAAGCAGAACCTGCGCGACCACATGACTGACTGGGAACTGATACTCACGATGGTTGGCGAGAAAGCGACGACTGACATCACGATAAACAAGGATTCACAGGGAGTGGAGGAATGCAAGGACTCTGCAAAGGAAGGGGGAGAGGTAGCCTACCACACAAGGCAGGAGCTTGAGAGAAAGATAGGAAGGTCAGTAGTATCGAACGACAACTTTCTCAGCCTTGCAGAAAGCAAGAAAAGAATAGCGCACAAGAAAAAAGAAGAACAAAAGAATAACTGATTCTTGAAACAATATTTCCTATGGAAAAACAGTTTCGTATGGAACATGTGGAAACCCTATTTTTCGCGGCGCGAGCGCGCTTTCGCGCGCTCTTACGAACGACGTACCCCACGAGCGGCG
>JAGVOD010000051.1 GCA_020052935.1 archaeon | reverse complement strand
GACAGGGGGATGCCTCCGAGCGTAGCGAGCGAGGTGCCACAAATCCGCAGGATCTGTCAGCACCCCCTACGGGGACGCTCAAAAATCGAAGATTTTTGGCGTGCCAAAAACGCAAAGCGTTTTTGAGCATGTCAGCACATCAGTAAAAGAAGTGGAAGCAGGAGTCTGGTGCTGCCCGAGCGAAGCGAGCTTTTCAATAACGCTCTCCAGTACGTGTTAGTCCTGGGCGGTCCTTCCCAACCTTTTATGGAGCAGGGCCGCTCTCCTGCTCTGTCTTTCTATCGATAGCAGAGTCCTTTCTGCCCTCTGCATGATAGCATCCTCTTCCTCGGCCATCTTGCGCACGGTTATGTCCTGCAGCGTCATGACGATGATGATCTTGTTGAGGGAGTCGGTGACGCGTGATGTAATCATCTCGACCCACAATGTCTCGCCGTCTTTTTTCTGGAACAGCGCGACGTCTTTCCGTGTCCTGTCGTAGAGCAGGGCTTGCAGCTGCCTAAGTGCACATTTCTCCCTTCCCTTGATCCACCACAGGTGGGGCGCTTTCGTCCCGATTGATTCTACGGATGCAAACCCTATGAGCGCCTCGAACGCGGCATTCACCTGTAGCACAGAAGTGTCCTGGGCGAGGGCAATCATAGGCCTGTCAGGGCTTCCCACAAGCAGTTCCTCTGCCTGTCCGCAGGCATGGAGCGCAGGCTTGTCCGTCGTAGCTGGTGGGGGGCTGTTCATTTTCGTGTCGCTGTCCCGGGATTGCGGGACTGTCTCCATATGGTGATGAAAGCGCCGTCAGCTTTGCCTGTTTTCGCACAGGTGATAGAAGCGGGTAGTCTGTGGCTTATGATGAGAAGTATATGATACGCGCAGGGATAAAAAGGATATTATAAACCAAGCTATACTGTTTATATACGAGAATTATTACCTGATAGGGGACAATGATTCTTCAGAAGTCCTTCTCTATGCCAAGCATCTTCTTTGTTACGGGCGCGAAGCTGAACATGAACTGCTTTGTCTCCTGTATCTGGAGGATGGATTCTGCAGGGTCTTCTGTTATGAGCCCTTGCATCTTCATCTCTCGTATCAGCTTGCTCATGAACTCTGCATGCGCACGGCTGTCCTTGAAAAGCCTTCCGCCCATGCTTTCCGCTGTTCCGAGTAATGCAAGATGCGTGATTGAATCGGGAGCCGCGGATGACTCTACAAATTTTTTGACAGCTTCAGCAATTATACCTGGCGCCTGCTTGAAATGGCAGACCATCGAGAACGCGTAGTTGAGGCGTTTTATGTCAGGCACGATGAGCTTCTTGACAATGCCTTGCCTGAACAGGTCATTTCTTATGCGCGAGACAGTCCCGCGTGTGAGTCTCAGCATCTTTGCCAGTTCCACTGTGGCTGCTTCAGGGTGCTTGACCAGCGCATATAGTACCTCTTTCGCGTTTTTGTTGAGCGGCTGCCTTTCGGGATTGCCCTGGGCCGGTTTCTGCGTGAAATTCTCAGTCATGCTGAATGACTCCCTTAGCGCTGGCGCGAAGTTGAAGAATTCCTGGATGATGCTCAGCTCGAGCGGGAAGTGGGCTATCGACGGGTAGTCCTTGAATGCCTTTGCCTTTGTCGCGAATGTTATGGATGGCCCTATGTCCTTGTGGAATGAGACGAGGTCCTTTGTCGCGGTCAGTGCAAAGAATCCTGTCTCGGTGGTATGCGCGAACACGACGTCTGCAGACATGACCTTTTCCCTCATGCGTTTGATCTCGCCATACTCCTGGTTGAACTTCCCATAGATCGCTGTCATGAGGCCGCAGCCTAGCGTGGCAAGGTCAGGCAGGTTTATCTCCTGATAGAGCTTTTCCTCTTTGAGCCTGTTCTTTATCGACGTGACAGTCGATCTTTTCAGCTTGGTCTTCTCTGCGAGTTCCCGGTCATTCATGCCCGGGCAGGCGACCAGGGCGTAGAACACGAGCCTTTCTTTGTCGGTGAGGTCGAGTCTTGACTCCTCGAGCTTCTTGACTTTTATCTCCAGCTTGTTTGCGTACTGCTTCAGCCTCTTCTGCAGCGTAATGAGCTGTATGTTCTGCTTCTGTATCATGATGAGGCGCTCTTTCGCCTTTATGTGCAGCGCCTCCTTCTCCAGCTCCAGCTCTTTCTCTTTTGTGATGTCTGAGAGGCGTCCATGGATTCCCGTGACCTTCCCGTCCTTTAGTGTCAGTCTGCTCGAGGATCTCACCCAGACGGGCCTGCCGGATCGGTGGTTTATCCTGTAGTCGCAGGGATAGTATCTTCCGGACAGGATGTCTTTGAATGAGCCTGTAAGCTTTGCCTGATCATCAGGGTGGACGAATTCGCCGAAGTGCTTCCCGACAACATCGTCCGGCGCATAGCCGAATAGGTCTTTCACCTGTGGGCTGATGTATCTGATGACTTCGTCAGGGGTGATGGTGAACAGCACGTCATTGATATTCTCGACGAGCTGCCTGTGTTTCTCTTCGCTTTCTTTTATGGCGTGTTCTGCATTCTTCTGCTCTGTTATGTCCCTCACAGTCGCTTGCACGACATCCTTACCCTCGACTCTGAACTTGGTCAATAGCACTGTTGCCGGAAATTCTTCCCCCTCAGATCTTTTGTGCGTCCATTCGAAGAAGTTGCTCCCGTTCTCCATAGCCACAGCGATCATCCTCTTTGCTTTTTGCATTGAGAGCTGGCCGTCTGGTTGGTATTGTGGAGACAGCTCCCACGGAGATAGGGAGATGAACTCCTTTTCATCTTTGGTCCTGAACATCTCTACAGTCGCGGGATTTCCTGCTGTGAATTTCCACAAAGGCGGTTCTAGGGTCATCAGGGCGTCCCTTGAAGTCGAATACAGAAGCTTGAATCTCTCTTCGCTCTCTTTTAGGACTTGTTCTGCATTCTTCCTCTCCGTGATATCTGTGACAAGCCCGTAATCTCTACCTTCAATCATTTCGTTCATCCTTACTTCTACGATGATCTCCGAACCATCTTTTCTCAGGCAGGACACCTCGATTGGAATAATATCCTTCATCTTTACTTTCCCAAAGAATTCATTCTTGATGTCTTCTTGTATCTCAGGTAAGACGAGACGCCACGAATGCATCCCAACAAGCTCTTCAGTGCTGTAGCCGAATATATCCCCCATCGCTTTGTTGACTTCCACAAAAGTGCCTTTATCGGTGAAGAACAGCCCTTGTTTCATGTTTTGCGCCAGCTGACGGTACTTTTCTTCACTTTCTCTGATTGCTTCCTCTGCCTTCTTTCTCTCGGTTACATCCTGGCCTATTGCAAGAAGCCCTGTGATGTTGCCTTTGCAGTCCTTCAGCGTCTTGTCATGCCATTCTATGAAGATTTCGCGGCCATCTTTTGTTATGATGGGGTTGACATTGCCTCTTGTACGGATGTCTCCGATCGCTTTGTTGAAGAGCTGCCTTATCCCGTCATAGTCGCACTCCGGCAGGAAGGTAGTGAACCAGTCCTTTCCTTTCACATCTTCTAGTCTGTATCCTGATATCTCTTCCAGGTATGGGTTATAGCTGACTATCCTTCCTTCCGTGTCCAGGACGAGCACTATGGCCTGTGCAGTGTCGACGAGGCTTTTGGAGAAATCAGACTCACTTCTCAAAGTTTCCTCTGCTTTCTTGAGCTCCGTGACATCCCTGACCTGATGTACAACTTTCGCTACAGAACCATCCTCGTCGAGGATTGGTGCTGCAGATATCAGGAGATGCTTTTTCATGCCAGGATGGTACAGCTCGGAAGTGTTCTCTTTTTTTGTCTTGAAGGCCTTGCATCCGGAGCAGTCAGGCCGTGGCTTTTCTGTCCCGTGCATAAGTGCATGACATTTCTTTCCGATGGACTCTTTTCTTGTGGTGGAGCAGAATTTTAGGAACGCAGAATTAGCATCCAGGATATTGTAATCCTTATCGATGATTAGGATGGGGTCTAATATGTTGTTGAATATGTCGATTGTGTCGGTTGAACGAGACTGTCTGTCCATAAACACCCCCGGGACTGTGAGTGATAAGGACCCCCAACTTTAAATAAGTTTCCACCATTTTGATAAAGCCCTTCTCCAGAATGGGCAAATTCTTGTCAAAATGTAAGATTTTCATTCATTCTGACATTTTCTTGGCAGAATCATGTCGAAAAGCATATTTTTTATACACCGACGGCAGATAAGCCAGTTACCTTGAAAAAGAGCGAAAAGAATCTAGATATTCCAGGACAGTCTGCCCCTGTAGCCAGGGGTGAACGGATGGTATCTACAAATGAGGTTACTAATCATTTACTTGCGCTGGGGCTGAACAACTACGAGGCGAAGGTCTACCTGACTCTGGTCGAGGAAGGCGTCTCCACAGCAAAGAACGTGAGCGACATAACAGGCATACCTTACGGCAAGGTGTATGAGATAATAACCTCATTATGCGCGAAGGGCTTCTCGATGACCTTGCCGACCAAGCCGATGAAGTGCAAGGCGCTTTCTCCATTTGATGTCTTGAAGAACGTGAAAGAGCAGGAGACTGAGAAGTTCAGCTCCCTCGAGGCAGTATTCAACAGGGACCTTGTCCCGCTCTATACACAGAGCAGGAAGTTCGATGAGCCCAAGGGCATCCTTTGGATTGTGAACGGCAGGGCTAACATAAACAAGAAAGTAGAATCCCTGATAGGCTGCGCGAAGAAGAACATCTGCATCCTCACGACAGAGAACGGCTTGAAACGGCTGGCGTTCCAGAAGAACCTGCTGAAGGAGGTGCGTGACCGCGGCGTAGACGTGAAGATAATGACGAAGAAGACAAAGGATAACGAGGAGGACTGCGAGCTTCTCGGCTTCTGCGAGATAACCAACACAGACATGCCGATAACGAATTGCGTGATCTCAGTCGACTGCAAGGAATCAGTCGTTATCGAACCTGTCCCTGACGATGACAATGTAGTGAGGGGCAGGGACATAGGGATGTGGATAGTGAACAAGTCTTTCACAGGGTTCCTTGAGAGCCTTATCCTGTCGCAGCTGGCCTCTGTCCAGAGGAAGGCAGGGAAGAACGGGAACGGCAAGCCGGCGCAAGGGGATAAGTCGCAGGGCATCGTCACAAGATGATAAGATTATCCGTCATGGGTGAATAAGAAACATACTTAACACAAGGGGGTGTCTGGCGCTTCATGTCAATCAGCACAGGGATTGAGGTCCTAGACCGCCTGTTGAGCGGGGGAGTGGAGCACGGAAGCTCTGTCCTTATCATATCAACGCCAGGCGTCGAAGACATCCAGTTCGCGCACCAGCTGATGTTCAGCCACCTGAAGGATAAAGGCAAGGCTCTCTACATCGTGAACAACAAGAAGCCGTCAATAGCAAGGGCGATGCTCAGGGATTTTGACTGGGACATCTCCGAATTCGAGAAACAAGGCAGGTGCGAATTCCTTGACTGCTACTCCGCCCTGTTGGCAATAGGCTCACAGGAGAAGAAGAGTGTGAGGAACCCTGCAGATACCGAAGAGCTTCTTGAAGTGATATCCCGCGCATTGGGAGAGAATGCTGGCCCGTTGATACCGTTGATGCTTGTGTTCGATTCACTGTCGTCGCTGACGGACATCGCTAATTCAGAAGATGCTGTTCTGAGATTCCTCAAGAGGCTATCTGCGCTCACCGCAGAGAAGAAAGTGACACTGGTCTCGCTGTTCACGCAGTGGCCATACAGCGCCTCGATGATAAAGGATATCGAGAAGGGATTCGACTGCGTCATCCGCCTCAAGGCGATTGAGCAGAAGGTCATACTCCGCTCTTATTTCTCAGTGGACAAGGCGAAGTGGCTTGAGAGGATCGAAAGGAGGGATATACCCTACAAGGTGATAAACCCTGGCGGCGTGAAGGTTTTCATACCAAAAGTGATTGTCACAGGGCCCTTCCATGCAGGCAAAACCAGTTTTATACACTCTGCGTCGACGCGCGCTGTCTCTGTGCAGCGTCTGGGCACGACGGTCGCGCTTGACCACGGCCATGTCGAATACAAGGGCTTTTCAGTCGATATCTTCGGCACGCCTGGCCAGGAGAGGTTTGACCCGATCCTCCAGATGCTCGGCGGAGAGGCGCTAGGCGTGATTGTCGTCGTGGACTCGACAGACCCAGATGGCTTCGCGAGGGCCAAGGACATGCTGAAAGCCACAAAGACAGAAGGTCTTCCGTCAGTCATCGTGGCGAACAAGGCCAACATGGCTGGCGCGCTGAAGCCTGAGGAGATACGTAGCAGGATGGCGCTGCCTGAAGACATCCCGATAGTGCCTGTTGTTGCAGATGATCTGAAGAAAGTGAAAAAGGGGGAGCCGTGCAAGCTCAGGCAGGGAGATATTGAAGAGGCATTATCAAGATTGTTTGGGGCGGTGGTGTAGCATGGTAGTTGGAGAACTTACAAGGTTAAGTGAAGCAGAAGTTTTTTTCCAAGAACAGATGCTCTGGGTTTTCTTTTTTTATGGTCTTGGTTTCATCATCTTGGCCCTGGCCATCTTTCTTAAAAAGAAAGAGACCGTCAATAAGGATATCATAACCAATTTTTATATGCTAGCATTATTTGGGCTCATACATGGCCTGACTGAATGGACAGACTGGCTTAGGTTATATATCAACAAACATGGTATTGCCGGAGGGCAAATGGTCTTGCTGGACGGCATGAAAATAGTCTTCTTGGCAGTATCTTTTCTGTTTTTGCTGCAGTTTGGGATTAACATGGTCATAAAGCCGGCCGAAAAGTATTCTTGGCTGAGAAGTATCCCGATTGGACTGGGATTGTCATTTTTCTGGACAGTGATTTATACAGATACGTTTTTCACAAAAGCTGAGCTTGCAGCGAGGTTTGGTTTCGGATTTACAGGAGCATTACTGGCTTGCTACGCATTTATTCTGCTCGTCAAGAGATTCAATAAGCTAAGATTGGGGGGATTAGTATTCAATGCTACACTAATAGCATCGAGCTTCGGGTTATATGCAGTGTTTGGGGGCTTGATAATCCATCCATTCTTAGGCGTCCCTCCGCAGGCATTTAGGATGATTGCTGCATTGATTGCAGCATACGCAGTATTTGGGCTGCTTGATATTTTTGTTATAGAAAAAAAAATGATATCAAACACCGTTCAGATTATGAAAGATACTACAGGGGCAGTCGCGATTACATTGGCGAACAAGGTGGATGGTCTGAAGGTCTCTTCAGAAGGGGAGATAATTGAGATAAAAAGAGAGCCGATCAAAGTGCTTAGAGACCTGATAGAGGCATATAAAAAGATAACAGGGCCCGTGGCCGAAACATTGGCCAAAAAGGCATCGGAGTTCATATTGAGCGAATACCCAGATATAAATTTCCGGAAAGGACAATGATGATGGCGAGTTCACAATTAAAGGCGGGATGATGGTTCAGGATCCCATCAAGTTGGTCTACTACTGGACAGGTGTCGTGAGCGTGTTTATGAGCATCATTGTGGCGTATGCGTTCATGACGAAGAATGTTAACTTCATCAAATCCCGCGTGTTCCTGAAATACCGCATGTTCAGGACAGGGTTTTTGATATTGATGGCAGGCGTGTTCATATTCGCCGTCGCGAACGCCATCGCGCTGCTCGGCATCGAGGAATTCCACGAGGTGGGAGAGATAGTGTACAACCTGAGCATGATAGTCTTCGTCACTTTCATGTGCATAATACTGAACATCCGGAGGGGAAAATGACATTGGTGGCAACATTCCACATATTGCATCATGGGATTGAGGCAGCTTTCTCTGTCATCATAATGTTCGCGGCGTATTACGCCATAAAGAGATTCAGGCTTGCCATCTGGAAGAGAGGATGGTACATGGTAGGCGTGAGCGCCCTCATCTTCGCAGTCATTGAGCTATATGAGCTATGGGCTGCGGCGGCACAGGCTGAGGAAAGTGTCGGGATGATGCTGTTGGTGCACACGACACACATGATTGCGTTCCCTCTTCTCGCGATAGGGATATTTTCGCTGGCAAACTCCGCAGGGAAGATATGGGGCAGGCATGATGCTGCAAAAAGATGAAGAAGTGATATCACGTGGCTGAAACAAAAAAAGAGATGCTGGACAATCTGCTGACAAAGCTTACGCAGGCAGGCGATGTAGAAGGGGCAGCAGTCATCACCCGGGACGGTCTGATGATAGCATCATCTCTTCCGGCAGGGATAAACAGTGATACGCTCGCAGCGATGGCAGCGACGATGCAGGGCGCAGCAGAGACCGCTGTCCAGGAGCTGAAGAAGTCATCTCCTGACAGGGTCATAGTCGAGTCGAGGAACACTAAACTGATCACGATAGGCGCTGGTGAACAGGCCATACTTGCTTGTATGACCCGCCCGGAGGCCAAACTAGGCCTTGTCCTGATAGAGATGAAGAAGGCAGTTGAAGGGATTAAGAAGGAGGTAAGATGAAGTGAAAATCGCAACGAAGATCCTGGCCGTGCTTCTTATAACATCAATCATACCTATTGGGATAATCATCCTTTTCAGGTATTTCACAGATAGGCAAATATACGCGATTGTGCAAGAAGCTAATATGAACGTTGCGGAGATTGCGGCGGCAGACAGCATGAAGGCCATCTCAGAACAGGAAGCGAAATTCCTGAAGCTGCAGACAGGGCACATCACAAAAGAGGTCGAGCGGGCATTGGAAAGGGTTCAGGCAGATTCAGGAGGGTTAGCTGATTTTGCAGCATTCCTTTACAACAATGAGGACAGCGTCAGCAGGTACCCGCACCCGAGCGCCTATGCAAAAGGGCCTAACAACACTTTCGGGAGTCTGGTCCCGGACGATAACTCCTGGCTCATGGTCTCAAATCTTGGGACCGGCCCAGATGGCAATCCCCCCCCTGAGGTTATGGAAGAAGTCCACCTGACCGAATTCCTGGACACTAGGTTCAGGAGCATAGCAAGATACAACCCTTACGCAGTTCAGGTCTATCTCAATACTAAGAGCCAGATAACTCGAGGAGTGCCGTTTGTTGACGGCAGGTTTTCATGGCTAAATGCGACCAGCCAGTTCCCTGCGGACATGGATCTGACAAAGTTTGATTTTTATTATCTTGCTGATGAGACACATGATCCTGCTCGGGCTTCTGTGTGGACTGAACTGTACTGGGATCCAGCAGGGCTTGGGTGGATGGTCTCATGCGTAACGCCAGTCTACCTGGAAGACAAACTCAAAGGAGTTGCAGGGATAGATATAACTCTCAGCAAGATGACAGGAGAGATAATCAATACGCAGATCAGGGATACAGGATTCGTGTTTCTCATGTCTCACAGCAGCCAGGCGATTGCGTTCTCTGAACGCGCTTTGGGCTTTTTTGGTTTTGCCAAGCGTCCAGAAGATACAGCCGACGATGCCGTTTTGCAGTTCTACCTGAACAGCACCAAGGATGACTCGTTCAGGAGAGTCATAAAACGGATGCAACAAGGGGAATCAGGCATCGAGTTGTATGAAGATTCGCTCGCGGGAAGGGAGTATTATTTTGCATTTGCGCCTATAAACCTGACAGGATGGAGTATTGGCGTTATCGTCCCTGTCGACGAGGTGATATCTTCAGCAATTGAGACCGGTGAGAAGGTAAGTAAAGAGATAGAAATTACTTCTCAAAGTGTAGACGGGGAGATAAAGAAGATGATCCAGATGTATTTTGCAGTGATGGTCCTTCTCATATTGCTGGCGTTGGTCGTATCATTTCTTTTCTCCAGGAATCTGTCTACTCCTATTGGACTGCTTAATGCAGAGATGAAAAAAGTGACGACAGGAGACCTGTCCAGGCCTGTCAAGGTTAAGTCAGGGGACGAGATTGAGGAGCTGGCAGATTCATTTGACAAGATGCGCCTAGGCATCAGAGACAGGAACGAGCTGCTGGGTTCGCTCCTGAAGACATTCAGGGGGAAGTTTGGAAACATTGCGGCGATTCTTGCAAGAAAAGACATAGAAGATCTCGTAAGCGCCAATCCCCGCATAGTGGACATACTTCCGAAGGAATTAAAAGCAGCGGCCTCAACCCACAGGAAGATTGTTTTGGATAATATACCCGATAGCAAGTCAAAGAGGGATAAGTGATGCCTGATACCAAGAAAGACCAGATGACAAGGATCCTCCAGGCGCTGAGGAAGATAGGAGACATCGTCGGCAGCGCAGTCATCTCCACAGACGGCCTTCCGATAGCCTCTGACTTCAGCCAGGGCATAGACGAAGAGACGTTCGCAGCGATGTCAGCAGCTATGCATGGCGCGGCAGAGACCGCTGTCTCAGAGCTCAAACAAGGGAACCTCAAGCAGATAATCATCGACGCTGATGAGGGGAAGATGATTTCCATCGCAGCAGGGAATAAGGCACTCCTGGTCATACTCACGAAGCCAGGTATCAACCTCGGACTTGCCCTTCTTGAGCTGGGGCGCGCATCAGGTAAGATATCGGATGTCTTGGGTGAGTGAACATCGCCAGTCAAAAGGCATACGAAGACGTCGTGAGAGGTGTCGTCGGGAAGATAGAAGGGATAATAGGCCCTGTTGCAGTGAAGCAGGCCGAGTCTGTTGAAAACCTCAGTGTCAAGCCTGCAGTCTCGATAGACGGGGACCCGATCAAGGTCATTGACAGGCTGCTTGACAAGTATACCCTGCTGATAGGCCCTGTCGCCCTGACTATCGCAAGAGCGGGAATCAGGGAAATCCTGGAGAAGAATCCAAAGATGAAGTTACCAGCAAGGCTGAAGGTGAAATAAAGATGAATAACAAGATGAAGCAGGCAATACTCTTTGTGTCTATCCTGTTTTTAGTTGTACTTGCACTGCATTACGGCATCCCTTCTGATCACAGGTATTACGAGAAGATAAACAACCACGCGTATGACCTTATCTCGTTGTTGGCAGTAATCACAGCGTATATGACATTCAGGGTCTTCGGCATCCGTAGCAAAGAGGGAAAAGTCTGGTTCGCGCTATTCATAGGATTACTGTTGTGGCTCGTCGCTGATGTAGGATGGACGATCAATGTATATCTCGGCAGGGATACTTTCCCTTCTCTTTCTGACGTATTCTACATCCTGGGCTACTTGGGAGTAATACTCGCCTTGGTGCTCGAATACAGCACATTGAAGGATGTCACGAGCAGGAAGAGCAAGATAATCGCGGGGATTTTGACGGTTGCGTTGGCGGTAGTCATGTGTGTATGGGTCATCGTCCCTATGCTGCTGAGCGAAGAGACGCCGGTCCTTGAGAAGGCGATCTCGACGTTCTATCCTGCAGCGGATCTGGTGATCATCTTCTTCTCTGTGATAATCGTCCTGGCGTTCGGCGTTGCTAAGGCCTCGAGGTTCTGGCTCATGATAGGGCTCGGCCTTCTTCTGTGGTCTGTTGCCGACACCATAAATTCATATCTGGAGTGGAAAGGCATCGAGGCGGCATATTACCTTGGGATAACTCCCGTCTGGATCGCCGGCCTTCTGCTGGTTGCGCTTGGCGCCTATTACCATAGTCTCATCATGAAGGGGGAGGCATGATGCCGGAAAAGCGTTATGGCGGCCTGAACCTTACTCTCGTGCAGAACCTGAAGAGGAAGGTCG
>JAGVOD010000080.1 GCA_020052935.1 archaeon | reverse complement strand
CTGCTGTCGAGAAGAAGTCTGTCGAGGTCAAGCCTGTAGTCAGTCCTGCGCTGCCTGTTGTTGAGGAGCAATACATCGAGGCGCCTGTAGAGAGGCTGCCAGAGGTCAAGCTCGTCGAGGTCAAGCCTTCAGTGATGGACAAGGTATCGTTGTTCTTCAGGCACATGTTCGCGAAGAAGGAGATAGAGAGTAAGATAGAAGAGCTGAGAAAGCCGGCCGGAAAGGCTGTCAAGCCCGTCGCCAAGCCCCTTGCAAAGCATGTTGCAGGGCCAGAGATCAAGGTCTCTCCGATCCCCGAGGTCATCAAGAAGAAGAGGCCGTTGTTCGGCTTCATGCTGAAGAAAGAGAAGGCGATGCTGCCGAAGGAGGAAGAGGCGGAGGGCGTGCCCACTCTCAAGGCCAGGCCTGCAGAGGAAGCAGAGGTCGTCATGGGCAAGATGTTCAACATAGGGTACTTCAAGAACCTCATGTCTAGGAGCAGGAAGGTGAGCTTCGCGGACAAAGGAGGGGACATACCGCTTTCGACGATACAGCTTGAGACATTGAGGAGGAAGGCAGCGCCTGAGATAGAGGCGCAGATAGAGAAGATAACCGCGACTGCCCTTACGAAGGAAGCGAGGCGCATCCGCTCGATAATGGAGAAGAGGAAGGCTTTGAAGATCTACCAGCCTTCGTTCTTCGGCTCGCTGGCGAACATCACGATAAAGAGGATAAGCCTTTTCCTGCTGGATAACTTCCCTGATTTCTTCAAGGACCTGTATCACGCGTTGAGGCTTGCCAACGTGAGTATCCTTTCCAATACTTACGTCAACATGATGGTGCTGGGAGTGCTTTCAAGCTTCATCATAGGACTGTTCCTGTTCGGCATATTCTTCGTTGCCACAGCCCTTCCTATCTCACAGGTGTTCTTGAGGACGCTGATGATGTCTTTCCTGCTGGGCGTGTCTACATTCGCCGGCTTCTATGCCTACCCTTACTCTAAGCTGAAGCAGCGCAGGCGTTCCATAAATACCAACCTTCCTTTCGCGATAAACCACATGAGCGCGGTCTCTGCATCAGGCGTCGCGCCTGTCAAGATGTTCCGCCTCATCTCCGAGTCCAAGGAGTATGCTGAAGTCTCTTCAGAGATAGAGAAGATAGTGAATTATGTGGAGATATTCGGCTATGATGTCCTCACTGCGCTGAAGGCTGTCGCCGCGACCACGCCTTCTTACCAGTTCAAGGATTTCCTGGAGGGCATGGTCTCCACGACCCAGACCGGCGGGGACATAAAGGCGTATCTTGCGCAGAAGGCTGAGGAGGCGATGCTGAACTACAAGCTTGACCGCCAGAAGTACACCGAGACTATAGCGACGTACTCTGACATATACACAGGCATACTGATCGCCGCGCCGCTGTTCTTCGTCGCAGCATTGTCGATGGTCAGCCTGCTGGGCGGAAAGATAGGGGGTGTGGGGGTCAATACTGTCATTGTCATAGGCACTTACGTCGTGATTCCGTTGATGAATGTGTGTTTCCTGGCGTTTTTGGAGATAACCCAGCCAGAGATATAGAGGTATAGATAAGATATGTGAGAGATATAGGATAAAGAGAATGAAGATGACAAAGAAGTTGGCGAGGGACCATCATGCAGCTGTTGTTTGAGAAAAGGCACGTGTTCGCGATGGTATTCGGCTTAGTGTGCTTTGCGATAGATTTCATATTCTTCTTAAGGACGCCGTGGTTCGTCCCTCTCATAGTCATCGCGTTGAGCATCGGCTGGAGCCAGTTCTGGATAGACTTCTTCGTCAATTCAAAGAACCAGAAGGAGCTCGAGTCCATGTTCCCTGAGTTCGTGCGCAACCTTGCCGGCGCGATAAAGTCAGGCATGCCTGTGGGCAAGGCGATAGTGTATGTCTCGAAGACAGACTATGGCGCGCTCACTCCGTTTGTCGTCAAGCTCGCCAACCAGGTCGAGTGGGCCATCCCTGTGCACAAGGCCCTCCTGAACTTCGCGAATGAGACCAAGAACGGTGTCATAAAGAGGAGCATCGCGACGGTGATCGAGGCTGAGCTGTCTGGCGGCAACATAGAGGACGTGCTTGAGACCGTGACAACTTCAGTGGTCGAGATCAAGAAGATAAAGCTGGCGAGGAGTGCGAGCATCCACTCGCAGCTGGTGCAGAGCTACGTGATATTCATAGTCTTCCTCGGCGTGATGATGGTCATCCAGAACCTCCTCATACCGTACATCGGCGAGATAGAGTCCAAGAACATAGAGGGTGTGACAGAGGGCGGCGGCATATCTCTCGGCTCTGCTGCTCTTGGCGGCGCATTGCGCACTGTGCAGATGGACTACACCTCTCTTGGCGGCTTCATCGGCAGCTTCAGCGCTTGGGTCACCTCGATAAGGGGCGTGTTCCTCATGCTCTCGCTTATCCAGGCTGGCTTCGCAGGCCTCGTGCTCGGCAAGCTCGCAGAGGGCGACATCCGTTCTGGAGTCAAGCACTCGCTGATCCTCATGACAATAGCTTTCTTCGTCATAACCCTTGCCCAGGGCATGATGGGATAAATTCTAAATTATGCAGCAACACAGCAACTAAATCAAGCAAAGCCACGACCGTCGCCGCCTGATTAGCCCGCTATTGCGGCAGATTTAGTAACTGAAATAATGGGGTTCTCTCAGTTTAGCTTCGCAAAAGATAGTTAGGCGGGCGTGGCGGCGATGAGAGCTTTTTGCGACCTGGGAGCAAAAAGCGAAATAGGGCGTGGCTTTGCGACCCCGAGCCTCGCGTGGCGCTGCCTTAAACGTAACTACTTTAGAAAGACTACAAAACGAAATGTTTATAAAATGCGATAAATACTTGGTTTTCATGATAGCAGATATCGAATTTTATATGGCTGGGGGAGTCGAAGAGAGGCTGCATCAATTGACTGCTCCTGATTCTCCTTTGGTGCTAGAAATAAAAATCGACGACTTTTACAGGTTCATCGCCAGAGATGCTGTGTTAGACGGATCTTTTGTTTATGGGGCTCCTGACTCAGAGATAATGTCTGAAGATCCTTTGCATATTGAGGCTCAGAGGGATCTGGGTTTCCAAGCAGGGAGTAATCTGCATTATGGGGGATGTAATCTAAATCCTGAAAAGATTGCGGTGTTTAAGGGATTGATGGAATATATTTCTGCAAAGGGCATCCCTGTCTATATGACCCTCACTGATGAGTCCGGAGATGAAGCGTTGGTCGTAGGTCATAATCCTGCTACAAAAGCCAAGATACAGAATCCAAACTTCAAGCAAGGATTGGCAGGTCTTCTGGAATAGTTGCTATCATTCTTTTACTTGTATCTCGACAGTGTATTTTCCCAATACCTTTTTATACTTCTTTCTATTGTGTTGCCTCATGAAAATCACTCTTGACATCCGCAAGTCAGTGGAGCAGAACGCCCAGACTTACTTTGAGAAGGCGAAGCACGCGAGGAAAAAGCTGGCTGGCGCGAAGAAGGCTCTTGCTGTCTCTTACCAGAAGCTCGAGGATGAGAAGAAAAAGCGAGAAGAACAGCTGGATAAGATAAAGTCTGACCAGGTCAGGCGCGACTCTGCTGTGAAGAAGAAGCAGGAGTGGTATGAGAAGTTCCGCTGGTTCTTGTCGAGCGAGGGTTTCCTGATAATAGGCGGCCGTGATGCCACGACGAATGAGATCATAATCAAGAAGCACACTGACAAGGCTGATGTGGTATTCCACACTGACATGGCTGGCTCGCCGTTCTTTGTGATAAAGTGCGAAGGTAAGACGCCGGGAGATGCTACGATGCAGGAGGTCGCTGACGCGACATTGTGCTTCTCGCGCGCATGGAAGCTCGGTCTGATGACGACGCCGACGTTCTGGGTGCGCCCAGACCAAGTGAGCAAGGAGGCGAATCCTGGAGAGTACATGCCGAAGGGCGCTTTCATGATACGCGGCAAGACGAATTACATAACTCCGATACCGAACTGCGCAGTAGGCCTTCTGGAGGATGGTAGGATCATGTGCGCTCCCCTCACTGCAGTCAAGAAGAACTGCCTGAAGTACGTCGTCATAGAGCAGGGTGAGAAGAAGCCGTCAGATATTGCAAAGATAATAAGAAAAAAGCTTGGCGCAGGCGACACAGATGAGATAATCAAGTCCATGCCGAGCGGAAATATGGATATAAAATAGTAAAGGATTATTTTTCTTATTCAGATGCCTTTTCCAGTATTTACCACCAGGACTTTGTCATCAAGGTCTACTTTTCCTTCGTCCCATCTCTGCAGGTACAGCGCGAGTCCTGCTGATGCAGAGGGTTCTGTGTCGCAGTATCTGCTCATCAGCTTGTATGCCTGCTGTATCCTCTCTTCGCTGACGTGGTTGACGCCGGTATTCTTGCCGGTGAAAGATAGTCTCTGCAATGCAGATATGTCATGATCATCGAATAGGATGAATGGGTTGTAGTGCTTTGTAAGCTTGTCTGCTGCGCTGTCTGCCTGTTCAGGCTCTGCTCCGAGCACGCTGATGTTGATGAGCCTTCCGACAGGTATCCTCAGCCTCGGGTCCTTGCATCTTGCGTTCCTGCACTGCCAGGTGAGGTAGTTCTCCATCAGCCTGCCTGAACCGTACGGGATGTATATCTCGTCAGCGCCTTCGTTGAATGCCTCGTGGACATGCCAGTCGTAGAATACTGCGTTCGGCTCTATGACTGCTACTGATGTTATGTCTATGCCTCCGTCGTTGTTGGTCAGCATCTTGATATCCTCAGGAGTTAGTTCTTCCTTGCTGAGGTCTGCCATGTAGATGTCTGCGTACAGCTCTCTGAGCTTCGCGAGCCTTTCAGTAGGCATGTCCTTGTCGACGAGAAGTTTCATTGGCGGCAGGCCGAACCTCTTGAATGATTCTGAAACTGCCTTTCCTACGTTGCCTGCTGTGATGTATGACAGCCTCGGCACTGGCAGCGAGCCGATGTTGCCGTTGAGCAGCCCTTCCTTCTTCAGCAGGTACAGTCCTCTCGCGTGGTCTCGGAATATCGTGCTGAGCTCCCATGCAGGCCTGTCTTTTATCGTCCTGGTCGGGTTGCTCCTTTGGTCTGACTCGTCCTTGACATGGACTGTTCCATACCCCTCAGAGGCCAGGTCTATCGTGCATGTCGGAGTCCGTCTCCATTCAGGCTGGTCTGGGTCGTTGTCGCTGAATACCGGTATTCCATCAGCCCATCTCTCGACGAGCTCCCAGTCCATGACTTCAGGGTAAGGTATTTCTTGGATGATTTCGCTTTCGATTGTCATCTTTGCGTCGGTCTTTGTTGTTGAGCAAGAAAAAATAAAAAAACATTTACGCAGCCTTTGCTGCGTCGTTCTGCGATTGCGTGTATGCCTTCAGGTCGCGGTACACTGTGCTCTTGCTGACGTCGAGGCATTCTGCTATCCTCTTGGCAGACATTCCGCCAGTGTGCGCTTCGTATGCCAGTTCGCGTCTCGCAGTCCTCTCTTCGGCATCGGCTTTTGCCCTTGCGCCAGAGTATTCTGGTTGCGCTGCGAGCATTTCGTCAAGTCCGAAAACTTCTTTGAGCTCCTTGACAGTCAGTCTGTCTGCCCTTGTGCTGGTGTACTCTGCGAGCACTTCCTGCGCAGACACTCTCCACTTGTCCTCGAACCCGGCATCATATGCTGCGCTAGGCCCTTTTCCTTCGGCGCCTTTGCCTTTTGGCCCGGGCAGGAGCTTCTCCAGCACGCCGCTGAGCTCCCCTGCTGCATCGCTGAACTTATCTTCTGCGGCGCTGATCTGTGAGGCGTGCTCTGGATACTTATCGTGCATCCTGTCGAGTTCTGCTGCGCAGAACGTCATATCCATGATGATAAGCTCCGATGCGATCTTTGCTTCGTAGTACCTGTACATGCATTGCTCGTCAGCTTCGGTCATGCCTTTGCACGTTTCCATGATCTTTTCTTTCTTCTTCTTGTTGAGCAGCCAGGGCTTCTGGGCGGCATTGCATGCTTCTATCTTCGCGATTGTCGGCGTGCACTCATCGAAAAGCTTGTCGATCTCTGATTCCATCACGTCTGCCATTCCGATATATTTGGATACGTGTTCGTTGAGGAACTCGAGGTCCTGTGGCAGCTGTTGCTCTTCCTGCTGCACTTCTGCGGGCGTCTCTTGCACGACAGGCATGCCTGTCGTCGCTGGCACTACGAGCACTATCGGCTCGCCTGTGTCTGCTGCGCTGGTAGATGGAGGTGCCGGCTGTGCAGCTTCTTGCGTCTGCAGTACTTCTGGCTGTTGCGATGATCCTCCGCCGTATTGGACTGTCGCGCCGCTCGGTGCGACTATCACGTCTGGCTGCGCTGCTTCTCCTTCTTGAGGTGCTGGCTGTGCGCTTGCGTGTGTGCCTCCGTGCGGGTGTGTTCCTGCGTGGCTCGTCGCTGCGTGTTGTGCGTGCGCTTGTGGCGCTGCGTGTGCGGCGTGTGTAGCATGTGCTGCTGTCGCTGTTGGCTCTGCTAGTGCATACACCTTGGGTGTGCCATCGCACTCAGGCAGTGTCTCTGCCGTGATGTGCTCTTCAGCGATGTCTTCTATCGTGAACTCTTCCGACCTGTTGGCAGTGAATTTCCATATCGGTCTTCCTGTGAATTCGATAAGCCACTGGTTTGCCATTCCCCATTGTCCTGGCTGCCTGTTGCCTCTGCGGTAGTCGTTTGTAGGATCGGCGTCTGTCCGTGTCCCGTAGTGGAACGCGATGTTGACTATGCCTTGGTGCGATACGACTTCTTTTCCGTCGGGAGATAGGTTGTATTTTCCTATCTTTGACAGCGGGCTGTCATTCTTGGCTGCGTCCAGCATCAATTTGTATGCTGCCTCGTCGCAGGGAAGCTGCGGTTCTGGTGCTGTGGCTGCCTGTTGCGTGGCAGGAGTTTCTGCCGGCGCTGCGGGAGCGGCAAATAGATTTGGTGCGACGCTCTGTTGCGCTGCTTCGCCTGCATTGCCTGTCTCTGCCTGTGGCAGGTAAGCATTGCTGTAGCTCTCTGAGTCTGGCGTCGCTGCAGGCAGTGGTGCGTCAAGCTCTGCATCTTCTCCTGCAACATCTGCAATGCCCTGGTCAGTGTAATCTGCTGATGCGTCGCTGTCATCTATCATCTCGACATCAGCATCAGGCATTCTTGCGTGACGTGCATCGTCTCCTGTGCAGCCTACATTGCTTCCTGCGACTAGTGCCATGAGTGCGATGCCTGCTGTGGCTCCGCCTATTGCTCTTTTCAGGAATCCTGCTTGGTTGTATCCTTGCTCTTGCCTGTGTATGAGCGCGTCAGCGATGTTTCCATAAGAAGTCTGCATGTCGTCTATCTCATGTGCAGAATGCTCGAAATAGCTCTGGACAGCGTCGATTGCAGACGAGACTGAGTCTTGTCTTGATTTTGTCGAGACTTCCGCCCTGTCCCCTTGTGTCGGAGCGAGGTACGTCGTCCATATGTCCATGCCTGCCTTCAATGTCGCGTCATGGAGGTTCTGGGTCAGGCGCGCGTGCTTCAGCGCTGTCTTCAGGTGCTTCTCGAGCGACCTGTTCAGCCTGTATTCCCGCAGGAATGTTGCGCCTGCTATCTTGTCGCTTTCCTGTAGCATGAAATCTGAAAGTCCTCTTGCCAGGTATGCTGTTATGTTGTTGAGCTCTGCAAGCTCCTGCACTGCTGCAGGTCGTATGCTGGGGCTCAGCACTCCTTCTTCACGTATAATTCTTTCAATTGACATCTCTCTCACCTTAGGTTCATATTTTGTTTATATTATCTGTTTACAGCGCCGCCGTGAATATTCAGCATGGCGCTGCTAGTAACAATTTATATACCCCCTCTTTTTCTATGAAATCATGAATGGGATTCTCCGGAGACTCTTGAAGGGCCTGCAGTACGGCATCGGCATAACGCTCATCGTCGTCGGTGTCATCGGCCTCTTTGTCCCTGTCCTCCAGGGCGTGTTGATGATTGCGCTCGGCGTATTCATCCTCCGTGCCAAGAGCATCCCTCACATCTTCCAGACGATAAGGAAGAAGTGGCGCAAGTGGCGCAGGAAGTAATCATTTCCCGAATTTACTCCTGAGCGCAGCGTATAGCTCTCTGCCTTTTAGGCGGCGTGCTGCGCCTGCAGTTGACCGTGCTGGCTTGCAGGACGATACGAGACTGTATCCTGTGCTTCTCTGGCCGTCGTATCTTTCAGAGCCGCAGATCATGCTTGCCACTGCATCTACGACATAGGCTTCTGTTGCGGGCTCTATCGGCTTGTGTTCTCCAGACGCAGGGGTCCTGCGCGCAGGTCTGCCTGCCAGTCTCACGTCAGGAGCGTTCATTATGATGTATGCTATCGCCATGGGTTCGATGACTTCTTTCAGCGCGTTCGCCAGTGCGTCGCAATTCTGCCAGCGCTCTTCAGGGTCGCGTTTCATGCACGTGTTGACTATTAGTGCCGTGTCGCTGCTGAGCCTCTCGAGCTTCTCTTTGATTTCCGGGCTCGGGTCGGTGATGTGCTCCTCTTTGAGCATCGCCTGGTAGAGCTTGTTCGGCAGCTCTTCGGATATGTGCTCTGGCGACCTTCCTTCCTTGTCGGCTATGACATGGTTGAACGGTGTCGTGCCTGTGAGCAGTTCGTATAGCATGCATCCTAGTGAGTACACATCCATCCTCGCGTCTACCTTGTTCTCCAGGTGTTCTGGCGAGGCGTAATGCGGTGTGCATATCAATGATCTGTTCTTGGGCGGCTCGCCTATCTTTGAGGCTAGGCCGAAGTCCACCACCCTTACATCAGCATCATTGCCGTAAAGTACTACGTTCTCTGGCTTTATGTCCCTGTGGACATAGCCTGCCTTGTGTACATCTGATATCGCAAGCACGACTTTCCTGAACAACGAGAGCCTCTCGCATTCTGTGAGCGGCTTGCCTTCTTTCGCCTTCCTGTTGGTGTATTCGAGAAGGTTCTCCCCGACGACGTGTTCCATCGCTATCAGTAGCGCTTTCTTGCCGTTGCTGAGCTTGATCTTTTCCAGGAATGCCACGTGCGGCACTACATCTGTCTTCAGCGATATCTGGAGGTGGTTGTGCCCCTCTTCAAGCAGAAGTTCTGAGTCTCCGTTTATCGCTGCCTTGACGAAGTAGGGTGTGGCCTTCATCGAGCCGTTATCATCTGGAGCGTATGAGAATCCGCCGTATGCCCTGCTCATTCCGCCGAGCTGGTGCTCTGGCATGTATGGCTGTATGTCTGTTATGCCGTATCTCTGGCAGTGCTTCTCGACGAGCATGTCAAGCTCTGCTATCTCCATAGGCGTGTATCTCTGATGGGCGGCAGGACTCTGCGATGCATCGCCGTGAGGATTGTCTGCTGCGACCGGCCTTGTCGGCATGTCAGTATCCTCAAGAAGATAATCTAGAGAAATGTCAGTAGATGGAAGAATCTCGATTTCAGGATCCGATACCGAATCGCTTTTGTTGTCAAAACCCATGCTCCCAGCTTGTTGTTTCATATTGATTTTATGATTATGATGTTATTGCATGCCTTGTCTTGGCGTCACGCCTTTAACTAGTGGCACGTCGTTTTCGTCCGTGACGATCTCTCTTGTCTCGCACGACGGTGCTCTATCATCTTCTGGCGTCGAGTATCTCACACCCGGCTCCCTGTATCCTTCTTGCTGCCTCAGCCTCTGCGAGTCTGACAGCAGCTCATGCTCTGACTTTGGCAGCTCGATCGGCTTGGGCCTGTATTGTGGATCGAAGCGTTCCCTTAGCGTCCTTCCGATATATCTTATCATCTGTGAGACGCCTGCATCTATGGCCATCTTCTCGTTGTCGTAGCCCTCATCGTAGAAGGGGGCGAACCCGAGAGGTGCGCAGACTTGCTCCAGCAAGGGTGTGTTGTCCAGGCTTAAGTAGCCTATCGCGTAGACCTTGCCCACTATGCCGTTTCCCACCTGAAAATCTGCTGTGGGTTTTTCATCATCAGGAGCGATCTCCAGGCTCTCTTCCTCGAACGCTCTCTTCGCCAGCCCTTCTTTCTCAGGGCTTGCCAGTATGTCATCTATGACTTTCTTCGCGGCGACTTCAGGTTCGAGTTTTGGTAGTTCATTCATTTTTTACCGGCCACAGTGAGGGTATCACGACATTTGTGATATCAGCATGAGTCTCGTATGGGAAAGCGTTCTGCGCCCACTCCATCGCGGCCTTCTGTTTCGGGGTTTCTTCTCTTCCGACGAGGCCGTGGTATGCTGAACGCAATCCTTTTCCTATTACTGCTTTACCCCTGTTTAATTTGTGACGCAGGCTTCTCTGGCGTTCTCTTCCTTGTCGCAAGGCATTGGCAAAGACATTGTGGAGCTCCGCGGTGTATTCTTCCCTTGCTTTCATCAGCGCGTTAGCCAGAGCGATGCCGTCATGGTACCTGTCTTCAGGGTTGCCTGCTGTGGCATTGTACAGTATTCCTGCGAGCGTGTCGCTCAGACCGAAGAGCGCGTTCTTCACTCCAGGAGTTGCATTCTTGAAATGCTCGTTGTTCAACATTGCTTCGTAGAGCCTCGTGCTGTATTCTGCAGTGGCGCTTCCGCCAGGGCCGAGGTACTTGTCAAGATCTGAGAACGGCTCTTCTCCTGTGAGTGTCACGTACATCTCCCTTCCTATAGAGTAGACATCTGCTCTTGGTTCGCGGGCTGTCTTTGTCAGGTGCTCCGGAGACATCCTTGCTATTGTGCCCAAGACGTCCTCTGTTTTGGATGCGTATCCTTTCTTTGCCGCGAGCGAGTAGTCTATGATCACGACCTGGCCGTCATCTGTGACAAGGGCATTTTCTCCCTTGACATCGAGATGTACATATCCTGCGTTGTGTATCTCTCCGACTGCCCTTGCGAATCTCTCGAACAGTACAAGCTTCTGGAGCTGCGAGAGTTCTGGGTCTGCGAGCTTTTTGTAGAGTGGTGTTCCCTGGACGAAGTCCATGACTATGATCGGCAGGTAGCTTCCGTCTGATGTCTTGTCTATGTGCGTGCCGTATGTGTGGGGTACAGGCGATTCGCGCTGTATCTTCGGCGTCAGTTTCTTCCTCTTGGATATTGCGAGGACTCTGTTCCTGATCTCATCCACTTTGAGCGCTATGGCTCTCTGTGTCTGGCCTTCATGCTTGGTGTCCTCGTTGGCCATTAGGAGCGCTTTCAGGAAGTATTTTCCCTCTATGATGTTGTCGTCAGCATCTTTCTTTGCCCAGGTGGCGATGTAGCTTCTGCTCAGTCCGCCTTGCTCGTCAGCCGCGACAGGGTTTATGTCGACGAGGCCGCTTATGCGCATCCTCGCGTAGCCTATGACTTTGGCGTCTATCTCATCTACAGGCGCTTTGTTCTCGATTGTGAATTGGCCAGGGGTGTCCACGACTGGCTTCTGGAGATATGCGGTCTTGGCTTCGTATATGGGTGATACTCCGAGCCTTTCGAGCTCGCCTTCTATGAGTTGTTCTATGACTCTGCTGTCGGCGCTTGCTTGTGCCTTTTGTGCTGCCGGGAAGTCCTGCCAAGAATCATCATCGAACATGTCATCGCCGAGGTCTACTACCCTAAATCCTTTGTAATCTACTTCAGAATCAGTTCTCCTTTCGGGTTTGCTCGCGATTGATTCAAGACTTGGGTTTGCAGACATCTTCTTCATAACATTGTATCCTTGTACATCTACGCTCATATTATCATAATATGTCGTTTCTTGATTATAAAGATATCCGAAACATTTCTTTTAAAAGACGCTTCATAAGCAGTCACCAATCATTTTTAGTAAATTTTGTGTGCCTTATTTTTTCGTTTTATCTTAAATATCTCGGACTAAGGTCAGTATATCGCGCTCATATTTAAACTTTTCTAAAGTTTCGTTACCATGCAGTAACAACATTAAAACACGTTTATAACCTACCGAAACATTTAAATATGGCACATGTATAATTTCAAACATAATCTGAGGTATTAGAAAAAATATAATTCAATACCTAAAATTATACATATTTACTGAAATGCCCTGCCGTGGTCAATTGGACATTCACCGGGGAAAAAGAGGTTAGACATGTCGGAAATCGCAACGAGCGATTTCTGAGCATGAACTGAGAAATTGCTTTGCAATTTCTGGTTTGTTAGGATGCTTTGCATCCAAACACTCAAGAACCGCCGCGCTAAGCGCGGGCGCGTTCTTGACATGAGGGAGCGGCG
>JAGVOD010000006.1 GCA_020052935.1 archaeon | reverse complement strand
CACAGGATAGAGCACCATAACTGCGACATCATGCATGTCTGCAAAGCAGCATTCTTCTTCGACCTATGGGAGAAGCCGATGAAAGACGAGTTCGTCAAGTTCGTCAGGCAGAAGAAGAAAGAAGGCATGACCTGGTATGAATACTCAAAAGGCATGGCAGACGACTCCCTACTCGCGGAGTTCGAAGGCCTGAAATGGGATTGAATATGAGAGTGCCAAACGGCGTACAAGACATACTCAGGCAGAAGATATTGCACCAAGATAAGATAGTGCTCTTAAAGCAGCTTCTCGATAAAGAGCCGGACTGCACGCTCATCAACGACTTCATACGCGCAGAAGAACGCCTGGTCAGCAAGAAAGGAATGGAAGCATCAGACATATACGAGAGGATAGCAGGCAAGTGCGGAGAGCCGAGCTGGCTCGTCGAGAGACAGGCGAAGACGCTCGCAAGATACGCATACTACAACATCGGAGCAGGGCCGATAGACAAGTCATTCGAGATATACACGCAAAAGCTGGGACTCGAGCCTGACAAGGCCTGGAAAAAGATAGCAGAGATACTGAAGAAAGCCAAAGGCTACGGATACGCAGCGCAGTGCTACGCCAACGCAGGAATGCCGGGCACAGCAGCAAGGATGTCAGAGAAACTGAAAGACCCGCAGAGATCAGCATGGTACTACGAGCTCGCGCAGGAGTGGGTAAGATCCGCGAGGATGTACAAGCGAGCGAAGCTGTATGACAAGGCAGGAGAGTGCTACCAGAAAGCCAACTTCATGAAACTTGCAGTGCAGCAGTGGAAAAAAGCAGGCACACTAGAACAGCATAACATCGGGGAGCAGATGCTCCAGAACATAATGAATAAATAAGATAAAAAAAATAAAAAATAAGAAACCTTTCTAATCGAAAGATGTGCTCTTTCTCTTCCTGTAGCACTCTTGGCAGTAAACTGGTCTAGGTTTGCCTTCCTTGTCCAAGCCTGGCTTGAACGGGACTTTGCAAGTCTGACCGCAGTCTGCGCAGGTAGCGTCAAACTCTTCTCTGGGACCCATAGGTCGCCTGAAATTTCCACCGCCTCTTCCACCTTCTCCATATGCCATGTTCATTCACCTTAGTTCTTAATTCATTTCAGTTATACTAGAATACTAGAAATAGCATTCGTCGTATACTAAAAACCTCAAAATGATAGGGAGTATTTAAAGCTATGCCCCAGCCGGTCTTGCTCGGCTGGCGCGCGCAATCCAGTGCCACACTCGCTAACGCTCGGTGGCACGCTATAATTCCTAAGAAAATAATAAAAAAGAAATCATTACATCATTGCGACAGACCACCTAAATCCTCTGTCTCTATGCCTTGTATACCCTGTTTAAGCTGGTCTAGCTCTTCCTGGGTGACTGGCACAGAGGCTGTCTTGGTGGTTGCGGGCTCTGCCTCTGCTGGTGCAGGGCTCGGCTCTGCAGCAGGCTCTTCCTGGACCTCAGGCTCTGCCGTTGGAGCAGTAGGCTCTTCCGCAGGAGCGACAGGCTCTTTAGCAGCCACAGGTGTAGATACGAGCTTTGTAGTCTTGGGCGTGGCAGGCTTTGGTGCGCAGCCGAACAAAAGCAGCCCCACAACAGCAACAATCAAAAGTGCCAAAATAAGCTTTTTCATCTTACCCACCTCTCGCGACCATCGCAAGGTATGCCTGGTTCAGGTAGCTGTGCGCAAGGATCAGATTAGACCTCGCAGCGCCAAGGTAATTATTGCCTTCGGCGAACTTCAGCACAGGCGTGCCTGGTATCCTAACTTGCTCATACACTGAAGCAGCACTATCGATGTTCCTTCTCGCAGTCTCAAGCTCAGACTTCGCAGAGTCAAGCTTTGATATTATGTCTGAGCTGTCGGACATGCCTTCAGCAGCAGAACGGAGCTTGCCTTCATACTCCTCTGCCTTGTCTGCATTCGTGTTTGCTATGAAGACCCACATCTTGCCGGAATTCCTGGCGACATCCGCCACGAGCTCGAAATACTTGCCCAGCATCTTCAGGGAGACGACGCCTAGCTCGAACTGGTTCTTGACATTCGAGACATCGGTCCTGAGCGCATCAACCTTCGCAAGGTTAGCATCGACATCATCACTGATCGACTGCTTGATGTCTTCAGGCACTTCAGAATTCTCCTCTGCCTCAAGGTCCTTCCAGACAAGCCAAGCCCCTGCCTCATCCAAGGCAGCGTCGAGCACGACCTTGCCTGTATCCACGACTTCCTTGTCGTTCTCAGGCGTCTTATCAGCAGCCCACTTTATCTTGGCGTCCTGGTGCACTGTCTGCGCATCCTTGCTGACCTGCTTCGCGTCGAGCCATGACTGCTTGGCCTCGCCGGCCGAAAGCGCACTGACTGCGACTGCCTGCAGGAGAAGCAGAGAAGCCAAGAAGACAAACAACAGCATCTTTTTCATGTTACCACTCTCCTAAGTTTAAAGATTGAATGCAAGAAAAATACCGACTCGCAAGCTCATCGGTATTTTTAAGCATTTAAAATCCGATTTTGCCGACTCGCAAAAGCTCGTCTGGCAAAATTGTATTATTAAATGGGCCCGGCCGGACTTTCGTGCCTCAGGCAGTTCGAACCGGCGACCTCCACCGTGTGAAGGTGACGTCATAGCCACTAGACTACAGGCCCAAAAAAACAATCAGATCTGACCTGTCTCGTTGTACTTCTTCATCAACTTCTCGATCAATATGTTCGGAGCATAACCACCCTTGGTGCAGCTCCTTGCAAAATCATCATAGACCTGCTTGTCGATGTTGAAATCCAACCTTACCTTCTGAGGACCTTTTGGCGTTGCTGCCATAATCTATCACCCCAGACGCGAGAAACTCGGTTGATTTATAAATTTAGTGCTCAGACAAGAAACTAGCGCAGCGCCGCGGCCTACTCGGCTTCGCCTCGTTCGTTGCCACGCCCGGACGATTCTTCTTGCGAAGCTAATCCAATAGAAATCTAATACTTTCTGTGACTGATTTTGTTGCTCTTGCGGGCTGACAGGCAAATTCACCTTCGGTGAAAGGGTCGCGTTCGCTCTGCTCGCGACCAACGACGGCCGCGGCGCTGCTTACACAAACTTCCTCTTCGCGGCGAAGAAACCTATGCAGAAGTGGAACGCGCTGAGCAGCAGGAAGGCAGATGATACTATCGGCAAGAAGCTGAGAGTCGTGTTCCAGAACGAGTAAGAATGCATCATGTAGCCTATGAAGTAAGCGAAGACGCCGTTCGAGATGTACCACAGCGGCGTGCGTATGACATTGGCCTTCATCCTCGGATGCACGACAAGCGTGAATATGAAGATGAGCGAGACAGCTACAGGATAGAAGAAGTGCAGCAGCCTGATGCCGAAAGGCATGCCCACACTGCCAGGGATTATCGACAGCACAAACAAGTAATACAGCCAGATGAAGACGCCGCACACGACACCAAAGATGAATATCGGCTCCTTGATGTGCAAGGTGTGGAGCTTTGCAGAGCGGTACCAAAAATAGGCGAACGCCGCTGCAAGAGCAAGGTAACTCGCGACGAAGAATAGGTCCACGAGCCAAGCAAAACTCCCGGGACTAAAGTAATTCAGCTTGTCAAGAAGGAATGCGAGAGCCATGCAAGATACACCCGCTGCCAGCCAAGAGAATACGCTCCTCTTTATGTGCATTATCTCGATCTTGTGCTTCTTCGAATAAAGATTCCTGACCACTGCTATCGCGAAGTATGCCGCGAAGAACAGCAGCACGTTATGCACGACCTGAATCACATCCGAAGCAATCTCATACGCCATGATACCACCTAAAGCTTGAAGTCACCCATCTCCTT
>JAGVOD010000019.1 GCA_020052935.1 archaeon | reverse complement strand
AGCGAGTACAAGAGATTGTTCTGCCCGCACTGCCACACATTCCTGATGCCCGGCAAGAACCTGAGAGTAAGAGCTCACGAGCATAGGCTCATCTACTACTGCTTAGAATGCAAGAAGTTCTGGCGTAAGCCTTTGAAGCAGAAAAGGAAGTGATTCTTCTAGCAGGGTTTGTGCCGATGGCGCCAATATTGCGAGTGCCTATTGCCAGAAGTCTTGCTCATGACGGGGGTCGCCCCCTACGGGGGTGGTCATGATTCTGCCAAAAGTATCGCGGCACGAGCCGGCGCCAGCGAGGCGTAGCCGAGCGAGGCACTAACCCTGCTTAAGAACCCCGAATCGTTTATATACTTTCACTACCACAAAGTTTATATATCATTTTGTTTTTCTGGAGTAGTTATAAGGGGGATTAGCGTTTATAATCTATATTAAACAGCTGAAGGTGCTTAGATAATGGCCAAACTACCGGAAAATGAGTTCTCAAAGTCAAGGAGTTTCAGGGAGCTTGACGAGGCATTGAAGCTTTCTTTCCTGAACATAAAGAATGACATGGCTGCTATGAAGGAGAGCATGCACCAGCAGTCTGCGAAGCTCTCTGAAGTGTCAAGCAATGTCAAGGAGAACAAGTCTGATTTCGTCACAGTAGACAAGTTCAACATACTCAAGATAAAGATAGGCGAGCTGAATGAGAGCCTGAAGAAGCTCTGGGATGTCGAGAAGAAGCTCGAGGAGCTGGAAGGCAAGGCAGTCGCATCTTCTGAATTCGACAAGCAGTCTGCAGATACTGACAAGGAGCTTGCAGAGCTGAAGAAGAAGGTATCAGAGATCTCAAAGACAGCCTCGACAGAGGAGCAGACCAAGCAGCTCGCGTCAGACATCAATGATGAGTTCAACAAGGTCAAGAAGGCCATCGAGGAATTACGTTCTATAAAGGATACTATCACAAGGGCAGAGCTTGAGAAGCGCACAGATGTGCTGAACAAGCGCGCTGAAGACGTGAGGAAGGATTTCGACAAGGTCAAAGTAGAAGTCTCCAGCAAAGTCAGGGTCGAGCAGGTCGAGTCGCTTGTCCGCGACATCAACGGCGAGTTCGACAGGCTCAAGGCCAGCATCGCAGACATAAAGCTCGGCGAGAAGCGTTTCGCTCTCGATTCTGATCTCGCGAGAGAGGTCGAGAAGCTCGACAATAAGATGTCAGACGCGTCCCAGAAGATCGCAGCCATAGTGGAGCAGTTCACCAAGGGCGTCGAGGCTACTCTCAAGGACTTCGTCAGGCTGAACGAGAAGAACCGCGAGGATCTTGCGAAGGACATCACGAAGGTCAATGACCGCTTCTCAGCAGATAATGATGATATCAGGAAGGAGCTCAAGACGCTCGTCACGAAGAAGCAGGCAGAGAACCTCGTCTTCGACATAAACAAGGAATTCGACCGCTTGAAGTCAGACATATCTTCAGGCTCGAAGGCGCTTTCGCAGCTCGCGAAATCGTCTGCCACGAAGGACGAGACACACTCGCTTTTCGATGACATGAGGAAGAGGCTGGACGAGACCAACGTCGCTTTGAAGGACAAGTTCGATGATCTCATAAAGCGCATGAGGAAAGAGTCCGAAGCGACTGACAAGAAGATACTCGCGAATGCCGACGACCTCGAGAAGATGGAGAAGGCAGTCAACAAGGAGCTGAAGCTCGTCGTGTACAGGGATGAGTTCCACAAGGAGCTCGACACTGTCCAGAAGGAGTTCGTCAGGCTCCACAAGGAGCTGAAAGAGATGGACAACAGGATGGCAGAGGCCTCTGACCTCGACCTGCTCAACAGGAAGCTGAAGCAGAACGTCGTCGCCATCAGGAATGATACTGTCGACAAGAGGCAGTTCGAGAAGCTCGTCGATGTCGTGCAGATGCTGCAGGAGCGTGTAGAGATGCAGCGCGCGCTCGTCAAGGAGAAGAAGCACGAGCTGAAAGTCTATGCCAAGGAGTTGAAAGCAGCGAAGAAGGCTTCGAAGAGGCTTGCCAAGTACGAGTCGCAGTCTGCGAAGGTAGAGGCGAAGAAGGGCAAGCTGGCGAAGAAAGACACTGACCACAGGAAGAGCGGTTTCATTGCCAATTTCCTCATCGGTGCCGCGTTCGTGATACTCATCGCCGCGATAGGTTTCTTCTTCAGCGGCCTGACAGGCATCACAGACATCCTATCGATTGCCGCAGTGATATGCTTTGTTTTGGGCATAATCATAAGGATTGTCGTGGCGTTCAAGAACGGCAATTAAAGCCGTTTTAACGTGTTTTTCTTTGTTTTTTAGCCTTTCTTTATAAAGGAGCACAGAACCAAAAGCCTTAAATATAACCTCAATAACTACTACCCAGTAGATAAGTTGAGGTGGTTTTGAGAGTGTCTGAAACTAACAATACTGATGATACTGTACCCGTTGTTCCTAAGAAAGTCTCTCCCGAGACTTTCGACAGGCTGGTAGCGCGCTGTGTCGAAGACCAGAAGGACTATCTTAGGGATCTTCTCGCGATCTCAGCAAGACATAATGATTTCTCTATCTATGACAAGATAACAGGCGAGTCGCACGACGCTTCTGCGAAAGGCAAGGACAGTGCTGACGATACGTATCCAAAAACCCCTCCTGAAGGGCCAGTCCTATCCGAAGGCAGCTACTCTGTGAAGATAGACCTGCCGGTGTTGGAGAGACCAGAAGATAAGTGGAATGAACGCATAGCAGAGGCGCTGGCGATAAAGGCAGGAAAGCAGCAAGAATATGAAGTGCAAAAAGCCCAGAGAGAAGAAGCGAAGAGGCTCCAGCTAAAGCAGACTCTTGAGAGTATTGCTCTCAACAGGATTGTCGAGCCGAACCTCAAAGATTCTAATTCAAAATATCATGATAGGTTCTTCACCACCGTCCTAGAGATCTCTGATGACGAGGAAAAGAATCCCAAAGGATTCAATGAGAGCCTGAGATTCAACGAGACCCAGCGCAAGGCCGTCCAGCCGACCCTCGACATGTGCGTCGATGCATTGATGAGAGGTCTGGAAGAGAATGAGCCTGATTTCAAGGAAGGAACAAGGGTCTGCCTCGCATACGAAGTCGACTCAGAAGGTAGGATGAAGGTCGCATCGACGAAGAGGAAGTATATCGAGTCCAAGAAACAGATGTTCAGCATACCTGTGCCGAAGGTCGAGGGCGAGACTGATGAGGACAAGCTTGCCTCACTGACGCAGGTAATTGCAGAAGAGGTCGGAAGGCGTCTCATCGCAAAGAACCTTTCTCTTAGCAGGCATCCTGAATATGACAAGTTCTTCGGCCGCGACCTTCAGGACAGAGTCCAAATCACTCCGGAAGGAAGGGAGCATTTTGCAGGGCTCACGAGGGTCATCGCGTATCAGCTCGCAGAGAAGATCATGAAGATGAAGAACATCGACGATGGCGGTCTCGTGAGGGTGCATTGCAACCTCAAGGATGATGGCCTGAAGCAGAGCGATACAAAAGTAAGTTACATCATGCTTGATCCTGATTTCCTGCCTGTCTACGTCAGGGAGGCTCTTCCAGACACCACAGGCCTGGATGATGCAGGACGTCTCGCTGCTTACCAGAAGAGCGCAGAGACACATGCTCTTAACATCATTGAGAGCAACATGCGCACAGGGGAACACCCGCACAAGGAGAGATACATCACTGTCACTGAAGAGAAGAAGGACAACAAGGTCATAAAGAAGACATGCACACTCACGCCAGAGGGCGAGAAGAAGCTCGGCTCTCTTGTCAAGGAGATACGTGATGAGCTCGTCGACGGCATGCAGAGGCTCGAAGAGCAGATGCCAGCCCCGTTCTATGCAGACCTCGTTGTCGAGGAGGATGTCGATGCTGACGGCGTCCAGGACCCCGTGCTGAAGACTTCCAAGAAAGTCTATCTTAATCCTAAGGCGTCAGGCGATATCAGGGTGGATTCTGCAGCCATTGCAGAGAAGAAGCTCACAGAGGACGCTATGAGGCAGACTGCGAAGAGGACCATCAACAGCCTGCTGACAATGATTGCGCCGCATATGCTGAGCATAAATCATCCTCTTATCGGAAGATGCTTCATGCCAGACCCTGCAGTTAAGAACGGCATCTGCCCAACAGAAGAAGGTGCTAATGAGCTTGAGCCGCTCGTCAATTATCTCGCTAAGCACGTCTCTATCGCCACATTGCAGATGCGCAACAATGTGCCAGAGCATTTCGCAGGTTTCAGGCTGGACATCCATTACGGATTGCTCAGCGACGATACTCTTACGATGCTTGCTCCCTCAGTCAAGTATTTTGCGCCTAAGGAAGGGCAGTTCGGTTTCAGCATAAAGGATTATTCCGCAGAGATTGCGAAGGTTCCCGAAGCTGAAAGGGATGGGAAAATGAGGGCTATGTATGACAACAATGCCCGGCAGACCATCTTGATGCTCCTGGCAGGGAACATGCAGAAGAGCCAGCACCCTGCCTTCGGTTCATATTTCAGGATTGAGGATAACAGGCCAGTCCTCACAGAGGTCGGTGAGCGCATCTTGGGCAGCGAAGTTAGCAGGGTCACGAAGAGTTTCGCCGACGCGATGATGGCTGTGCCTGACAAGGAGAAAGGTGGAGTCTACGACGCAGCCTATGTCTTGTCGACGCACGGCGTCGTGAGCATCAGGGTCTCTCCGCATCAGGAGACTCAGCTGGTTTACGTTACTTCGGATGGAGAACATCCGATAAGAAAACAATAAGATATGAAAGGTGAGATGTGAAATGGAAGACGATGAACTTTTGTTTGAGATCAAGCACAGCATGAGGAAGTCCAGGACGACTTTCGAGAGCGTGCTTAACAAGAAGGTGTTGGACGACAGCGACTTGGACGACATGATGAACCAGTTCAAGTGAAGATGGATAACAAGCGCCTAGACCAGATGAAGTATGCGGAATTCGCAGAGGCTTTCTCTGTAGGCGAGCCCAGGGTCAGCACCAACCGGTTCTATGCCGCGCCGAACGAGACGAAATGCGCTGATGTGGTGAAGGAGATCCGGAAGGATCTGCCGCAGGACGCAGTGTTGCACTACGTGGGCGTCAGTAGCAGTGGAGACAGGAACCTGGACTACATCGCTTCGCTCGGCGCTGAGCGCGGTTTTCTTTTTGATTTCGCAGCCAAGCCCAGGCATTATCTTGGCCTGCGCCTCTGTCTTCTCCAGGACGGCAAGATCGGCACAGAGCACTTCATGGACATGCTCGGCCTGAAAGATGATGAACGCGAGGAGTTGAGGGCTTCGCAGTCGATAGACGAGACCATCCGGCTGATGAAGCGGATGGACATCGACAAGAAGCTTCTTGCCTCGAGGCTCGCAGGTCAGGGCGCTAATTTCATGCGAAGGCTCGGCTACACCACGAAGGGAGATGAGGATCCGATGCTGCTGCAGGAGCGCGGCGATGTGTTCTACAATCCTGAGTTCAGGAGAGAGGCTGCTATCGATATCGCCCGCTACATGGAGAGGATATTCAGCGGCGGCAGGGATGAGTTCATGTGCTCTTGGTTCTTCGGCCCGAATTTTGCGAAGCTGCAGAAGATGGCGCGCGGCAACCACATACGTGGTTTCAATGCTGACCTGTTCAACGGGTTTGTCGACCAGGCAGAGATTCTTATTGATGAATATCAGATGAAGAACCTGGTGCTTTACATTTCTAACATACCCGAGATACTTGACACACGTTATCACGAAGAGTTTGGCGGTGACAGGCAGAAGGTCGTTGATGCGCTCAGCCGCGACCTGGATTCTGTATTCGAGCCGTTGGCGAAGAAGGTAGATAGGCTGTGGGTCGTCGACAGCATGGCAGAGAAGAATAGGGTTCTCTATCACAAGAAGCCTTAAGTATTAGCGGGCTACGCTGCATTTAGGGAGGTTTAGACAAGTGGAGATTAGAGAGATAAGACCGCATCATCTTAAGGTAGCGGTGCATTATATGTCATTAGACGAGCAGCAGAGACGCGAGTTCTTGGACACGCTCAGGCCAAAGTACGGGGACACATTTATAGATAAGGCTGCGCAGGTTTTCAGTGACTTGGAAGCCGGCGGACTCTTCAAGATTCTCATGGGTGAAGATGAACTTTGCCGCACTCCTTGCAAATTTCTAGAGTCTTGCAGGACGGGCGATTATAGGCCCATTGCTGAAGCGTTGTTCGGTGGTGCTGTCGACCAGCGCGTGCTTACGCCTGATCAGGCTGACCGGCTCGTCCTTAAGCAACTTGGCCCTGTCATCGACAAGGTATGCTATCTTGGAACTGACGATCAAGAAAAACAACATATTTAAACACCTCTTCTTTTCTTCTTATCATGCAATACGACCTTGAGCTAGAGCGCGCAGCAGAGATGATAAAGAAAGAGAAAGCCAAATCTGTATGTATCCAGCTGCCTGACGGCCTTAAGCCGAAGGCAAAAGAGATTGTCGATTTTCTCAAGTCCAACACAGGAGCCAAGGTATCGATATGGGCAGGCTCTTGTTTCGGCGCCTGCGACACTCCAGACATAAAGGGCGTTGATCTTCTTATACAATGGGGACATAGTGCCTGGAAAAATTGATGCTCCAGCAGCGCTGCTGCCGGTGACGACTGTTTAGCGCGTAAAAGCAACCTGCATAGCTCATAGGCCAAAACAGGTAAGACGCGCGTGTCGTCACGAGGCTTGTGAAGGAACTGAGCAAGCCGAGTCAGGCAGCAGCGCTGCTGTCGGTTAATTACCCTCACCAATCCAAACATTTAAATACTAAAAACCGCTTTTGTGCCTTGAAAAAGAGGTGGGTGAATTGGTTTTAGGAGCTAATGTATCTTACATGATAACCTATGTTCTTACTCTGATATTTGCGTTCATGGGAGTGTACGTCGGCGCGCTCCTCGCGTTCATCGCTCCTGAGGAGCTTAAGCCTGGCAAGGCCTACTTCAGGGCTTTTGCGAATACAGTCTTGGTATTCCTCATCTTGGTTCTGCTTTATGCTTATGGCGCGAATCTTTTCGTGCTCATCCTGCTCGGTGTCGCTTCGAGCGTGTTCCTGTATTTTACGAATGAGACCACTCCGATAAACCAGTTGGCGTATTTCCTGTTGGGCATCGCGTTCTACTTTTCGGCAAAGAGCTCTGACCTGTTGATTGTGACAGCGACCCTGATTTTCCTGTATGGCATGCCTCTGGGCAGCCTATATGTCGCGAGGCGCATGAAGAAGAGCAGGAAGGCCTTGTTGAGCGATGTGTTGCTGAACTTCGGCTTTTTCGTGATTGTCGCGCTGATGACGAACCTGATTGCGTTATACATCACGTACAGGTAATCTCAGGCCGTGGCGAGTATTCTGCGAAACTTTTATAAATACCCCTAAAAGTGCTAGTTGACGGGGTTATGCCCCTGTAGCTTAGCGGTTCGAGCGTGCGGCTGTTAACCGCAAGGTCACCAGTTCGAGTCTGGTCAGGGGCGCATTTTTATGGCGTATCCCCGCAATCTCTCATTGCAGGGATCCTTAATCTTTTCATCTGAGCCCGTGGCTTAGCCTGGCTAGAGCGCTCGACTGATACCTTTCGCGAAGCGCAAAGGCGCACAAGCGGAAGCGCGGAGATCGAGTGGTCCCGAGTTCGAATCTCGGCGGGCTCATTCTCCTTTCTATAGCGTGCTGTCGAACGTAGTGAGACAGCACTGGATGGCGCTCGCCAGCTTGGCAAGAGAGGCTGTTCCTGGATCTCGGCGGGCTCATTCTGTTCTTTAGGCTACTAACAACCTATTTAAACCACCTTCACTTTTTTAGCACCATGCCCTCTCGCGAACCAATCGATGTAGAGCAGAAGTTCTCGAATGATCTCGTCAACCTAGCCCTCGATACGATGAAGATGGGCAAGCAGGCCTTGGTGTTTGTCAGCAGCAAGAAGTCTGCTGAGAAGTGCGCTGAGGACATCGCTGTCAAGATGAAAGACCCTTCTCCTGTTGGTGATGTTGTCGCGACAGACATCCTCGCAGCGATACAGAAGCCGACAAAGCAGTGCGAGCGTCTTGCGAGGTGCGCTGTCAAGGGTATCGCTTTCCATCATTCTGGCCTGACCCACAAGCAGAGGGAGATTGTTGAAGATGAGTTCAGGAGAGGCAATGTCAAGATAATCTGCTGCACTCCGACTTTGGCAGCAGGCGTAGACTTGCCTGCATTCCGCACCATCATCCGTGACCTGAAGCGCTATTCAGAGACTGGCTGGGGCGGCATGCAGTACATACCTGTTCTTGAGTATCTTCAGATGGCTGGCCGTGCAGGCAGGCCTAAGTTCGACAAGTTCGGCGAAGCCATATGCATCGCCGCCAGCGAGGATGACAAAGAAAAAATCCACGAAAAATACGTTCTTGGCGAGCCTGAAGAAATATACTCGAAGCTCGCTGTCGAGCCGGTCCTCAGGACCTACCTCCTCTCCCTCATCGCCACCGAGTTCGTCAGGTCGAAAAAGGATATCATGGATTTCTTCTCAAGGACTTTCTGGGCATACCAGTTCAAGGACATGCACAAGCTTGAGACCATAATCGACAAGATGCTTGACCTTCTCGAGAGGTATGAGTTCATCATTAGCAAGAAGCGTGATGGTTTTGTCGACGCCTCCAAGCTCGAGGAAGAGGAAGGCAGGATACGCGCGACATTGCTCGGCAGAAGGGTCGCGCAGCTCTACATCGACCCGCTCACTGCGCATCATCTGATAAAGTGCATCCGCCGCTCGGCATCTATCGCGTTAAGCCCGTTCTCGCTGTTGCAGATGGTATCTAATACGCTTGAGATGCGTCCGCTGATAAAGGTCAAGACCAGCGAGTTCGACAAGTTCAATGAGCAGTTTGCGAAATTCGCTTCTGACCTTGTACAGAAGGAGCCGAGCATCTACGAGCCTGAGTATGATGATTTCATAAACTCTGTCAAGACCGCGTTTGTCCTGCTGGACTGGATAGATGAGAAGGACGAGGAGTTCCTCTATGAGGAATACAACGTGAGGCCTGGCGAGACAAGGGCGAAGATCGACCATGCTGACTGGCTTCTTTATGGTTCAGAGGAGCTTGCCAAGCTCATGGGCATGCAGGACGTGATAAAGCACATCGTCAAATTGAGATTCAGGCTGAAGTACGGCGTGAAAGAGGAGTTGATACCGCTATTGAGACTCAAAGGCATCGGCCGCGTAAGAGCAAGAAAGTTATACAACGCAGGCATCCGCGACCTCGGCGACATAAAGAAGGCAGACGTAACCACGCTTACGCAGCTTATCGGCAAGTCCATCTCGCTGGACATCAAGAGCCAGGTCGGAGAGGATCTGGAGAAAGCCATCGTGCCTGAGAACAAGAGGAAAGGCCAGATAAGCCTCAGGGATTACGGGGAAGAGTGAAAATAAAAAGTAAAAGATTTGGGTTCTATAGGTCTATCTTCATCTTCGTTCCACGCATATGCCACGCCGCATTCACTAGGAGCCTGCTCTCGGCCACGTACTCGAACGGGTCTGTTATCTGCCTCAATTTTTCCTCAGGCACTCGCGCGGTTACCTCTGGATGCTGCCTGCATAACTCGAAGAACTCCTTCTTGCCATCGAACGCAGCAGTCGCGAGTTTTGCTGTAAGGTCGTGCGCTTCGCTTCTCGGCATGGGATTGCTCACGAATCTGCCGTCTGTGAGGTAAGTCATCAGCCTTTGTGCAGTCGTGACACCGTATGTCCTCGCCACTCTTTCCTTGCTCCTCTCTTCATCTAGTATGAGCTTGTTCATGACCGAAGCCATATTCCTTATGGTGTGGTCGCCGAACTTGAACATCCCTTCGAGGTTTATCCTCTCTGCAGCTGATGCTTCCAGGTCACGTGCGTAGCTGAATGGTATTGATGCCATAGCTGTCGCGAGCACGCCTTGCATGTACTGGAAGTATGAGCCAGCCTGCTCCTCTGAAGTCGGGTTGCCTCCCTTGGAGTCTTTATGCGGCATAGCTGAGCTGCCTTTCTTGCCGAGCGGGAACCTGAATATTCCCACGTCCTCGCTTCTTCCCCACCTGATGTAGCGCGCGAGATTATGTATTGTGCCTGCTGTCCTTGCCATCGCAGCGTAGACGTCGAACAGGTATTCCCTCGCAGGTATCTGTGCTGATGCCGACATGGACCTCAGGCCCAGTCTCTTGCAGTATGCCTCTTGGAGCATCGGGCCGTCTATACCTAGTGCATAGGCAGAGTGGTGGTTGCCTGTCGCGTCTCCCCATTTTCCGATCAAGGAGTGCCTTGCCACTCTCGCCAGCTCCATCATATCGGAGTGGAGCATCTCTGCGAAGAATACGAAGGGCCTGCCTGCGACTGTTGGAAGCGCGTCATACAAGTGGGTTGGGTCCATGTGCGGGACCTGCGACCAATCCAGGACCGCTCGTTCGATTACTATGTCTCGGAGGTTCTCGACGGAATCAAGAACCACCAGTCATCGCTTCGCTATAGACTGGTGGTATGATAACTTTCTAGTCGTTGATAAACGTAGATAATCTGTATTGTTTTGCTTGATCT